>NZ_QWLJ01000005.1 GCF_009917385.1 Roseburia sp. 1XD42-34 | reverse complement strand
CGGTACAATACCGAATTCAGACCTTAATAGCTGCTTAGTAAAATTATCTGTCTAACTTTATGGGGTCACTTCAGAACGGGTGGTTTGTGATTATATTGCTTTATATAAAGAAGCACAAACAAGACAGTATAGTGATTGGATAGTTGGCATGAATGCTTCTCGTTTATACACATTGCTTTTACAAAAGAAAGGGTTACAAGGGGTATTTAGTGTTGGGCGCGTACAAACACCAACGCTATATTTGATTTATAAACGTCAAGAAGAAATTGCAAACTTTACGTCCCAACCATTTTTTGAGCTGGCAGGAAATGTGACGGTGCATGAGCAAAGCTTTGAGGCTAAGCATAATCAGCGCTATGATACCAAACAAAAAGCGATGGATATTTTACAGTCCCATGGTATTCAAGAAGGTGAGCAGGATGGGAAAGTAAAAGAACTAGAAAAGGCAAAAAAGAAAACGAGAGCTCCGAAGCTGCACTCTTTATCTACGTTACAAACAAAGATGAACAAACAACGGAAGTACAGTCCATCGATGGTACTGGAGATTGTTCAAGGGTTGTATGAAAAGAAATTGGTCACTTATCCTCGAACGGACTGTCACTTTATTACAGAGAATGAATTTGCTTATGTGAAGCAAAACTTGACTGCCTATCAAGAGTCTTTAGGTATTTCTTTTTCTGTGAAGTATCCAGCAGCAAGAAAAGCGTACGTGGATAGCTCGAAGGTACAAGAGCACTACGCCATCATTCCAACCAAACAAGTTCCACAGCTGGAACGTTTGACAGAAAAAGAAAGGGATGTGTATCGAGAAATTTTAGCAACAACCTTGGCCATGTTTGCACCTGATTATGAATATGAAGAAACAAAAGTAATCATTGATGTGCGAGGGTTAAGCTTTTATAAAACTGGAAAAGTAGAAAAGAATCGAGGATGGAAGGTATTATTTCCACAGGAGAAGCAACAGAAGCAAAAAGAACAACCTGCGCAGCTTCCTGCCATGAAGCAAGGTGATGACTGCATGGTCGATGTATTTATAAAAGAAGGAAAAACGCAGCCTCCGAAACCGTATACGGAGGGGAACTTAATTCAAGTGATGAAATATGCAGACAAGGACGTCGAGGATGAAGAAGCAAAGCATATCTTGAAACAAAAGGAAGGCATTGGAACAGAGGCTACCAGGGCAAGCATTATTGAAACGTTAAAAAACCAGCAGTATATTGAAATAAAGAAAAATGTGGTGTACGTAACATCAAAAGGGAAAATCCTTTGCCAAGCAGTAGATGGAACATTGCTAGCCAGTCCAGAAATGACAGCAAAATGGGAAACTTATCTAGCGAAAATAGGGAGAAAGGAAGGCTCACAAGATAAATTTGTAGCTAATATAAAGAAATTTGGTGTTTATTTATTGGAACAAGCGCCTCATCAAGTGGCAACGCTAAAAGGTGAAATCAACCAGGTAACAGAGCATTCCCATGTTGGCGATTGTCCTATGTGTCAAACAGGCAAACTGCAAGATAAGGGGATATTTTATGGATGCAGCAGCTACCAAGAGGGATGTACATTTAGCCTGCCTAAAACGATGTTAACGAAGAAGTTGCCGCAAACAGCTGTTCAATCTCTTTTAAAAGGAAAGCGAACGAATTTGATCAAGGGATTTAAAAGCAAGAAAGGAAAGAAGTTTGATGCGTATTTGACGTTAGACTTGGAAGGGAAAATCACCTTTGAATTCCCGAAGAGGAACAGGGGGAAATCGTAGTTTTCTATTTTGGTTGAGGTTAGAGCTGCGCCTTAAGCTTAACACAGCTCTAACTTTTCTTACCTTATGCCTTCAGTTATCTCAGAAACTGTATAAATTTTATTTAAACTACCTTTCACCAAAACCCCTGTTTCAGTTTAACATGTTCATAGTTCGCCTTGTAAACACGATCCATTTCGTGGAGCCGAATTATAGTTCCATTCCTGCAAAAGCCAATAAGTGCGAATCTCCTCATCTTGGCTGGGCGATGTATCATGCATCACGATTAACAGCCATTTACTCGCCAACTTTAAAGGCTTACTATGAGAAAAGGCTAGCTGAGGGTAAGCACTATAACGTGGTGCTAAGCCATGTAACGAAGAAATTAATAAGAGTGATATTTCATTTACTGCAAACCGGTGAATCATATAAAGAAGTACGTGCGTAATGTAAAAAAGAGAAGGTATGGTAAATAGCGTTGCAATAATCTCAGATTTTACACTATAAATAAGTTTGATGATTCATTTCAAATTCACAAATCGTCAAGCTATTTGCCATATTCCAAAACTTCTAATGGAAAATGCTAAATTTATTGCTAAAAGCTTTATATAGTGAGTTTCTCTTAAAATAGAGAAATTCTGTTGCTTACAACGTAATTTTCCGTTGTCTGAGGGTTGAAATCATCGCCATCAAAATAATAACAGTGGATGCTTCTAATTTATATGCTTTGCTTAAAGATGCAACTAAACATGTTTTATTTACGGTTAACTTTTTTCTCATCAGTTTTTTTAGCACTTATTTTTAGTCTTGATAGGATAACAACAATCAAAGCTAATAAATTTAAAAAAAAGAATACTAAATAATATACATTTGTATATCCCTCTAAAAGATAAGATCCGTATCGTAAAGTATTAATTCCTAATACACCGAGCAGCAAGACAAAGGTTTTAATATTGTTCATCTTTCTTCACCACCTAAAAAGGGAAATGCGTTAAATATAGAGTTATTATAACATATTTTAATAAGTTTTCTGGTCATAAATGAATGGTCATAATAAATTTGCATCTAATGAGAGTAGAGCATTCAAAATCTACTGTTAAAAGTTAAGTTAAAATAAGAACATATCTTGGAGCTGAATGATGTTCTCTATAAAGCGGTTCATCAAGGCATGGCTTGCTTTTCCATCAAAATGTTGATTGACTTTGGTTAAAATATTCTGATGTTTTTGGGAAAGTGACTCAACAGCATAACTATGTTCGAAGTGCAATTTTGTAATATCTACATTCTCTTCTAAATCCAGTGAGAATAAGGAGGTTAGCTCGATGAAGAAAATACTTTTGATGTCTTTTGGAATCATTATACTATTAGGGGGTTGTAATGTGAAATCAAACAATGAAACTTATGATGAGGCAACGAAAGAAAGAGCCCAAGAAGCTGTTGAGCAATATATTAAGAATAACTATGAGGGGATAAAGTCTGTCGAGATCGTGGACATCTATCAAAGTCCAATGGGGGGATTGACCGTTGATGGAATTATTAATGAAGGGGAAGCTGATTTTTCAGCTGGTGTAGAAAGTAATTATAAGGTGGGTAGCGTAGGCCTAAGTGAAGGATTTCCAGAAAGGAAAGAAGAATGTAAAGAAAAAAATTGTGATTAATAGAAAAGAAATTAGCAACAGTAAACCAGTTATACTTTTTGCATACGAATTCTATACGAAAATCAATGATTTACATGGTAAAGTAATAATATAGGTTAGCATCCTAAAAAAGCTTTTAACAAGTTTTTCTTGTTAAAAACTTTTTCTTTTCAATGAATGGGTTCACTTATTAAGATTTATTCCTACCAAAACCATTGTTTAAGTTGAATATTTTCATAGTTTTCCTTGTAAATACGATCCATTTCTTTGAGTTGAGTTATATTATCTATAAAGCGTTCCATTAAGGCGTGATTTGCTTTTCCGTCAAAATATTGGTTGATTTTGCTTAAAATAACCTGATGTTTTTGTAAAAGTGACAAAACAGCGTAATTGTGCTCTAATTGCATCTTTGTAATGTCCACATTTTCTTCTAAGTTCTGTTTAATTTGCTTCTCTAACGCTTCCTTTTGTGCTTTAGTTTCTAGGTAATCTTTCCACCAATCACTTCTACTACTCATTGTTTCACCATCCCTTATTAACGTATATGTAGCCATTGAGCAAGTATTTGATCGATTTGTTTAAAATTTTTACTCATTTTAACCATATGGTAAGCTATTTCTCCTGTATCATTTTGATTCTTTCGAAGCTTTTCCAAAAGATGTTCAAACTCATCTATATCGATTAAAGAAGGAATTCCATCTGCCCCAACATTTGTTAATTCACGAAATATTTCATCCACATGAGAGGTATTTAATTTATCGTATTTTCCTGATCCAACTATGTTTCTATATGTATTTCTTAATTGTTTCATTGAATCTAGATGATCGTCCAGTAATCGAATTAGCGCAGCTCTTGTGGTTGCAATTAGTTCTTCACTTTCCTCCATTTCCGTGGCTAATTGATGCATAAGTTCTGTTTGGATGCGAATATGAAAGTCATGAACGCCACTATTTTTCAACTCCAATGGAGAGGATTGTAACTGGCCTTTAATCTTTTCGCCGTACAATAAATGAGGATGTAAATAACCTTCTTCATTATACATATCCTCGCTTACGTAGTTCTTGATACGATGTGTCTTAAGGGTTTTTCCATTGTTCTCTGCTGGATCACCGACATAATATACAGAACCAACAGAGTGCTTATAAAACGTTCCCACGAAGTCGTCAGGGTATGTGTAAGAAATAATATTATCTTTAAACTCCCCATTTAATGCCCGTTCCTGATCTTCTTTGGATAAAAGGTCAAACACGTCAGCTGAAGCAAACGTAACAGCGTTTGAGTCATGTTTGACAGCGAAATACTGCGCAAGACCTCCCCCTAGAGAATGTCCGGTAAAAACGATGTTGTTTGCTCCATGTTTTTTTACATATTTTTCAACAATGGGTGCAGCTTCTGTAAATTGGTTTTTGTTCGTATACGTGAGGGTTTTGTCTTTGGAGTTAAGTTTTGCCTTCCCCGTTGTTAAAGCAGCGTCTTGAGATGGGGTTCCTAAATAAGGTGTTTTTCCGTATTCTTTTTTGGTATAATCGGAATCACCAAGAATAATTCCATGAAGGTCTTCTTCATAATCTTTAAGAGAATCTGGCTCTGTTCCCCTGAAACTGATAACGATTTCATTTGTGTCGGGGTTTTGGAGTACATAACCGTCTAATCCAGTATCAGGGCTTTTAATGGTTTCAATCTTCTCCCAAACTTGTTTTTTAGTTGTTGATTGAATGGAGATTCTTTTTTGAATTTTCCTGTAAGACAGATTGGAAATTTTAGAAGCAGCTTTGTCTGTTATACTGTGGGAATTCGCCATCATTTTGTCCTCCATCTTTTGATATTAGTTACTCAGTTAGGATGTGATACGAATGAAAAAACTGTTCATTTCAACAATTTTTATTATTACAATTATACTATTAGGAGGTTGCATTGTGAACTCAAATAATGAAGATTTTGATGATGAAACAATTCGTAAAGCTGAAGAATCAGTTGAAAAGTTTTTAAAAAATAACTATAAAGATATCCGTACAGTAGATTTTGAAAAAGGTGATTATAGTACTCCTATGGGAGGAATGGTAATTAGCGGAATAGTTAATAATAATAAAGAAGCGACTTTCTCTATCGACATTGATTATCAAAGTAACTTCAGAGTTGGTTCGATATCCGAAGGAAATGAATTTCCTGAAATAAAAGAGGAATGCAAAGAAAGAACATGTGATTATTAAAAGAGTCAAATTGACAAAAGCAAAAGAAGATATACTTTTTGCATACGAATTCTATACGAAGATCAATGATTTACATGGTAAAGTAATAATATAGGTTATCCCCCTAAAAAAGCTTTGAGCAAGTTTTTCTTGCTCAAAGCTTTTTTCTTTTTTTGCAAAATGCAGAGGTTATGTTTTAAGGCCAATCAAAAACAAATTTAACATTGAAAGGGAGAGTAAGGAGATGAGCACAGAAAAAGATTTAAGAAGAAAGTATAGCGAGCTTCTATTTGCCAAGCAAAATGAACAGAGGTATCCAGAACAAAAAGGCTATGTAAAAGAGCGTGAGAAAATAGAAAGGCAGTATTGGGATGCCGTACTTAGATCGAAGTTACCAAAAGAACAGTTAGAAGCAATGGAAAAACAGGCGATCAATGAGCTTGAAGAATTTGCTGGCTTGTACAAACAAAATGTGGAGAATGATTTAGACAGTGATAAAGACAGAGAAGCTTTTAAAAAGCTGTTCATGCAAAAAGTTTTGGAAGAGTTAAGTGAGCCTGAACCAAATCAGCAAAAAGAAGCGACTCCATTTAACAAGCAGCAATACGAATCCAAATCGAAGGAATTCGAACAAAAATATGGATATGATGTTGTTTATGCGCTTAAGAGAGAAGTATTGGATGAAATCAAAGAAATGGATTTAACGCCAGCTCAACGGGAAAAACTTCAGCAGATAGAAACAGAATTAGAAAAAGAAAGAAAAATGCACCAAGAATTAGTGGAAACGCAAAAAAACAGCAAAAAAGAAGCAAGTACTCAAAGGACTAATAATAGAACGATGGAAGCTCGTTACAAGCAGAGCGAGTTTTTAACTGGAGTTGAAAATGATTATACGCGTAATAATAAAATAGATAAAAAGCAACAAGTTGAACATTTGACGAATGAAATAGAACAGGATATTGAAGATTATTTTGCAACTCCTGAACGTCTCAAAGAATATTTATCACTTATAGGAAATTTTCATCAATATTCCTTTAAAAACACAGCATTGATTCACAGCCAATTTCAGGGAGCAACAGCAGTAGCCAGTGCTAAGTTTTGGAAGGATAATGGTTTTCCGGTAAAGAAAGGGGAAAAAGGAATTCAAATACTCGTGCCAAATAAAACGGATCCCAAGTTTAAAACAGAGGATGGGAAATGGAAACGTATAGAGGATGCAACAGATGAGGAAAAAGAAAAATTAAAAGCAAATCAATTGGAGAAGAGAAGAAGCCGTCTTTCTTTTTCAGTGGGACATGTATTTGATATTAGTCAGACAGAAGCTACATCAAATGATTTACCTCATATTTTTCCAAAAAAATGGTTAGATGGACAGGTGGAAAACTATAAAGCTACCCTGGAAAGTCTCAAAAATGTGGCCAATGAAATGAATATATCAGTAGGAGAACCTTTTGATGAATTAGGTGCTGCAAAAGGAGCTTTTTACTATGACGATTCTGGTAAAAGAAATGGGCACATTGGTTTAAATCCTCGGAATAGTGAATTGCAGAATGTTAAAACATTGCTACATGAATTAGCACATGCAAAATTACATCACATAAAGCATAAAAATCACCAGAAGCTTTCTACTGCTGAAAAGGAATTCCAAACAGAAATGACTGCTTATACTGTAGCAAGTTACTTTGGTATGGATATAAGTGACTACTCCCTTAGTTATTTAGCAAATTGGACTCAGGGCAAGGATTTACACGACAAGGAAAAACTTTTACAAGAAGTAAGAGAAACAGCGACAGAATTTATTGGAGCAATGGAAGAAGGGTTTAATAAACAAAAAACTAAGCAGCATGAATTTGAAGAAAATAAGGACACAATGAACAACTTATTCTGGTATGAAATGAAAGAAAGGCCGATAGGGGACAATTCTCAACCTAAAGGATTTGTGGATTGGAAAGAAAGTGAAGGAGAGAATGGTATTGTAGCTTACGAGAGAAAGCTAACAGCTGATGAATTAGCTGAATTTGGGATGCAACCTTATGAAAAAAAGAAAACAAAAGAAAGCAACAAGAAGCAAGTATCCAAAGAACAGGAAATAGAACGATAAAAGCTCCCTTTAAGCAGAGGGGGTTTTTTAATGGAGTTGAAGGTGATTGTATGCGTAGTAATAAAATAGACAAAAAGCAACAAGTTGAACAATTGACCAATGAAATGAATCAGGCCATTGAAAATTATTTTGCCACTCCTGAACAGCTCAAAGAATATTTAGCATTTATGGGGAACTTTTATCAATATTCTCTTAGAAACACAGCACTGATTCATAGCCAATTTCAAGGAGCAAGGGCAGTAGGCAGTTTTAAGTTTTGGAAGGAAAAGGGTTTCCCTGTGAAGAAAGGAGAAAAAGGAATTCAAATTCTCGTGCCAAATAAAACAGTTCCTAAGTTTAAAACAGAGGATGGGAAATGGAAGCATATGAGAGATGCAACAGATGAGGAAAAAGAAAAATTAGAAGCAAATCAATTGGAAAAGAAAAGAAGTCGTCTTTATTTCTCTATAGGGCATGTATTTGATATTAGTCAAACAGAAGCTACATCAAGTGATTTACCTCATATCTTTCCAAATAAATGGTTAGACGGACAGGTGGAAAACTATAAAGATACCATGGAAATTCTCAAAATTTTAGCCAATGAAATGAAAGTATCAGTAGGAGAACCTTTTGAGGAACTAGGTGCTGCAAAAGGTGCTTTCTATTATGGCGTTTCTGGTAAAGAGAATGGTCACATTGGTTTAAATCCTCGAAATAGTGAGGTGCAGAATGTTAAAACATTGCTACATGAATTAGCTCATGCCAAATTACATCACGTAAAGCATGAAAATCACTATAAACTTTCCACTGCTGAAAAGGAATTCCAAGCAGAAATGACTGCTTATACTGTAGCAAGTTATTTTGGTATAGATACCAGTGATTATTCTCTCAGTTATTTAGCAAATTGGACAAAAGGTAAGGATTTACAGGACAAGGAAAAACTTTTACAAGAAGTAAGACAAACAGCGACAGAGTTTATTGAAGCAATGGAGGAAGGGATGGAACTAAAATGTATGCAGAATGACCATGAAGTGAATAAGGATGCAATCCATGACACAGAAAAATTCATATTATTACAACATGGCAGTTTTGGAAAGATAGACATTTTCGAGTTTAATAAAACAGAGGTAAGAGAGAAGTTAGGGATTAAAAGTATAAATGACTTGCACTCATTTAATAAAAAATATGCCAAAGAGTATACGTTAATTGATCCATCTGTAATTAGAGAGCCTACCGTAGTAATAAAGTGGTCAGAAGCTGGACATAAGCTAGAACCAAATGCATTCATTCCGTTAAAAGAAGCAGATGAGATAATGAAAGGCTAGAGGCAGTGCTCGGCGAAGCAGGTAAGCTTCTACTTTATAGCTATAGTCGGTTTGCTGCTATTCCGGTTCAGTATTTACAGAAACATTTTGGATTAAAAACCATGGATTACAGTTACAGGGCTATGCATGCAGCTACAGCAGCATCAGGTGACTATTTAACTACAGGAGAATTTTCTACCATTGAGCACCAAGTGGTTTCTAAATTAAAGGTGTCTGATTACAAAAGAGAATGGCATGGTGTTTATTATACCTTGGCTGATGGCAGAAAAATTCGAGAGTATAAGTCAAAAACAGGTGATGTCCAGTATGAAATAACTGACACTATCCCTGAAAACCGATGGAAGCCAAGAGAACCTAACAAAGGGTGGTTGGATAGAAAAGTAAAAGACATAGGAGAAACGGGAGGGAAATTAGTAAAGGGGACAATTGATTTTCTGTTTTGGGATGATGTGAAAACGGTTATGGATGGTGGCTCCACTAAAGGTGAAAAAGTAATTGCTGGAGCTTCTCTGGTACCGATAGGGAAAATTGCGGGAAAAGCTTGGAAACTCATTAAGGGAGAAGGTAAGTTAAAGCTTGGTAATGAAAAAACTGGTAAGATAGTTACGAGAACCAAAGGTAATAGTGTTAGAATTATAAACAAGAAATATGCTGGAAAAACATACAATCTATCTGGTGATTTGGCTAAAAAATATCCGAATGGTGTTAAATTTACAAAAGAAGGATTCCCGGATTTTAGTCCTTATTCAAAAGTGAGTATAAAAATAGATGGTTTAAAAGGAAATACCTCTAGTGACTTTACAGCAGCTAATAAATCTATTGGTTTAAAGGCTACCCCTAAAGGTTACACTTGGCACCATGTAGAAGATGGAAGGACTTTAATGTTAGTGCCAACTGATTTACATCAATCTGTGAGACATACTGGTGGGGCTGCATTAATTAGAAAAGGATTGGCTCCCTAATTTATAATAATTTGATAAAGAGGTGTAGGTTATGATTGAAATTGAAGCAAGTAATGTCAAGTTTGATAAAGCAGAATTCAGTGATTTTGAAAACAAATTAGGCACTAATTTACCAGTAGATTATGTATCTTTTTTAAAAGAAAAGAATGGTGGAACTCCCGAGCCAAACATTTTAGAATTATCTAATGGAGAAATAAAATCAATATCAATAACAGATTTTTTTGGCGTTAATTTAGAGAAAAACAATGATCTAAATTCACAATACGATATATTTAAAGATCGAATACCAAGAAATAATATACCGATTTGCAGAGCTGAGGGAGGCAATATAGTTTGTCTGAATATTGAGGACAAAACTATTAGTTTTTGGGATCATGATATAGAGCTTATAAAGGAAGAATTAAAACCAAGAAATCCATTAATATATATTGCCGAAAGTTTCAATGATTTTCTAGAAAGTATAAAGCCCTATAACTCTGAAGATGAAATGGACGATTACAAAGTTAAAAATGTTTGGATTGACCCTGAGTTTTTAAAGGAAATAAAAAGTGATTCTAATTGACTTAATAATTTATCGGGTTTTTATTACATTAGCATTTCTATTTTTCATAACCCTTAATAGAGCGAGCCTATCAAAGGCGTTAACACATTATGTGATTTTTTTCCTATTTGTGCCTTAAGAACCATTTAAAGCTGTAATAGAAGTCCCAAGAGGTGAAATACTATTGGTAGAGTAGAAAAACAAAAAACAGAACACTTTACCTGGAGCATTATTGGAAGGGGATGGCGATCAAATACTAATGCCTCAAGATTGGCCTGAAGAATGGATTAGAGAATTTAGAGAAGCACCAAGTAGATAGGATGATCCAATGAATACTAAAACGGAATTAGTAGAACAAATTAAATTAGTTTTAAACAAATTGAATAATGATTATGAAACCGAAATAAACAATGGAATTCTCCACCTGATATATACAAGGTATGAACATGCATTAAGAGCACTTGAGAACAATGAAGACGTTAATAATATAAATATTATCGGTGGGGTAAGAGCATACTTAGATAGTTACAGTGACTATCAAAACCCTTTACTAGAAGAAATGCACAAGCCTGAGAATATGAACAAGGAATTATTATCAAAGTAACCTTTCTTGAATAGATATGTTAAACGACTAATATAAAATCTTGAGTAAGAGAATATCCTTTGAATAAACCTTGATGGGTTAAGAAGCCCATCAAGGTTTAATGCATATGGTAATGCAGAATCCTAATTCCGCAACCGCAATCATAACTCTTCCCGTAATGTTATAATGGAAGTACGCATATTTTGGTATTGGGGAGGGGCATTATGTTTAAACAGTCCGATGTAGAAATAACTAAATATAATGACTACAAATATTTAATTTACACTCGAGTGTCCAGTGATAAGGATAGCCAAAAAGAATCTGTTCCCAACCAAATTGATATATGTCGATACTGGCTGGAACAAAACCATTATGAATTTAATGAGAAAGCTGTATTAGTTGATGAAGATAAGTCAGGGACACTATTCTTGGAAAGAACGGCCATGCAATTAATTCTCCAAAAAGCTCGAAATCGGGAAATTAAAATGGTTCTTTTTAAATCCATACATAGATTAGCTCGTGACTTAAAGGATGCTTTGGAAATTAAAGAAGTGTTGCTTGGTCATGGTGTAAGAGTAGTAACCATCGAAGAAGGCTATGATAGCTATGTAGAAGGAAAAAATGACATGAAATTTGAAATGTTTTCAATGTTTGCTGCACAGTATCCGAAGTCGCTATCTGTTTCCATTAGTTCTGCGCTAGCAGCTAAAGTGCGGAGAGGGGAGCATATAGGGAAAATTCCATATGGTTATGACCGTATTGATCAGAAGTTAGTTATTAAAGAAGATGAGGCAAATGTGATCCGGCAAATCTATAAATGGTATAACGAAGAAGGGTTTGGCTTTAAAAAAATCACTCATCTGCTAAATAAAGGAGTTCGGGAGGGGGAAATTCTGCCTCCCAGAAACGGGAGGGCATGGCAAGTTACCACTATTCAGCGGATTATCAAAAATCCAACGTTTTGCGGAACGTTTATACTCAATCAGTATACTTCCATTAAAGTAGATGGACGTAAGAAGCAGATACGTAACCCCGAAGAAAAATGGATTGTTTTTGAGGATCATCATCCTGCCATTGTTAATAAAGAAGATTGGAAATTAGCGAATAGTAAAAAGAAGGTCAACATGAAAACGAAAATTACTCCATGGAATGAGTTTCGCGGACTTCTAAAGTGTGGAAAATGTGGATCTAATATGGTAATTATTCAATCTTGGAAAAAGAAAGTAGATGGAACTAAAACCCATTGGAGATACTTAAAGTGCAGCGCTTATAGGAGAAGCGGCGAAAATGGATGTGAAAATCATGTGCCTATTCGCTATGAAGAATTTCGCCGTTTTATAGTGGAACGTCTCTTAGAAACAGGACAAAAAGTTTCGCTTGATTTTAACAATACATTAAATAATCATTCCAAGCAGCAAGTGAAGCAATTGGAGAATAGTATTGCAAAATATCAAGAGAAAAGCGAAGGTCTTGTTGATCTTTACCTTGATAAATTGATTGATAAAGTAGAATTTCAAGTTAGAAGAAAAGAATTTGAACAACAGATAAAAGAAGCCCAAGATAAACTGTTCTTATATAAAAATGAAGAAGTTCAGGAAGTATCTGTGAAAAACATTCAACAAGCTTTTAAAACGATTGAAAAAAAGGATCAGGACTTATACCATGTTTTAAAGGTAATCATTGATTATATAACAGTAAATATAGATGGCAGTGTGGATATCAAATATAATTTTGATTTGAATAAATAGAAACTTAGAAGAGTGCCTTAGACTCCTTAGAACTTTGATGAACTCTAAGGCACGTAAGATTAGTTGGAATAAAGCAGAAATATTGAATTTTCTATGTTCGAAAAGAACTTAACTTTTCGCCTTCACAATTAACTAGAATTATTTAAAATAATAGTGTTATGTTCAACCTCTAAAATCCTTTTGCTGTTAAAGGTGGTAAAAATTTCAAAATTAATGTATTTTTTCTTGAAATGAGATAATAGGTTAATAAAAAAGGTGTTAAGGGTGCTAAATAGACTGTATTCCCCCAATTGAACTTACTTCAGTTCATTGATATGACTTTACCAGGAAGTATTTACTAAGTTCATCGGTTGAATAATAAAAGTTGTCTTATTTAGATTACTCTCGATTTCTACATATCAGTTAATTTTTCAAACTAGTATGTAATCTCCTGGTGCTTCTTATTTATTAAATTTATGTACATTGTTAATCCTTGAATGACTGACATTATACGTTGTTTGCTTTGTAACGGTAGATTGTTATCTATAAATTCCTTTTCACTAATGGCAACTTGCTGAGGTATTACTAAGGATTGCATGCTTCTGAGTACTATTCTTAAGCTATTTAGAGTATTAATTCCAGATTTTATTCCACCTGTTAAAACAACCAAACCAATTGGTTTATTTATAAATATATCGCTATTTAAGTAATCAATAAAATTCTTTAGAGCACCAGAGTAGCCACCATGATATTCTGGAGAACCAATAATAAATCCTTTAGCTTGCTTTAAATCTTCTATTAACTCAGAGATAATGGCGTTATTATTAGTTTTTGGATTAAATAGTGGAAGTTCTAAATCTCCAACATTTATAACTTTTGAAGAATAACCTTGCTTTACAAGAATATTGTTCATTAAATTTATAATCTTTTTTGTGTTTGAACTAGGATTTAAACTACCATTGATTAAAATTATAGTTGTCATTTTATTCTCCTTTGCGGGAATAGCTTATATAATTATTTTAAATTATACTGAAAAAATTAAAAAATTCAATTAGTAATACTTATTGCTTTTTTTTGAAAATTGTAGTAACCTAAAGCTATATTAGCGCTAATTACTAAATTTTACAAGGAGGGTTAAAAATTGGAAGAATTAAATCTTGACGAATTCTTAGAAAGCGTTGCTAATGAAGAAGTAGGAGCAGAAGAACTTCAACTATCTGCAATTGCAATTGCTTGGTAATTTTACATTAATTATTAAGTTAGGAATCGGATACTATACTATTCGGTTCCTATTTTAAAGGAAGGTGACATTAATGACTTATACACTTTCATCATTATTTATTGAAAGTAATTCTACAATTCAATCTTACTATACAGCTAATAGACTATATGAATCACTGAATTCAATAACAACAGACGCCATATTCTCTGAAATACATAAGGAGTATGCTATAGATACATCATCGGTATTTGGTTATTTTGATAATGAGAAAAAAAACCCTGAGTACAATGGGAATTTAGCTACTCTTGAGTTGCAGGCTATTATGCTTAGATTAAGTAGACATCATATAAAAAGGGCAAAGATAATAGAAAATGTTTCTAATTTCTTTGCTGATCTAATACTATACAATTACCAAAATGGTCTAAAAAAAATAGTATTTATGAGAGCAGAGTTTATTGATAGACCATCATTAATGGTAATCAATCGAACTATAAGTATATTGAGAAGAAATAATATAGAGATAAATATAAGCTTTGATTTTCAAAGAAATGTATTCATTAATAGCGAGATTGAACTAATTAATTCCCGAGCACAAGTTTTTAATAAACTAGATAGAATTATAAAAATCAAGGATTATTCAAATATTGTTGGGCGGGAATTAACAATAGATGATTTTAATTTAAGAGATGATTTTTATAATACCAACGTACTAAATGCCGCAATAATAGAACAAAATTTTGAACTAGCTTTTTTGATATTGCAATATAATCTACATAGTAATAAAGATTATAAAATAATGAGCGACCAAATGACGTATAGAAATTTAGGTGTGATAGAAGTTAATCTAGGTAATTTCGAAAAAGCAATAATATACTTCGATAAAGCCATCAATAATAGTGACAGTGTTATTGAGTATTCTAGAAATTCATATATTAAAGCATTATGTCTCATAAAAAGACTTAAAAAGGTAGAAAAAGGATTAAAGGTCATCGATCAAGCTATATTGAAACTTTATAATGCTGATATAGAAAAAGATATAAAGTATAAGCATGAAATGGCTTGGTTAATAAATGGTCAATGTCTCGGAAGAACCATACTTGCTTCTAGAATGAATCAAAAAGATAAAGAGAGTGTACTATTTGAAATTATCGGTAAGGAGATGGAGGCTTACAGATTAATAAGTCATGAAAAGAGTTTTCATTTGATATATTTAAAATTTAACTTACTTGCGAATATAGCATTTCTTCTAGAGATATTAGGTAATTATACAAAAGCCATCGATTTTTGGGAAAAATCATTTGCTCCTATTTTAGCTAGTGATGATCAGTATAGAGAAGGGGAAAAGGCACTTACTTATAGGTTAGGCATCTTATATCTTAATTTAGGTGATTTAGGAAAATCAGAGGTTTTACTAAAAAGAGCCTTAGCGTTAGCAAAAAGTGAAGATAATCCTTTCCATATAAACGTTATATTCTATGCTATTGGATATTTGAAAATCTTAAATAATGATAGCTATAATACAACTCTTGATTTAATTAATAAAGGTAAAAATCTGTCTATACACCTAGGTGATTCTAAAATGAGAAATCAATTTGAAGAGTTGAATAAGAGTCTAGACGATAACTTTGGTAGTAAGATGTTAGAGCCACCAAAGGTTAAATTAATCTCGTACATTCCATATATAGATTTATCCTTTGTACCTGAAATTGATTTAAATAAACAACTCACATCTTAAAAGAGAGTTAGTGGATAGTAGTGTAAGAAAAAACTTTTTAATCTACTAAGAAGAAGGGGAGCCAATAGATGGAAACTGTGAATTTGAAATATTGTAAACATTTAGATGATGCAATAAACAAATTAGCTATACAGTTATGTAATAAAAGTATTTTAGAATACAACAAATACAATTCGGATAAATTTTATGAATTATATAAGTTGCTAAAGGATTCATTTGTGATTCCAAAAACTAGTATAACTAAAATTATGTCTAGAATTTTATTTACCATTGGATATAGTAAAAAGCCACAAGTAATGGTCGGTGCTGGTACATACACAGGAAATGCCTTAGCTTGGTTATCTGGATATTATTTACTTGGTGATTCGGATAGAAATGTTAAAATTTATGGCTTAGATATTTCATCTGAGGCCACTAAAATTGCTAAAGATAACTTCTCTAAGGTAAATGCAGATAATGTACATTTAATTAAAGAGGATGCGATCAATTGGCTTGAAAACACTTCAGAAAATATAGATTTACTATATATCGATATTGATACTGAAGAAGATGGTAAAAGTAAATATATAGATTTATTGAATGTGGCATATCATAAATTAAACTCTGAAGGCTTGATATTAGCACACGATATTAATGAAAAAAAATTTAAAGACGACATGATACCGTTTGTTGAAAAGATCTTAGATCAATCTATGTTTAAAGATAGTATTAATCTAAATGTAGATTCCTTTGGATTATCAATAACAGTAAAAAGGTGAGGTTATGGGTATTTATACAGGAAGAATAATTAGGTTAGATTTTGGTGAACCATCATTTCCTTGCCCTCCTGAGGTTAAGGCGGAATCTATTAAGTATATAACTAATCCCGATTGTTATTACTCTCCAATTAAAGGTGAGAATCAATTATTAGAGAATATTAAGCAATATTTACTCAATGTTAGGAATATAAAAGTAAAAAAAGAACTTATAACAGTTACAAGCGGGGGACTAAGAGGGATAAATTCAATAATAAGATGTTTAAAAAATGAAGGGGTGAAAAGAGTATATTACCCAGATCCTGGTTTTCCTCCATATCAATTTTTAGGTGACTATAATGATATAGAAATGTTATCTTATCCTATTGAAAATGAAAAAGATGCTGTTAGAGCTTTAATTTTCCTTGCAAAGACCAGTAGCGAGAAAAGTTCTGCCTTTATATTAACATCTCCTAATAATCCTAATGGTATTACATTTAGTCAAGCTTCATGGGAGATTTTAAATGAGTCTATGATTAAACAATATATTATTTGCGATAATTCCTTTGAATCATTTATTTTTAGAGAAGAAAATGATTGTTTACCTCCAATAGGTGAAAATATATTTCACGCTTTTAGTTTTTCTAAAAGTTTTTCAATGGCCGATTATAGAGTTGGTTATGTTATATCCCCATCAATAAAATGGTCAGAAGTAGTATCTCGTGATCATTGGTTTACACAATTAAGCACAAGCGTAATTTCCCAAAAAGCGGCTATAGGTGCATTAAATTGTAAGTCCGATTATTTATATAATACTAAAAATGCAGTGCTTACAAATCTAGTATCTTCAGTAAATCTGCTAAGTACAGCAAGAATCGAAACGACACTTCCTGAAGGCGGTTTCTTTTTGTGGGTAAATATTGAAGATACAGAATGTAATTCAGATGAGTTTGTTAGATATGCTTTAGAAAAATACAAGGTTTCATTAATTTCGGGAAGTTCTTTTGGTGAAAATGGTAATGGTTATGTTCGGATTAATTGCGCTACAGACCATTTAGCATTAGAAGAAGGACTAGATAGGTTCATACAATGTTATAAAGAGAGGGCATCTCGTAATGAATATATCTTATAAAGAAATATTAAAAGAGAAAAACTTTATTTACATTCTCTTAGGGAGACTATTTAAACGTAGTGCCCTAATACTATTCAGTATGGAACTTATATGGTTAACAATGCAATTAACCAATAACTCACCATTATATCTTTCCCTTATGGTGATGGCGGAAACCCTGCCTTTTATCTTATTTGGTATATATGGGGGAGTTAAGGCTGATAGATGGAATAAAAAGTTTGTTATGGTTACTAGCGATATTGGTATTGCGACTCTTTTATTATGTTTACCTATTTTATACCAACTTAATATACTTAGCTACTTTTTATTAATGGCTGTTGCGGTAATTATTACGTTATTTAGCTGCTTTTCTGAACCGTGTTATAGAGCAATTATACCAGAATTGATAGCAAAATCTAAACTACAAGAAGGAAACGCGTTATTAGATTCCGTTCAAAGAGGGGCAACTATATTAGTACCTGTGTCAATTGGTTTGGTATTGAAGTTCACTACCCAAATTCACTTATTTAGTTTAGCTTTTATATTAATGATAATAGCAGCTTTTCTTCATTTATTAATAATTTATAGACCGAAAAAAATTATTAGTACAGAACAAGGGACGCCAAGCACTATAAATGATATTAAACAAACTCTAGAATATTTAAAGAAGAATAAAGATATTTCTTTTATAATGCTGGTTCAAGGTGTAAGTATAATGATTAATACTGGATTGTGGAGAGTAGGATTACCAATTTATTTAGAAACCTACTTAGGGAAAGACATTGATACTTTTGGATATATAACTGGTATTCTCGGAGCTACTTCATTCGTCACTTCAATTATATTAGGTTTATTAAAGCAAATTAATCCAATATTAATTTTTAATACAGGAATTATTTCTTGGGGATTAGGGCTTTTAGCTATTGGAGTATATCCTTCGATTATTATAATCTATATAGCAACCCTTTTAATCGGTATAGGACAAGCAAGTGAGGGATTAGCTCGAATTGTAATCCTTCAAGATCAAGTGCCTAGAAATATGTTAGGAAAAGTATTTAGTATTACTTCTACTTTAAATTACACTAGTGACACCGTATCCTTAGGCGCTATTAGTGGAGTACTAGCCATCTTTTCAACAGTTGTTGTTTTTTCTGGTGGAGGCGCAGCAATTATGGTTACAGGTATTATAGGTGCAGTAATTTTAAAAAGTCGATCTAAAAAAATTAATCTCAATAATTCAAAGGAAGGTGCAATTTAAATGATAAATTTATCTGTTAAATTAGACACATACTTAGTCGATCTATTAAAGGCAGGAAAGAAAGAAATATCTAAAGGCGATTGGAGCGAACTATGTAAAAAACACAACATACAAAATCTATCTGAATACCCTTTTTTCACGGAGACACTTTTTAATGAACAAGAAGTTAAATTAATAAGTGATACTGCTAATTATTTATCGGAAAATTTAGTTGAATCTATTAGACATATAAGTAAATACTTTCCAGAAACGCCAAATAATATAGATCATGAGTTAACGGTTAGTCTGTTACCAAATGGCAAAACAAATTTTGGTCCAAAGAATAAATTGCAATTATTTTCAATATTTCCAGGTGCTGATGCCTTTGAAACGTATTTATTTTTAATTCATATCTACTATCATGAAATTTCTTTTCTCAACTACACTAAATACTGCGAAGAGTGTGTCACAGATCCATTAACACCGGAAAAATTAAAATATTATATATTAACCTTAATACAAAACGAAGGAATAGGTAATTATGCAGTCTTAGAAGATTTAATTAAATTTAGAGATGAAAATCCGTATTATGAATATAAGTATTTCACATATGCAAAACAACTCAGAAATGAAACAACAGTTGTTCAATCAATGGGGTTATTAAGACAAATTTTTAATGAATTGAACGAACACAATTTTACAAAGTATAAAGAAAAAATCAATTTGATACTTAAAAATAAGCAGTTACCTATTATAAATTTGGTGGGTACACATATGGCTGAAGCTATAGTCAATGAATTTGGTCTTGAATCTCTAAAAAATGTACATAAAAAAAGAGTAAATAATTTCTTTGATATTTACTTTAAAACAGAAGACCCTTTAAAAGGACGTTTACTTTCAGATGATTTGAGTAATAATTATTTCAAAGAAATTATTAAGTTATAACGTTAGATTGTTTAGCTACTATAGAGGTTATTTTAATATGAAAAGTTAATTATTTTTTTATTACCTCTTTAGATTTTTTATCAAATGGTTTCGGACCCCCATTGTCTGTGTCAGGCTAAACAAAGATAGATAGGCATATACCTCTATTTGCAATTGGTACACATAGCAAATGCTATGCAAAAGCTAGGTGTCAAGGGGCGTTCACAGGCTGTTGTAGAGCTCCTTCGTATGGGGGAATTAAAGCTCTAATCAACTCGGCTTTCCGTAATGGGAAGCCGAGTTTGCGTAATGGGTACTTTTAATAGAGACGGAGGAAGATGTGTGGAAAACAAAGGATGAGCTTTTGTCAATATATAAGCATCTGAATTTACGGACGAAGGGCAACTTTAATGGAAGACTGTTTGCATTATATAAACAGAGCAAAAAAGAAACTATTTTCAATTGATGATAATGGAGGGTATTCAAAATTTTCTGGTACATCTTTTGCATCTTCCTATGCAACGGGAGTTCATTGGAAAAAATGGATATGATGAGTATTTTTATGTTTATATTCATTCCTTTAGCTATGTTCAAAACACAAAACACTATAGCTTTTTTATTATTCTAGAACTATAGGGTTTTGACTTGCCCGTTTAAAACAGCGTCTTGAGATGGAGTTGCTAAATAAGGTGTTTTTCTATAGTTTTCTTCTTCATCGAACCATGAACCAATACTACTACAATATTAGAGAAAAGTTTAAGTGGTACGTCTTTTGCAACTGCTCATATCACTGGTGTCATTGCTAAACTATTAAGCACTAAAAAAATAACAAAAATGATTATTTTGAAAAATAAATAGAGTTTGCTGACTTACCAGGGGGAAAGTGAGGTCCCTTCTTATAGGTGTGGACTATTTAAAGGTAGCAATTAAGTAAAAGTATGGCTTATTTGGTTTTATGTAAAAATGGGTGATTATATAGAAAAGGGGCATAATAATGAAAAAGGTATTTATAAAAATATTACTATCAGATAACGAATTTAATCATGGTAGATGAAAAGTAGATCACTCTCTTACTGAAGGAAGTTAAATTAGAAACCAAAAGCTATCTTTCTAGTAAAGATAAAATAGTGGTCAGCAATAATGTGGATACTAGCATAGTAAAATTAATTTAGGGATAGAACTGTCTTAACAACCATTGAAGAAACATATACGCGAGAAATAATTGATAATAACTTTGAGGCGGCGATAATGAGCATTAATAAAGATGATTTTACAGGTTACAGGTATTTTTACGGATCTTGAAACTGGGGAGAAATAGGATGTTAGTACTGCGGAAGTACAAGCTTCATGATATCCTTTTGTAGTCTTCATGTAGCTAGGCATGGTATTAAATGAGGCCCAGTAGAAAGTAGTGAGGCATGAGAAAATCATCGCGTCTGATTGCGATAATAAAAATGTAGTATCTGTTAGACGAAGTGAAAAATTACAGTCTGATGTTTAACGTCAAGTCTAAGTACTAAATGATGATTTTGAGATGTTCCAATGTCTCCATCAGGTAATGCTTATTAATACCCTTCATTGCCTTTTTTTACACCCATAGCAATTGGAAATTCACAAAGATAATTACAAATGGTTTTCTTCGGACACCTTTCAAAAGCTGAATGGTAATTTTTTAAAAATTTAAAAAATTACCATTTAATTAACTGTTCAATAAAGGAAATATTTTCTTATGTGGAAAGGTCATATTAGTGTTCAAAATAGTTTGTCCAAGAAAAGAATCAATATTACCAATTAATGAGTTTAACGATTGGAGGGCAAAACCATGCTCAAACTGAGCTAATGGTTTAGGCAACTCATCTTCATCTAATATAAAGCAGTCTCCATTCGGAAAAACGAGAACATCAATTATTAGATCCTCAAAGGAGAGCAAATTATCAGCTAAACATGTATTTTTAACGATATTAAAATAAGAGCCTAAATAATTGCCATTTTTATCTCTCCAAATGTATAAATTAAACGGTCGATGCTTCCAATAATAGGCTAATGTATAACTCCCTTTAGGAATAGTTAGTTTATTTTGGTCCGTAATCATCGTGAATAAAGTAGCTATTTTATGAAAAAGGACGATGCTTGAATCTGTTGCTTCTAACAGCGTACAGGTGTGTTCCACGATTGTTTTATCATACCGTATTTTTCTTTCTATTATCTTATCGAAAAGTTGAATGTTTGTGTTGTTCCAATTATCCATAGCTATTTATTTCCCTCTTTTTTTCAATAATCTCCAACCAAAATCTACCCTTATATTCATTCTAACATGTGTAATACTACCATAAGTAATAATTCGTAATGGGGTTTAGTTGAATTAACTTAACTATTTATAAGTAAAAGAGTTTGATATAGGTATTCTTTCGATGATATGTGCCTCTACAGAGTCCTATCTGCGGTTTAACTAAATTCATTACAATGGAATACTGCTTTCATGATAAGCAATAACCATTATTTTTCGAGCGAAAAAAACTGTAGCTGTTTGAAGCTACAGAAAAGGTTACTACCATAACAATTTCTATTATTTCAAGCCACGATAATTATCGTATTTCTCTCCGGGCTTTAAAAAGTGGAAACCTTTAATAGTACAAAAATAAAGTGTACGAGTAAACCTAACAATGGTAATCCGATAATCCAGGTCCAAGTCCAAAAGTTCCCAAGGTAATAATGAGACAATACTGTAATTCCAATAAAACCTCCATATCGAAGAATGAATACATATAAAGGATCTTTTCTTACAAATGAAAAGAAAAAGAATCTACCTAATAGCAAAATGATCAGTGCCGCTAAAGTTTGGAGAATAAGCATTTTACCATCCCTTTTTGCAATAACGAAAAAATATTTCCTTTGGTAAATCATTATAGAGTTAATATAGATAATAAACAACACTTTTATCATATTTTTATCAAATAGAGGAATGAAAAATAAAATCTATGGCACGGTCAAATAGTAATAGATCGTATGATTTAGTTATAAATGACTATGAAGTATGACAGATATTTTTTAACAGTCAAAGATCGCTATTCGCTACTGAACTTCACTTTATAAAAAATCCAGCAATAGGCAGTATGTTATCCATTGCTGCCTTTTCATCATCCGGGAAGTATATCTTATTCATTGTAAACACTTATTCTTGATTAATATATAAATTGCGTTTATACTGTACTTATCAAATAAGTACAGTTGATACACTTGGTGGTGAAAACATGGATATCTTTATTAAGAAAAACAGTCAATTGCCAATTTATGAACAAATTGTTGAACAGGTTAAATATCAAATTTCGGAGGGGATATTAGAGCCAGGAAGTTCAGTACCATCCATACGCGCTTTGGCAAAAACATTACGTATTAGTGTAATTACTGTACAGCGTGCTTATGATGAGCTTGTCAAAGAAGGATTTATAGAAACCATACCTGGCAAGGGCTCGTTTATCTCTGAGAATTGCTTGGTATTTTTTGAAGAAGAAATGACTAAAAAGCTGGAATATCACCTGCAATCAGTCATCAAAATAGCAAGACAATTAGATATTTCAATTCATCATGTACATGATTTATTAGACTATTTTAATCAAGGAGGAGATAGCGATGAAGGCGATTGAAATTAAAAATTTAAGCAAAAAATTAGACGCTTTTCACATAGATAGGATAAATTTCACAGTTCCTAAAGGGAATATTGTAGGTTTGATTGGTGAAAACGGCGCTGGTAAAACAACTACGATCAAACTAATGATGGACGTGATTGAGAGAGATAGTGGGGAAGTTCGTTTCTTTGGAAAACCGCTAAATAAGGATCTAAAAGAAGAAATTAGTGTCGTTTATGACGAAATTAATTTTTATGAAAAGGTCGATGTCGTTAAAATAAATACAATTTTAAAGCATATTTTTAAGGCTTGGGATACCACTAGATATTTTGGCCTAATCAATCGCTTTAAGTTACCAAAAAATAAAGCGATAGGTAATTTTTCTAAAGGGATGAAGATGAAATTAAACATTATTATTGGGTTAGCTCATTCTCCAAAATTGTTAATTTTAGATGAACCAACAAGTGGTTTAGACCCATCAGCTCGCATGGAAATGCTAGACTTGTTTTTAGAATTTATTCAAAATGAAGAGCATTCCATATTACTGTCTTCCCATATTACAAATGATCTAGAACGAATTGCAGATTATATTGTCATGATGCATCATGGGAAAATTATTTTACAATTAAATAAAGATGAATTGTTATATCGTTATGGTATTATACGTTGTTCGGAAAAACAGTTTCAACGTATTCCAAAGAACGTCATCTTTGCTTATCAAATTTCCAATTCAATTTATGAAGTTGTGATCAATAATGCTCCTGGTATGAAAGAAGCCTATCCTGAGTTAACAATTGATAGAATTACTATTGATGATATGATGTCGATTTATATAAGGGGAGAGAAATAGCATGAGGGGTTTGGTTATGAAAGATTTTTATAACGTGGTAAATAATGGTCTAGGATTATTCGTAATGATGTTAATTCTATCGGTTGCTATTGTACCAACTCAAGGTTTTCTTGGATATCTGGTTGCTGGTACAGTTGTATGCAGTATGATGAGTACCACTTCGTTTGCCATTGACAATAATAGTAAATGGGAGCAATTCGCTATCACCTTTCCAATTGACCGTAAAGATATTGTAAAAGGAAAATTTATTACGTTGTTTTTGTTTACCATGATTGGAATTCTGCTTTCGATTATCCTAGGAAGTTTAGCTGCACTAATATTTCAATCAGATATACTGCAAACAATCGGTGTAAAAGAGATTGGCCAAATGATCATCGTGGGTATATCCGTAGCTTTAATATTTGGAACAAATTCCATTGCATTGTTATTAAAGTTTGGAGCAGAAAAGGCACGAATGTTTTTAATTCTAGGCTATGTTATTCCTGGAGCAATCCTTATTTATGTTGTAGATAAACTACAAGAATTAGGGGTCATATTTACAGGAGAAAAACTAAATCAATTCATTTACTTACTTCCCATATTAGTTATAATCTGGCTCAGTATTGGCTATACCTTGGCCGTAGCGATAATGAAGAAAAAACAATATTAAATTAAAATCAAGCGGGTTTGTTTAAATGTAATGTGGTGTTAAAAATTGAAATAACTCTTTACCTATCAGCTTTATAAGGTCTAAATCCGGTGTTGACCGGTTTTTGACCTTTTTATGATCTCAGAAAACCCCTGGCTATGCCAGGGGTTCCAGAAAGCTTCTAGCGTGGTGTCAAAAAAGCCTCTCTTCATGGTAAGATAAGGTTGGTTTCCCGACCACCAAATCACACCACAGAAGGAGGCATGTCCAATGAAGGACAAGAATAGTTTAGCACATACGCAGTGGAGATGTAAGTATCATTTAGTTTTTGCACCAAAATATAGAAGGCAAATTATCTATGGAAAATATAAAATGAGTATCGGCAGATTATTCGAGAACTATGCGAACGAAAAGGTGTAATTATTCATGAAGCCAATGCTTGCTCCGATCACATCCATATGTTAGTTGGTATACCACCAAAATGAATTGTATCTCAATTTATGGGCTATTTAAAAGGAAAAAGTAGCCTCATGATTTTCGACTGCCATGCCAATCTTAAATATAGATATGGAAATCGAAAATTTTGGTGTAGAGGATTTTATGTTGATACAGTGGGAAGAAATAAAAAACAAATTCAAGAATATATCAGGAATCAGCTCAAGGAAGATTATATGAGTGATCAATTAACATTATTTGAAGAGTTCGATCCATTTACAGGACAAAAAAATAAGAAGAAATAAGAGATTCTTTTAGAACCAGCGAGTGAATGTGGTGCAAAAGGGAAACCCGATCGGTGGGCCTTAAGGCCTGATCCCGGTACAATACACAATTCAGACCTTAATAGCTGCTTAGGTTTTTTGAAGAGAAGAATTTTGGCGATACCCAAAACTATGTATAAAGCCGACATATCCAAGAAACCTATTATTGCGCCAAGGATTATTCCTAGAGATCCACTTATTCTTCCAATTTGTATAGAGAGGTTGTTCATGGCTATGTACATAACTTCTTGCTATATTAGCTAATATATAACTATGTTTAACCAATCAATAATGGTCTCTTATTAATAATTTTCCATTACGTTTTGTCTGTCTTTTGATTGTAAGCTGTTTTTAGAGAGATAAGGAATGGTTGCTTCGCTTAAGGGAAGTACGATACTATGGAATCAAGTAAAGATTTGTTCATGATTGCCTAAATTACTCGTTGTCATGTTCAAATCACTTTTTGTTTAACCAAAAGTTTTTCGCATTTTTTCAAATACCTATGTAAAGGGTGACGTTATGGCTTATAAATGTGGTGTTTCAGGCAGTACCATATTAACAGACCCGTCTAAGCTTGAAGAATTGTTTTGTTATGATTCTGTTGATCATATAGAAATTGGAGAATTTCCTAATCAAATTGCTTTTGAAGAATTTATTACTATAAAGAATAAACACGGCTTAAGTTTTGCATTGCATTCTCCTTTATACCGTAAAGGAAGTAAATATGATCTTTTACAGCATGTTCATATGGAACCGGAAGCTGCTTGGATACAGTTTGACAAGGAACTGAAAAAAATGTCAGAGTTAGGTGCAGAATATGTATTAGTGCACTTTCCTTATTTTAAAGCAGAAAATAAAGAAAACACTTTTGCGAAAATAGAAAGCGGCTTGGCTCGGTTACATGCACTACAAGCGAAGTATAATATTTCGATTGTTTGTGAGCCAAAGCTTGGCTTGAATCGCTCGGCTGTAAATATTGAATTATTACACCGATACCCAGTTGAAAGATGGGCAAAATACAATGTGAAGCTATGCATAGATATTGGAGATTATTTACTGGGTACAAAAGAAAAAATATTATCCTATATTTCCAAATGGAAGGATCATATAAAAGTAGTACATCTCCATAATGTTGAATGTAAGGATGGGAATTATTATTGGATACCCATTCACCCTACATATGAGCAAGATAAGGAATATTATAAAGTTAAGAAAATTATAGAAGAGCTTGCTCGTATAGAGGATATTATTTTCGTTTTGGAGCATACGCCTCACTCCAATCCCTCCAGAAAATTTGTGCAAGAAGGGATTGACTGGCTGCATCATTTAGTGAAGGAAAAACAATGATACCATGCTTGATGCTTTCGTTTGTTACGTTAGTTATTTGCAACACCTGTATGGTTGGATGATTGATACAAAGAGAGTATAAAGGTTTATTTCTCCTACATGTAACCTAGAATGAGTTTTATACCATATTGACGATGCCTCATGTGGATACGAGGGATGATTGGCTACTATAATTTGCGCAATTTGCTTTTTAATGTGAGTTTTTTCGTATTCCCAACTAAGCTTACTGATTGAAGGCTTAATTGGGAATATAAACTAGGTATCTTTTAAAAATGAATTTTATCATTGGTTCATACAAGCAACTTATCAATTAACCCTTCCTACCGTTTTACTTTAAAATAAAGATGATAATCTCCCTTTTTCTGTCAATGAATGGAGTTCATCGGAGTGAAAATATTATTTAATTACTTTATTAGGTGCTGTAAGATTCCCGCTTCTGGAGTTGGACAATCTGTATATCGACAAGTTTAAGTGGGAGATGAGTAAAAACTCCCTCTGATTGGAGATTTAATTTATCCAAATAGCTACCATGCTCTTTATTCGACGACGCGACAGAAGTTTTGGTATCGAAAGGGAGTCGAACGGAACAGGTGAGCACTTTTCATTAACGGATTTTTTAAACTAATCATTTTACATGATCAATCCACCTGCTTCTTTTTTATTTATTTGCTTTTATTGCATATCACTAACTAAGGAAGTATGCCGACTTTTTTCGAATGTAGTTTAAGTTTACGTATATCTGCCCTAATCCAAATAGAAATAAAAAGTGCAAACATAAATAACCCACCAAAAATGATCATCGTTAAATTGTAGCTTTTTGTTGTATCATAAATAAGGGAGAGCAAGAGAGGACCTGCTATGCCAGCCATCGCCCAAGCAGTTAATATATAGCCGTGAATAGCACCAAGTTGTTTCGTTCCAAACATATCACCGATGTAGGCAGGGATGGATGCAAATCCGCCTCCATAACAAGTTAAAATCGCAAAGATGAGCACCTGAAATAAAATTGCATTCTCGGCAAATGGCAACATGAAAAATGCAATCACTTGAATGATGAAAAAGGCAGTATACACATTTGGACGACCAATATAATCAGATAGCGATGCCCACCCAAGTCTGCCTCCACCATTAAAAAGGCCCATTACACCGACCATGGCAGCAGCAGCTAGTGCAGACATTTCGGCAATTTCCTGTGCCATTGGTGAAGCGACAGAAATAATTGCAATTCCACAAGTTACATTAATAAATAACATGAACCATAACATCCAGAATCGCCGGGTCTTAATTGCTTCATTTGCAGTTAGTTCTGATAAATCTTGTTTTATTTGTTTCTTACCATGTTGTTGGTTGTTTACAAAGCCTTTTGGAGACCAACCTTCAGGAGGAGGAGCGAGATACTGAGCGGATAGGGTCATAACGATAAAGTAAATGGCACCAAGCAGGTAAAATGTATTTGAAATTCCAATTGAATGAATGAAAGCAGCAGCTGCAGGTCCACTAAGTAAAGCTGCAAACCCAAAACCCATAATCGCAAGTCCAGTTGCTAATCCGCGGCGGTCAGGAAACCATTTCACAAGTGTAGATACAGGAGCAATATAGCCGATTCCTAAGCCAATTCCACCGATAATTCCATAAAAAAGATAAAGCATATACAATGATTCATAAGTCGTTGCGAGACCTGAACCAGCTACACCGATACCAAAAAAAAGTGCTGCGAGCATCCCGGATTTACGAGGTCCTTGTTTTTCTACAAAGCGTCCCATAAATGCAGCTGAAAACCCTAGGCAGAAAATAGCGATACTAAAAGCGAGGGAAATTTCTGTCGTTTCCCATCCATATTGAGCTGCCAACGGTTTCGTAAATACACTCCACGCATAAGCGGAGCCGATGGAAATATGTATGCCAACAGCTGCAGTTGCAATAAGCCATCGGTTTTTCGCCTTGTTCATAAAAGTCCTCCTTTATTTTAGAATTTTTAGAAAATCGGTTATAGCGATACTATCATGAAAATGCTTACATTTCAATTTCTTTTGATAGCTAAATATGGAACTGAAAAAAATAGTGAAAAGGACTTTCTTATCACAAAATGTAATTTACATAACACTTAAATTGCTTATTATGTCCAAATGGAGAGGACTAGCAAAAGTATATCGTTTTTGTACAGTTTATGTCTTGTGTTGCTATTGGCATTTCAATTTTACTTATTATATAATTTAGTCATTAAAATAATTTATAGGCAGTGATCGAATGACCCATGTTGAATCAATAATGAAAGAAATTGCAGAATTTCAATATAAATCAAAGCAGTTTATGGATATGTTGACAGTTGATGAAGATTTACCAGCCAATCAACTGGTCTTGCTAGTGAAATTAAAAATTAGTGGAGGAATGAAAGCGGCAGAAATTGCCTCATTTGCAGGCGTAACGCCTGGAGCAGTGACAGCAATGTGCGATAAGTTGGAAAAGGCGGGACTTATTACACGCTTGCGTGACAAAGAAGACCGTCGTGTTGTTACTATACAATTAACAACAGAAGGGGAGAAATATGTACAAAAAGTCTTTGCTAAGTTTCCATCAGGTCAACTAAGGGAAATGACAACTATTTTACATGAAGTCAATCAATTGATGAGGAAAATCTTATCCTGCATATAAGGTTCTGTAAGACTCCCGCTTCAAGGGTAGAAAGTGTGTACCTGAACATAAGTGGGAGATAAAAGCATCTAAATGCCCGATCACGCTTAGAGGTCTAAGGCCATACCCTTATGGTACTAACAATTAGTGGGAATCGAAAGAAAAACTCACCGATGAAGATATTGGAGATTCTCTTATTCTAGAGCTTTATATCGAAGCTCTTTTTTTATTGACAGATTTAGTTTAATTGATATATAGTTTAATCATTAAAATATAAAACAGTTGAATCATTTATGGATTATAAGCTACGTTTAATTGGCCAAAGTAAACAGTCTGAATTAATCCAAACAAACACAATTATTGCTCAAGGCCATCATCATTTTGATGCACTAATTGAAGCAAGAGAGGTAAATACCACAGTCAGCTGTATTATGAATGAAATGAATCAAATTAAGAAACTAAAGAATAAACAATATTCAATTGCAAATAGCGTAAACGTAAAAAGATAGTGAAGGAAAATCTATTATGATTTGGTTTTACCGTTTTCTCGCTACACTCGGCTTACTTATATTTAAGGTTTTATACGTAGGGTTAATCGTAAGTGCAGTTATCGGATTAGGTGCCAGTATTCTATGTACTATTGGTATAACTCAGATTGAAATGACATTGACACCTAATATCCCAGTTCCTAGATATTTACGTATACCCATTATGTGTGCCTTCGTAGCTGTTTTACTGATTATTGCTAAATATGTAAAACGAATCATAAATTTTCTGCTTAATCCGTTTCAATCATAATAAAGTTGGTCATTTGATGTAGTTTTAAAATGGGAATACTAAATTTTAAAAAGAGGATCAAACATGTGCCATGTTTCCTTTTAGAACGGACGTTGGATTTTATTCTCATAATCGCACATATCCCTCTTAAAACCGCAGATTGTTCACTGTATCGCGCATTTATCTCCAGCTAGGCTCGGGTAAACCTATCTCCTGCCGAGATCTTATCATAATTTCACATACTAGTATGCGTTTCTTTGCCTTTTTTAGGAGATAAGAAAATATAAATTTTGGCATTGGGATAACGATATAACGGAATAGTCACGTCCGGCTTAAGCGCCCAGCAGCAACTAGGCGACTTTAGAAATGCGCCCTACGATAAGGCCTCATCGGTTCGAGGTTAAGAGGAAGGCCGACTAAAAACGGGCTTGCCGCTCAGGCGTCGGCATACTCCTGTTGCAGGAGCATGGTTCCTGTATCTCAGTTGATTCGCTCCAGTCGCTACGTTGCTAAACGGGCGCTTGCGCCTTTGTTCGGAAAATGAAATCTCCTCAATACTATTATCATTGAATGTTGACTTTTTTGTTACAATTACAAAAAGTGTGACAAATGTTACACCCCTTTCCTTAGATATTCTTTTACAATCTAGAAAAGAAGAGCGAAAGGGGCGAGGGGATGTTATTAAAGCAGTTACTGGAAGATGACTTTAATCAAATCGTTGATGAACGACTGTCTGATGCTGCTGAAGAGTTAGCGAATTCTCCTTATGATACGGATCTTGGCTTAAACATGGCACAAGATGCTAAGAAAGTTGTTGCCGGTAAGTTAGATATTCAAACGTTTCATAAAAAGTATCACGCTTCTTTGGTGAAAGAATTTGGGCAGCAGGTGAGGCAGGGGACTCAAGAGGATAACGGAAAAACAAAGGTTAAATGGGGGATGGTTATTGATCTTAGAAAATGCGTTGGTTGCGATTCTTGTATGGTAGCTTGTAAAGCGGAGAATAGAACCCCTCCAGGCATTTCCTATAACGTTGTTTTAGAAAAAGAAGTCGGAGAATTCCCGCATATTTCGAAAGTAAATTTACCGATGCCTTGTATGCATTGTGATAATCCACCATGTGTGCAGGTGTGTCCGGTTCGAGCAACGTTTAAATTGGATAATGGGATTGTTACGATTGATAATGACCGTTGTATTGGTTGCAGGTATTGTATTGTTGCTTGTCCATATGGAGCAAGGTCCTATGATTTTGGTGAAAGCTACGAGGATGAAATGCTAGGTTTTAATGATGTAACTAGTCCAGAGTATGGTATTGAACGTGGAAAGAGAGAACCACGAAAGACACCAATTGGAACAGTGCGCAAATGTAATTTCTGTCTACACCGTTTAGAAAGAGGAGAAGAGCCAGCGTGTGTAGAAACGTGTATAGGTGATGCTCGTTTTTTTGGAGATTTAAACGATCCAAATAGTACTGTTTCCAAGTTGGCTAATAGTCCAAGAGCTTTCAAGTTAAAGAGTGATCTAGGAGCAGGGCCGAATGTAATTTATTTAAGGTAAGGAGGGGATTAGATGTCAACGGTTGTAAAGGAAACAAAGCACCCAAATGATAAGGCAAAAGGAGCGTTACCAACGTTATTTAAATGGTGGATCGGAATTTTACTTGTGCTGTTTGCAGTGGGAGCATACTTTATTATGGAACGCTTGTGGCTTGGTCTTACAACCACAAATCTTTCTTCTGTCACGCCATGGGGGGCTTGGATTGCTTTTTATATCTTTTTTGTTGGTTTGAGTGCAGGCTCGTTTTTACTTTCCACGATGATTTTTGTTTTTGGGATGAAGCGCTACGAAAAAGTAGGGAAAATGGCCTTGTTTATAGCAATTATATGTATGATTGTTGCATTAACATTTGTATTAATGGATTTAGGTAGACCAGAGAGGGCTCTGAGTGCATTAGTTCATTGGAATGTAACGAGTATACTCGCTTGGGAAATGCGGTTTTATGTTATTTATATTACATTATTAACAGTGGAATTATATGTTGCCATGCGGGAAGATTTTGTTCGTTTAGCTGCTCATGATAGTTTAAAAGGAAAGGTAGCTCGGTTATTAACGTTCAAAGATAGTACCATTAATGACTATACGAGAAAGCGCGATCATCGCTGGATGAAGATTTTAGGCACTATTGGCATTCCATTAGCAATCCTTGGTGTACATGGTGGAACTGGAGCAATCTTTGCGGTAGTTAGTGCTCGTCCTGCATGGAATAGCGGGATTTTCCCTATTATTTTTGTTGTGTCAGCAATGGTCTCAGGTACAGCATTATTACTTGCTATTTATGTAATAAGATGCAAAGCGCTAAAACAGCCCATTGATGAACAGATGGTGGTTGGTCTAGCAAAATTAATGATTGCTTTTTTATTTATCGACTTACTGCTGCAATTCTATGATTATTTAGTCGCGTTATACAGCTTAGCAGATTCCCATTTATTATCATTACAAACGATGATGCGAAGTGCATATAGTTGGTCGTTCTGGGGGATACAAATTTTCCTTGGGGCAGTTGTTCCCATTTTCCTTGTTTATTGGAAAAAGACAGCTAAAAATATGAACGCCCTGTTAGTTGCAGCTGTCTTCGTGGTTATTGGAATTATTGGTGTTCGCTTTAATATCGTTGTCCCCTCACAAATTGTTCCAATTATGGAAGGGATGCCAGCAGGGGATTATTATCCAACCTATAACGAGTGGTTTGTAAGCATTGGTATTATGGCAATGGGACTGCTCATTTTTACAATTGCTGACCGATTACTTCCACTTGACCAAGAAATGGATGGAAGCGAAATGGGGGATCAAAATGCAAGATAAGCGTATGGACCGACGTAAATTTTTAAAAGCGATGGGCGCATTTGGAGCAGTGGCAGTTGTGGGGCCTTCTTTTATTGGACCAGTGAAACAAGTGATTAATGGTGTTTGGTTTAACGAAGGGCGCGGGTACGGTACCGATTATCAGGATTATAATGCAGAGAATGTTATTTTTACAACCTGTGAACAATGTAATACATTTTGTACGATTAAAGCTTATATAACAGAAGGGAATCAAGCTGGACCATACACATCCATTATCCGAAAAATAGCTGGAAACCAATACAGTCCTCTAAATATGGTGCCATTTGGTGCAATTGCGTATGAAACGTCTGTGGATGAAGCTGTGAAAGGAACAGGCGATGTCAAAAGAGGAGGACGTGGAGCACGAGGAGGTCGAATTTGCCTAAAAGGACAAGCGGGTATGCAAACAGCATACGACCCATATCGTGTAAAAAAACCATTACGTCGAGTTGGGAAACGTGGGAGTGGGAAGTGGCAAACTATTTCTTGGGAAGAAGCATATGACGAGATTGTGAATGGGAGTAAAACGATAAACACTCCTGGATTAAAGGAATTAGCAATGTATGTCCCTGAGGAACAAGTCATGCAAGATTGGGAAAAAGTGAAGCAGGAGGAAATGTCGTTCGAGGCATTTGATATAAAATATAAAGATGTACTTATTGATACCAATCATCCTGATTTTGGACCAAAAGTAAACCAAATAGCCTTTATGATTGGTGATCGCCGTGATTTTATGGAACGTTTTATATTAAGCAGTCTAGGTAGTAATAATTACTACCATCACGGAGGAATATGTGGTATCAGTTCGGTAGTCGGGAATATAAGATCGTATTCAGGTGAAAAGGCGAAAAAGCGACAATATGCAGATCTGGATCATTCGTTGTTCCTAATAGTATGGGGTACAAACCCAATGGTTGCTAATAAAGGACCAACATGGCTTGCTCCTAAGTTAACCAATGCGATTGAAAATGGGATGCAAATGGCTGTTATTGACCCACGTTTTAGTAAAACTGCTGAAAAAGCACCAATGTGGTTGCCAATAAAACCCGGTACAGACGCTGCGTTAGCGTTAGCACTAGGACGTATTATTATTGAACGAAAATGGTATGATGACACGTATTTAACAAATCCAAATCAAAAGGCTGCAGCAAATGATGAAGAGCCAACATGGAGTGATGCTACACATTTAGTAAATTTGTCTGATCCTAAACGTCCAAAGTTACGGGCAAGCGATCTTGGTATCGGCTCTCAAGAACAATTTGTTGTTCTTGAGAATGGAAAGCCTGTGCCCCATGATAAGGCTAATTCAGGAAAATTAGAAGTTAACACAACTATAGGTAGTTTCAAAGTCAAATCAACTTTTCAATTGTATAAAGAAAGAGTGATGGAAAAGACTCTGGAAGAGTACGCATCAATTACAACGATTCCTAAAGAACAGATACTAAAGCTTGGCCGCTCATTTACATCTTATGGGAAACGTTCGGCTATTATGGCATATAGAGGACCGGCCATGCATGAAAATGGGTATTACAATCAGCGTTTAATAGCGATTTTAAACCATTTGATTGGTTCTTATGATTGGAAAGGTGGAAATATTACAACAGGGGCTTTTTACAAGGAGTTTGAAGGAAAATATGATTTATTAACGGTTCCAAACGGTCGTACCCCGTGGGGGATAACGATCGGGAGAAATCAATTTAAATATGAAAACTCCACCTTGTTTGAAAAAGATGGATATCCTGCAAAGCGTCCATGGTTCCCTTTTAGCCCGCAAACAGTTGGAGACGTATTGCCTAGTGCATTGGATAAATATCCATACCCATTAAAAGCTTTAATCACGCACCGGATGTCGCCTGTATTATCGGCGCCTAATGGGCAGATTCAGGAGCAAGCATTAAAAGACCCAGAGGTTTTGCCTTTGTATGTAGCCTCTGATGTGCAAATTGGTGACACATCCAAATATGCTGATTTTATTTTACCAGATACCGTGTATTTAGAGCGTTGGGGGAGAGAGGCAATTTACCCCAATATAACGACGAAAATGGCAAGCGTTTATCAACCAGTAACTCGTGTTTTCCCAGATGTCCGTTCTTTTGAGAATAGCGTAATTGAAATTGCGAAACAGATGGGGTTACCAGGGTATGGTGATAAAGCATTTCCGGATGGAAGTTCCATGCATAGGGAAGAGGATTATTATTTGAAGCGTGTGGTTAACATAGCCTATGATGAAAAGCCTGTTCCTGATGCATCAAATAGGGAACTCAAAGTTTTTGAAAATGCGCGAAAGAAGGCTTTAGGTGCGTTTTTTGATCTGAAAAAATGGCAGCAAGCAGTGAAGCCAGAGGAATGGTTAAAAGTCGTATATGTGTTGAATCGTGGAGGTCGTTTTGAAGAAGCTGGCAATGAATATGAAGGAAACCATTTGAAATATAGCTTTGGCGGGCAAGTGGACTTTTACGATGAGGGAGTTGCGGCTGGGAAAAATTCATATAATGGTAACCATTTCGAAGGCATGCCTATGTTTAAAAAAATTCAAGGATATAATCAAAAAGAGATGGTTATTAATCAACCTTTGCAATTTATTAATTGGAAAGCGAGAAATTTTGGAACATATCGAAACATTAGTAGCGCGTGGTTACGAGAAATACGCTCAGATAATTATATATGGATAAATCCAGTTGATGCAAAAAAACGAAATATTAAATCTGGAGATGCAGTCGTGATTAAAAATGGAAACATCTCACTGGAAGGGACAGTGTATGTGACAGGAGGCATTGCTCCTGGGGTTGTTGGTTCAGCGTATAACATGGGACAAACTGGATATGGCGTAACTCCACAAACGATTGATCACAAAAAGGAACAGAAATTACTCACATATAATCACACACCATTTAAGTTTAATACGGTAATGCATGAAGAATCAGGCTTCGCAGGAAGTCGTGCCGATGGATTTATAGTCAATAAATTAACCGAAGTTGACCCAAGCTTTGCCTATGGTGTATTGTTCGATGAGGTTGGCGGATCGCCAGCACAGTTAGATATGTATGTGGATATTGTGAAAAAAACTTAGTTCTTTCAAAGGGAGGTATAAGTTATGTTTGAAACGCAAGTAGAAACGTATGGAAAACTTGTTTTGACTCAATTATTTACCCATATATGGTACGGTGATTGGGATAAGTATGAACAGATAGTAAACCAGTTACCTAAAAATCTTGTGGACCAATTTTCCTTTCATACATTTTATGCGCGAGAGGAGACGAAAATTTGGCACGAGAATTACTTCTCAATCCCAGGTAAGTATTTTATACCTCCGTATATGTCCAGTTACCGCGGCAAGTCGGAAAATGAGGAAGTCGATACAAAACAGGATCTTCTTTGCTTAATCGGTGTTTATGAAAAAATGGGTTTTTATTATCCTATAGAACGCGAAGCATTTCCAGACCATATTGGGAGTTTAACAGCATTTATTACAGCCACTCTAAAAGAGGAAATGGCTGCACTTGAAGAGGGAGATGGAAACCTTGCAAATCAATTAACCAATGTTCGTAAAGAATTGTATGATCACTATTTAGTACCTTGTTTAAACGCTATCTGGAGACAACATCAAAACAAATTTTCTGATCCATTTTTCAGAGCATTTATTCCTTATTATATAGAAACAATGGAGGAAGTAGTTCATTAAAATAACCTCTTTTTATAAATATACTAATTAAAAGCATCTAGTATTGTATTCACAGGAATGATTCAATAGAAGACCTAAGCTTAAATTATGATTCTATGATTGGACAATAAGAAATAAGGGAGTGATTTTATGTTTTCAAGTATCGGTATTCCAGGATTAATTTTAATCTTAGTCATTGCATTAATTATATTTGGGCCATCGAAGCTTCCTGAACTTGGTAAAGCAGCTGGTAGTACATTAAAGGAATTTAAAAATGCCACAAATGATCTTATGAACGATGAGAGTTCGGATAAAAAAGAATAATAGATATGGGAATAGCACATTCTTATAGCTAAATCATGTAGTCTGTAGCTTCAAAAAATGCAAAAGTACAATAAACCACTATCAACTATGGGTAGAAGATAAAGATGCTTAAAAGCTACCAAAAGCATTAACATAGAGTATAAATGGTACCAAATTTTTTATTCACCTTGCATCTAGTTAAATCGTATTTCCTTATTATATAATATATTTAGTGGTTAATTAAATGCTCCTTATTATCTTACAAATGACATGATCTAAAAGTCTAAAACAAATAATAATCATTTAGCTGCCGTTATTTCTCACTAGATTGTTCATTTATTCTTAAAGAGAGGTTTACGGCAGCATGCATGTGACGTAAATGGTGATGCTATGGTTTTCGTTTTTAGAAAAATAAATATATAATGTTTGAATAAACAGACTTTTTATTTTGGGTTTAATTATTGTAATATTCTAACATTTAATTCCAAACTAAGCTAATTTTTACAAGTATAGGAGAAGTCTATGTATATGTAAACGAATAGACCTCGGTATAGCCCTACCGATAATTAAAATCCGGAATTAATAAATGGTACAAATGTCAACGGGGCACTCTTCACAATGAATGGTGTACTTTAGAAAAGCTAAGTCATGAATAAGAATCCTATTGTTTTCCGTAGAAATAATTTCTTTTTTTCGTAGATCGCTTAATAGACGGTTAATACTTTCCCGAGAAGTCCCACAGAAATTAGCTAATTCTTGATGGGTAAGAGCAGCATTTATTAGTATGCCATTTTCAATATGTTTCCCATAGCTGTTGGCGAGCCGAATTAATGTAGCATAAAGAGCACCTTTTTTTCCGTACATCACTAAATCGCGTAATTTCATTTGATCTCGAATGGCATTTCTAGAGATATCTTGAAGTAAATGCAACATGAATTCATTTTCTTTCATAAAAATGTCTGGTAATTTTTGTATGGGTATAATGAATACTTTGCTTTCTTCTAAGGCAGTTGCATGCAGAAGATGTTTGGTTTGGTGGGGGAAAAATAATGGATGACCAATGATATCACCTTGCCTACATATTCGAATTGTAAATTCACGTCCATCAGCAGTTGGTTTATGAAGCATGAGTTTACCATGTTGAACAATGTAGAAGACGTTAACTTCATCTCCAGATGTGAAAAGGGTTTCATTTTTTGTGAGATCTTTGGTTGTGTCTGCATACTTTTGTAACGTTGCGAGCATCTCTTTCGATGATGGATAATACGAATTCAATATTTTCATATAATATACCTCCCAGTGTATAAAAAATGAAATACCTTGGTAATTACTTTGTCTTTCTCGTAAAATAAAAGTATACATTCGGTAGTTAATCAATGTTGTCATCCAACAAAGCTTGTGGAAAAATATCTCCTAAGGTTAGTTAGTATGTCTTAGATAAAATAAATACTTTGTTATGTCAAAATAACATATGGGTATATCTCAAAGCAATTTAAGTGCTTACTCTTTTTACGATATCATCAAAAGCAGATGACAAGAAATTCTCAGTTAAGATTTTCATTTTTCTAACTACTATTTAAAATCGGATGGAAAAGTTTTCTTATTACTGGATGAATTAAGCCTTCCCTTTTTGGATCCGTTATTATTCCGATTCTGTGTAATAGAGGAGAAAATTTGAATTTCTGCGCTTAATATGAAATGCTCGATCTTGTTAGCTAATCACTATGAGGAGGGGATATAATGGAAGAAAGATATTCTCGACAAATGCTATTTCAACCAATCGGAGAAAAAGGTCAATCAAAATTAGCCGCTTCTCATGTTGTTATGATTGGTTGCGGAGCGCTAGGAACAAACATAGCAGAAACGTTAATTCGCGCTGGAGTTGGGAAGCTGACGATTGCAGATCGTGATTACGTGGAAATGTCCAATTTACAGCGCCAGCAAATGTTTACAGAACAAGACGCTCGGGAAGGAACACCAAAAGTAATCGCTGCCAAGCGAGTGTTACAGAATGTTCGAGAAGATGCTAACATACATATTGTGCTCGACCATGTTGACGGTCCTTTGCTGGAGCAGCTTGTCTCAGATGCGGATTTAATCGTGGATGCGACGGATAATTTTGAAACCCGGCTATTAATCAATGATGTCGCTTGGAAGCGTGGATTGCCGTGGATATATGGCGCGTGTGTGGGGAGTACGGGAGTAGTGTTTCCGTTTGTTCCGCAACAGACAGCTTGCTTTCGTTGTTTGTTACCAGCTCTTCCGGCCGTCACACAAACGTGTGATACGGCTGGAATTATTGCTCCTGCTGCTAGTATGGTAGCAGCTAACCAAAGTACAGAAGCTTTGAAATGGTTGACTGGAAATAGCGAGAAATTGCGGACGAAATTGTTTCACTTTGATATTTGGAATAATTCATTTATGGAAGTGGGAATTTCCCGTATGAAAAAGGAAGATTGTCCAACTTGTTCGCTTCAAGCTACCTATCCTGCCCTTGAGAAGCAAGAAGAAACAAGCTTTGCTGTATTATGTGGACGAGATACGGTCCAAGTCATTCCTATTGCGAAACGACAGCTCGCTATCTCTGATGGCGAACAAGTAGTAAAAAGACTAGGTGTCAAGCATCGAATTACAGACTTTTTTATAGAGTTTTACATTCAATCGTACCGTTGTATCTTATTTCAAAATGGCAGATTATTTATTCATGGATTAAAAGATATATCCCAAGGAAGGAAACTGTATCATCAGTTATTTGGGTGAAATATGGTAAAGAAAGACGGGGAGAGACCAATGATAGAAAAAAGAAATCCAATACCTGTGTCAGATGCAATCCAACGTGTAATAAATCATGTTCAACCATTACCAATCAAGAAAATAGAACTTGAAAAAGCAAGTGGGTATATATTGAGAGAGCCCATTATTGCAACTCATGCTGTGCCACCGTTTAATCGTTCTGCGTACGATGGATATGCGATTCGGGCAGAAGATTCCGTTGGGGCGTCACCGCATCATCCAATTGCCTTTCATGTTGTTGGAGAAATCGGTGCTGGACAACTGCCAGAAGTTCCAATTGGCAAAAATGAAGCCTATCGAATTATGACTGGTGCTATTTTGCCAGAACAGGCAGATGCAATTGTGATGCTCGAGAAGACGACAAAGACAAACGATGGCTTCACAGTGCTAGAGTCACTTCAGCCTGGTGATCATGTCTCTTTTAAGGGAGAAGATGCTAAAAAGGGTGAGGTGCTTATAGAGCCAGGTACGAAAATTCATCCAGGAACCATCGCTTTATTAGCGACATTTGGATATGCTAATGTAAATGTTACTAAAAAACCGATTGCAGGGGTGCTTGCTACTGGAACGGAGTTACTGGATGTAAACGAATCATTACAACCAGGAAAGATTCGTAATTCCAATGGTCCGATGATTCAAGCACAATTAGATAGATTAGGTATTTCATGCCGTTCTTATGGTATGTTACCAGATGATTTGGATGCATGTATGGAAGTAATGGAACAGGCATTGCAGGAAACAGATGTGGTTATTACGACTGGTGGGGTTTCAGTTGGTGATTATGATTACTTACCGGCTCTTTATAAACGACTCGGAGCTAAGGTGCTGTTTAATAAAGTGATGATGCGGCCTGGGAGTGTAACGACAGTAGCCGCTTTAGGCGATAAACTTCTATTCGGTTTATCTGGAAACCCTTCTGCTTGTTTTACTGGATTTGAATTATTTGCTCGACCAGCGATATTGACCATGATGGGAAGTAACGAGCCATACTTAGCCCATATCCATGCAACGTTAGGTGAAGCTTTTACTAAACATAATCCGTTCACTCGGTTCATACGTGGCATTTGGAAAATGACGAAACAGGGTGTGATAGCAATTCCTGCTGGCTTTAATAAATCCAATGCGATCTCTTCTATCGCTCGAGGAAACTGTCTCATTGTTTTGCCTAGCGGTTCTAGCGGATATAGAAAGGGCATGCAAGTTGATATTTTGCTTTTAGGTGTGGACCAAGGGGAGGAAAAGTGGCGACTATGAAGACGTTGCATGTAGTAGGATTTAAAAATAGTGGCAAGACTACCTTAGTATCGCGCTGGATAAGTTTTTTGAAGGAAAGAGGATTTTCTGTTTCGGTGATCAAGCAGCACGGTCATCACGGGAAGCATGGAAGTCTAAAAATGCCAGATGAAAATACGGATTCGATGCGGTTTTTCCAAAGTGGTGCTGATATGTCGATTGTTTCTGGTGGCGGTGCTGTACAAATGATGTTAAATGATACCCCTGATTTTGAGCGCTTGAAAAAGCTTGCCACGATCGACCAACCAGACATATTACTGATCGAAGGATTTAAAGAAGAAAACGGTCCAAAAGTTGTCTTAGTGAAAAATGAAGCGGACTGGGATTCATTGAAACAATTACAGGATATTGAATTAGTAGTTGGTATAAAAAGTAAACCTATTTCTCTTCCACAGATCGGTTCTCGTGAGGAAGAGCAAGCTTTAAATAACTGGTTATGGAAGTGGCTGGGAGGAGGTCTATCGTGATGAAACCGTTCGCTATTGTAACAGAGCCGATTGAAGTACAAGCCTATATGGATTATGTACTTCATCCTGCCGCTGGAGCGGTTACTGTATTTACTGGAAATGTTAGGGAATGGACACATGGTATCCGTACGCTTTACTTATCGTATCAAGCTTATATCCCAATGGCTGAGAAAAAATTAGCGGAAATAGGAGCAGAAATGGAAGCAAAGTGGCCTGGAATTAAGGTTGCGATTGTTCACCGAATCGGAGAATTACATATTTCTGACATTGCTGTTTTAATTGCTGTTGCTTCGCCACATCGAAAAGCAGCTTATGAAGCGAATGAATATGCTATCGATCGAATCAAACAAATAGTCCCGATTTGGAAAAAAGAAATATGGGAAAACGGAGAAGAGTGGGTAGGTGCACAGAAAAAATATCCTGTAAATGAACAATAAATAATGCCGATTAAATACTTCATTGATACGAACAATCGGGGAGGGATAAAAGAAAACTTCTGCTAACACAAGTTCTAATTTATAACTATTATTAAATGATAATATTATTTGATAAAAATAATGAAAAAGTGTATAATAAATGTGAACAAAGACATAAGGAGAGATATTAGATGAACCAACAATTAGTAGACGCATTGAACAAACAATTAGCCAACTGGAATATCCTTTATACGAAGCTTCATCACTATCATTGGTATGTAGATGGGGCACATTTTTTCACATTACATGAAAAGTTTGAAGAATACTATGATGAAGCTGCAGGTTATATTGATGAAATTGCTGAACGGGTGTTAACGATTAAAGGGAAACCACTTTCTTCATTAAAAGCTTATCTTGAAGCAGCTACAATTAATGAAGCAGAGGGGAAAGAAACGGATCATGAAATGGTTGCTCAGCTAGCAAAAGATTTTCAACAAATCGTAAATGAATCCAATGAAATCATTGAAGTTGCTGAAGAATCACAAGACCAACCAACCAGCGACTTATTTATTGGTATTAAAGCTTCTTTGGAAAAACACATTTGGATGTTAGATGCTTTTAATGCAAAACAATAATGCTTATAGAAATAGAACTATCTCTGTGTATATGGAGATAGTTCTATTTTTAAGGTCTCTTTAACTTGTTTAGGCTTTAATCATTTTCGATCTTAATAAGTTCATTTTCAAATGGTGTGGGGTTCTTTTTGTTAGTACTGTAATAATTTGACTTAAAGGACTTAGCGAAAAGGGTATTTAGATGATGTAATTCACATAGACTCTTTATATTGCTGTAACTCTTGAAGTGGAAATTTTATGACACCTTACATTCGAGATATTAACCATTATAGGTGAGAATATATTAACAGCTTTCAATAATGTAAGGTTATTTTAACTGCTTACGTGGTAAAATAAAAACAGCAAACAAATGGATAGGTGGTAAACGATGAAACCTAATAATATTTTATCCTCTCTCTGTTATTTTAGTGTGTTTTTTGCTCCGTTTCTTTTTCCTATTCTTGTCTATTTCTTAGCTGATAAAAACGTTAAGCAACATGCGAAAAAAGCTTTAGGAATGCATCTTGTTCCATTTATAACTATTGTTGGATTAATGATTGCTGTTGTAACGGTAGGTGTTAGTAACATGAATGAAACCATAAGCGGTGGTTTGATGCTTATAACCGGTATACTAGCCGTTATTATAAACATTTATTATTTTATTCTGAATTTGATTAGCGGTGTTAAAGTATTGAATGAAGATAGAACCTAAATTTTGCTAATCCGTTGCTTCTACGAAGTTAGGGATTCGATATGAAAAATTAAAACAACCTTACCCGACGTATATAAAAGCGGTAGCAAGGTTTTTTAGCATGCTGAATCCATTCCTAATATTTGTACAGGTTTATCATACTGTTTGTGATGGTTACAAGGACAGTTTACTGGTCAATGCGATTTAAGAATTAATTGATCTCTCAATAAGTGGCTTGAAAATAGAAACTAATTAGGATAAGAAGGACTATTCTCTAGTGAAATTATAAACTACTAGCCGATGATTACACTTGCTAATTTTTTCATTTTTTGAAGAAATAGCAAGTGTATTTTATGTAGCGAAAAAGGTTATAATCTGTAAAAGCATATAACCTATATTCGCAATTTCCGTCCAATAACTTCTAATAACTTCTAATAACTTCATGAATGACAATAAAGGAAAAGAGCTAGGCATTGCACTTCCTTAATGGAAATATTTAGTTAACCTTTATAACTGTTCCAGTTAGGGGTAACTTAAAATCCTCACCTTGGCTTGTTTAACTAAATTAGATCAAATGAAGAGAAAGCTATGAAGAGCAATTTTATTGACTATATACCTATATGGGTATAAAATGAGATTAAATTAATACTATAGATAAAGGAGAATTTTAACATGAAAGCTACAGCAGAAGTATATGTTACGTCAACTTGTCCATTTTGTACGATGATGACAAATTATTTAAAGGAAAATAACATTCCATATAAGACGATAAATGTGCAAACAGATCGAGAGGCTGGACAAAAATTAGTAGAAACCACTGGACAAATGGGAGTACCCCAAACAAAAATTAACGGGAAATGGATTATTGGCTTTGATCCTGACAAAGTTCAAGAAGCACTGAAGAGCTAATTATGTTTAATAAGCCATTCAAAAAGAAATGGACGTGCAATAGTTGCTCGGTTTCGGATTCAAAGGAGTATAGAAAATCAATTTTTTCTATTTGCCCAGGAAATCTGGGATTATTAATCACAGCAATTGCAATTTTAATCATGCAATTGATGCAGTGAAATGCCTTCAATGGATCTACCATATGTAAAGCATGTGGCAGGTCCATTTTTAAAATTGTTATATTGTATAAAAATTAACAACGGTTGCTTGCCAATGAGTCGCATGTTAATCCCGCATATAAGGTGTGTAAGACCCCACTTCAGGAGTTGGATAACCTGTGTTAACAACAAGGTTAGGGGTAGATAACAGTATCTAAATGCCATATTCCATAAGAAACCTTTAAACCATACCATTCCAGTTCTAACAAGCCGTGGGAGATGAATAAAATCCACCACGGCTTGAAGATTCACTTTATATTAAAGAAGGAGTTACAGGTATGGTAGAAGGAACATCTTCTATAATTAACAATAGTAATCCTTTTGTTTGTTCATCAATTAACAAACAATAGAAAATAAAAGATATATATCTTATAACAAAGGGGAACAGATTTCTTCACTGCATAAACAAAAAGATGAAATCTTGGTAGTCGAAGGGTGACATGGGAGTCGGCAGTAAAAAATCTGAGTAAATTCGCGATTTTGCTCTAATTACGATGGATGAGTCTGCATCGTTAGGAGGGGATGAACAAGGAGCATAGCCAGTGGAAATGCTAACTGGAACAGCAAGGAGCTGTTTTGCAGTCCCATTTGAAGTATGGCGAGCTAGCAACAAATGGTTCCTGAAGCTGTTGAAGCTACTGTAGAAGTAGTAGACTTGAATGCAGCTGTGTTTTTAAGAATTGGAAGAAGGTGACGGTGGTATATTAAATCCATTTTTTTGTTCAAAGCAAAGACTTCTGCTCCAAAGATCAGATGGAGAAGATGGTTAACATGGCGTTACCGAAATCTCCTGTCCTTGCAAGTATGAAACCAGAATTAAAATTACGAATTAGTTAATAGTAAGAGAATGATTGGATCATCTGTTTCATAAGAATTTCGTATCCTATATGACGCGGAATGCAAGCTTAACAAGCCCACAACAAACCCGTGCTTAGAAAAAAAGGATGGAAATTCTCTTTTGCTAGTGATACAGACTGAATCTAATTATTAAATTAGAGAAGCCACTTAATGCAAGGTTACTGTTTTCATTGTATAATGAAAAAATATAACCAATAAAGAATGGTGGTTGATTAGAAAATTTTTCCGAAACGTTAGGCGTTGTAAAACTTCTCCTTTAAGAATTATAGACAATACAAAGAAGTGTAAGATGGAGTACGGATTATCAAAATTCCCGATTCGCTCGGGCCTGTAAGATGTATCTCAAGAAGCGTGGCATCAAAAAGTGGGTGCTCTTTTCAAGGACAAGAAAAGCTATGGCTCAGTGACACATCGCACGCAGGCAAAGTGTTTTTTTCTCCTTCAAGGAACTTAAGATTTTAGAAGTTTTTTCTCTGCCTCTATCAGGACGATAGAGGTAACTCCTTTTGTTAGAGATTTTGCTGTATTTGCCACGAGTTTTGAATGGAAGTAGAAATGGGAAATACCTAATAGTAAATGTATGAGACGTTTGCGTTACAGCAGAGGGAGCATATAATTCGGGAATTAAAAATCTTCATTTCCAAACAAAACAGAGTCGAAAACCCATTTTCGCACATATTATAAAAGTGGAAAAATTCCCTTGTCAAAGATGTTTGCTTTACGGAGGACTGTTTCGTTATGTAAAATAGATATGATACATAGGGGAGTAGGAGGTCACTTTTTTGAAATCGAATGAAACTAAACAAACCATCAATCGAATTGAAAAGCGTATGCGTTATATTTCCGGTATTATTAAGCAAAACGGACGTAAAATTCTCCATAATTATCCGATAACCTCTCCGCAGTTTATTGCATTGCAATGGCTCTTGGAAGAAGGAGATTTAACGATTGGAGAGCTATCTAACCGTATAAGCTTAGCATTTAGCACGACTACTGATTTGGTTGATCGGATGGAAAAAAATGAACTTGTTGAACGAGTGCGTGATTCTAAAGACCGGCGAGTGGTACGAATTCATGTTCTTGAAAAGGGGAAAACCATTATCCATGAAGTTATTGAGAAGCGACAGCATTATTTAGGAGAGGTTTTAGAAAATTTTTCGGATGACCAGATTGATCAATTGCATGAATTGCTTGCATATTTGCATGAGCAAATGAAGGAAAAAGAACAGAAATAAACTTCAAGATGAGGCGATATAGTGAAACGAGCGATAGGAGTCATCGACTCGGGAGTTGGCGGATTAACAGTAGTTTCCGAATTAATGCGACAGCTTCCTAAGGAGAAATTAATTTATGTTGGAGATACAGCACGCTGTCCTTATGGCCCAAGGTCAAAAGAAGAAGTACAGCAGTTTACTTGGGAAATGGTTGAGTTTTTATTGGAAAAAGATATTAAGATGTTAGTTGTAGCGTGTAATACTGCTACTGCGTTTACATTGGATTCTTTAAAAAAGCATTTATCCATTCCGGTTATTGGTGTTATTCAGCCTGGTGCTAGAGCGGCGATTAAATTTACGAAAAACAATTGTATTGGGATTATCGGCACAGAAGGAACGGTAAGAAGCCATGCCTATACGGATGCGCTAAAAAATATTAAAGCAGAGTTGGACATATATGCAAAAGCTTGTCCGATGTTTGTTCCAATGGTAGAACAAGGTATTATGGAGGGACAAAAAGCAATCCAAGTAGTTGAAGAAGCATTAATTCCTATGATGGAACAAAAACAGATGGATACACTTATTTTAGGTTGCACTCATTACCCGTTACTAAAGTCTACAATCCAATTAGTTGTAGGGACAGATGTCACACTTATTTCTTCCAGCGAAGAAACAGCTAGGGAAACAAGTACCATATTAGAAATGCAACATTTATTAAATCATACAGAAGTGTTTCCGATTCATCAGTTTTACACAACTGGAGATTTGAACATGTTTATGCAAATTTCTGAACGAATTTTTAAAGAGCGAAATTTACAAATGATAACGATCAAAAAAGCTGTCTTACATCAAAAGCAAGATTCTAAATAAGAATCTTGCTTTTTTCATGTTGCTTGGTCTATTTCACTTCCTAGGCTCGTATATATCATAGTACAAACTATCGTAGGAGGGGAAAAAATGCAAAAGCGCGGCATGCTTATAGTGGGAGCGGTGAGCCTTGTAGTCATTTTAAGTGGATGCTTTCAAGGGGAGCAGTCATTAAACGAGGAAATGGATCCGCCACAAAATGCAGAACCCGTTGATAATCAGGGTGAAACGAAAGATGAAAAGCAAGCGGAGGGAGAAGCTGAGGAGCAAACGGATACGGTTGCTCGTGAATTATATTTATTAGATGCGAATGGAATGGTTGCTTCACAAACGTTAGAATTGCCTACAACGGACTCGCACACTGTAGCTCAACAGGTAGTGGAGTATTTAGTACAGGATGGTCCTGTGTCGCAAATGTTACCAAATGGCTTTCAAGCTGTATTACCAGCTGAAACAGAAGTATTAGGAGTAAATTTGCAAGAAGACGGCACAATTATCGTTGATTTATCGAAAGAATTTGCGAATTATGAAGCCGAAAATGAACGGAAAATATTAGAAGCATTAACGTATTCTTTAACGCAATTTGAGAATGTGGAGCAAGTGCAATTACAAATAGAAGGGAAAGCACTACAAGAAATGCCTGTGGATGGTACACCGATAGGAAAAGGGTTTTCACGAGCAAATGGCATTAATATTAGTGATACGGGCGCAAACAATTTAGTGGATAGTAAAACGGTAACCATGTTCTACCCAGCTGAACATAACGATAATACTTATTATGTGCCTGTTACACAATATATAGAACAAGAAGAAGACGAATTAATGACAATTGTGAATGCTTTAATTGACGGTCCGGGAGTGGAACAAAATGTGATGCAAGTATTTAATCCAAAAGCAACTTTAACCAGCGAACCTTCAGTAAAGGGCAGTGTGCTGCACTTACAATTTAATGAGGAAATTTTAAAAGATGTAGATAAAGCCGTGATATCTGATCATGTGATGGAAAGTCTAGTACGGACAATGACGGGAATAAAAGGTATTGAGTCGGTTCAAGTTGGTATAGACAATGTAGAACAGGTAGTGAATGAAGAAGGGGAGGCATATACAGAACCTGTTACTATCCAGCAGTTTACGGAAACAGAGGAACTTTAACCAAAGAGAAGAGGCTTATTTTTTAGCCTCTTTTTGTGTTTATTAGGTAGATAAAATAGTAGTGAGACGGTAATAAATATGCCTCTTTATAAGAAAGTTAATTGGAAGGTAGGTACTAAAATAATGTAGCTACTTCCAATCATATATTGGACGGGTAACATATGTTTAGATGATTTTCAAGGCATAACTTCATCTATGAATGAGATAGCCATGTATTTAAATAGTGCTTTTGATGAAAAATATGTTAAGCTAGTGTTGGAATAAGGAGGAGTTAGAATGAGAAATGACCAACGTAATGTCAATAGTTTACGACCTATCACGATTGTAACTGATTTTCTTCAGCACCCAGAAGGCTCTGTGCTGATTCAGATAGGAAATACAAAAGTAATTTGTAATGCAAGTATTGAAGATAGAGTTCCTCCGTTTATGCGCGGACAAGGGAAGGGGTGGATTACGGCCGAATATGCTATGCTTCCTCGTGCAACTGAACAAAGAAACATTCGTGAATCATCCAAAGGAAAAGTAAGCGGTAGAACAATGGAAATTCAACGCTTAATTGGACGTGCACTTCGATCTGTCGTTGATTTAAATAATATAGGTGAACGGACAGTTTGGGTAGATTGCGATGTGATACAAGCTGATGGAGGCACAAGGACAGCTTCCATAACAGGGGCCTTTGTTGCGGTTGCATTAGCGTTTAATAAGTTAGTGGAAAATAAAGTTATATCTAAAATGCCAGTGACGGATTTTCTGGCAGCAACTTCAGTTGGTGTACTGCCGGATGGAAGTGAAATTCTAGACTTGAATTATCAAGAAGATTCCAGTGCTCATGTTGATATGAACATTGTAATGACAGGCTCAGGTGAGTTTGTTGAAATTCAAGGTACAGGGGAGGAAGCAACTTTTACAAGCAAACAGCTTCAAACCATGCTTCAACTTGCCGAAGAGGGCTTATTGACACTGTTTGAAAAGCAGAAAGAAGCATTAGGCTCCATAGCTGAACAGATTGATAAACACGCTAGTACGCAAGGGGAAGAAAAATAAAATGAAAAAAATCATTATTGCAACAAAAAATAAAGGGAAAGCGAAGGAGTTTAAAGCATTATTTGCTGCTTATGGACTTGAAGCAATATCCTTAAATGAATTAGACAACATACCAGATATTGAGGAAACAGGGACGACCTTTAAGGAAAACGCAGCATTAAAAGCAGAACAAATTGCTTCCTTATTATCACTACCTGTAATCGCTGATGACTCTGGCTTAATGATTGATGCATTGGACGGAAGACCTGGAGTGTACTCAGCACGATATGCTGGGGAGCATAAAAGCGATGAGGCAAACATAAATAAGGTATTGGCAGAATTACAATCTGTACCAGAAGAAGAAAGAACAGCGCGATTTATTTGTGTACTTGCGGTTGCTATCCCTAATTCAGTTACTACATATTATACAGGATATTGTCATGGTAAAATTGCGAAAGCAGCAGTTGGGAATTACGGCTTTGGTTATGACCCAATCTTTATCCCAGACGGCTATGAACAAACAATGGCACAGTTAACAGCAGGAGAAAAAAATGTCATTAGTCACCGTTGGAATGCTATCAAACAATTAGAAACAAACTTAAAAAAACAGGACTTATTTTTAGACAACAGATAGGATGGTTCTCTATGACAAAAGTACTGATCGTAAGTGACAGTCATGGTTTAACAACAGAACTGGAAATGATTAAACAGCGCCATTATGTAGATGCTTTGATTCATTGTGGGGATTCGGAATTAGGAATGGATGATAAGGAAATGGCTGGTTTTTATACTGTTATGGGCAATTGTGATGTGGATAACCGTTACCCTGAAGAACAAACTCTAACCGTTAATGACTTGAAATTTCTTATTGTGCATGGACATCTTCACCAAGTAAAGCGTAATTTATTACATGTGGCTTATCGCGCTGAGGAACTAGGAGCACAAATCATTTGCTTTGGTCATACGCATATTGCAGGTGCAGAACAGCAAGGAAATCAATTATTGATTAATCCTGGCAGTATCCGCCTGCCTCGTGGACGAAAGGAAAAAACGTATGCGATAATGGAATGGGATGTAAAAGAAGAGATTGGGGTTCAATTCTATACGGTGGATGGAGAGCAATTAAAAGACTCCAGTTATACAGCAAGCTTATCCTCAATGTAATGTGCTGTAAAACTCGCACTTTGGGGAGTCCAAGTAGTTGCAAAGAAGTCAAATCTAAGTGAGGAAAACAACATATAAATTCCCGATTGGTCCAATGGTCCAACTCCTATAGACCATATGCTTGCGATAAAAGATTTTGTAGGGAAGGGGAAACTTCTGCAGGAAATTTTAGCTTATAAAATGAATTTTTATCCTGCATATAAGAGGTGCTGTAAGGCTCCCGCTTCAGGAGTTATAATCTGTACTGCAACAAGTCTAAGTGATGGATGACAGACCTAAATGCCTTATTCTGTAAGCGGTCTTTAGGTCATACCATTACACAGTACCAACAAACCTTAGAGGATGAATGAAAACCCCTCACTAATGGAAGATTCAATTTATAGAGAGCAGACTCGTCACGTGCCGTGATGAGTTTTTATTGTTAGATAAGAAAGCATAGAATGATGTGCTTAGGGATAACGAAATAACCGAATAGTCACGTCCGGCGCATGAGCCCAGCAACGATGCGACTTCAGAAATGCGCCCTACGATAAGTCACCATTGGTTCGTCTCTAAGAGGAAGGCCGACTAAAAACGGGCTTGTCGCCCAGATGTCGACATACCCCAGTTTTAGTGGCATGATTCCTCTATCTCCGTTCCGTTGATTCGTTTTATTCGCTACGTTGCAAAAACGGGTTCCTCGTACTTTTCTTCTTAGAGCAATTATAATGATGGTGGTTTTACGACAGGAAGTATAGGATACAACTCATAAATATTATATGGTATAGTTCAGAATAGAGTTTTATCTTGATCATATTAAAAGGAAGAAGTTGGCTTTGGTGCGTAAATTAATATTATTTGTAAGTTTTTTAGTTATCATTTTTGTAAGTATCCCTAGTCTAATATATGCTGAAAAGATGGAACAGCCGAACGTTTTAATTTTATATAGTATAAATGATGAGGCGCAAATGAAAGAAATACGAACATTGGATTCCCTAGTCGGTCAATTCACTGACCAAATTACAGTGGTAGAAGATAAAGTTTTTAAAAATGGCCCTCTAAATATGTTTACCCATGTTATTTATTTTGGAGGAGTGGAAAAAAAGCTACCCGATACTGTCATTAACGCTATAATAAATTACTCCGGAAATTTTTATTCAATTGGACATAATGCTGCACGATTTGGGAATAAACTTCCTTTACAAAAAGTAAATCGAGAGGTGTTAATAAATCAAATTGAATTTATTCCCCATGCTTTTAAACAAAAATTACCGGATGAACGAATTGTTTATTCAGTAGAAATTGATAAGACCGCCTCTGTGTTGGCAAACGGGTATGACCATGCCAATGAAAAAATCCCAATCATTATTACAGATAATATCAATTATTATTTTGCTGGAGAAACGTTATATAGTCCTTTTGCTGAGGTTTTAACAGAATCTTTTAACGGATTTTTTCAGCAACCAGATAAACAAATCGTGAAATATTTAAGGTTGGAAGATGTGCATCCCAAAGCAAATGTAAAACAATTAAGAGAGCAAGCAGATTTTTTGAAGGGAAAAAATATTCCCTATATGATTGCTGTAATTCCGGTTTATTATAGTGAAACAGAAACTATTCATCTTTCGGACTCTCCTGAGTTGGTGAAAACATTACAATACATGCAGAAAAACGGTGCAAGTATCGTAATGCATGGATACAAACACCAATATAGAAAAACAGAAACTGGGGAAGGATTTGAATTTTGGGATGTGGATAACGATAGGCCTATTTATCAGCCTCGTCATAGTGCTGTTAAGTTAAAACAGGATTTCGACTCAACCGTAGAATATGAGACGTATTTAAATGAAGCGAGAGAATATGAAAGAGCTTATATAGAAGATGCGATCATTCATGGTGTGCAAGAATTGGTAGCACATAGGCTTTATCCTCTTGCGTTCGAAGCTCCGCACTATACGATGTCACAGCAAGGTTATGAAGTTTTATCAAAGTATTTTAGTGCTTATGTTGGGCAAGTGCAATTAACCGATCATACTTGGAAAGGGTCTTTTTCTCCGCCGTACAAAACCCGTCCGAATTTTTTACATGGAATGACTTTGTATCCTGAAACATTAGGGTACATAGAACGGGGGAGTGAGGAATCCTTACAGCAAATGGTAGATAAGATCCATATGTATTCAATGTCTACAAAGACTTATCTTTCGGCATTCTATCACCCTTTTTTAGGTATAGAAGGATTGAAAGAAATCGTGAAAAACCTTGAAAAAGCAGCTAATGCTTCATGGCTCGATTTAAAGGAAGAAAATAATGTTGTCCAAATGAATGACATTCACATTGAGTCTGGCAACGGTCATATTAAAGTCGATAAGCCTTTTATAGCTAGTGAATATGAACGGAACTTAATAGTAAAAGAAGTAGGAATGTGGGCAATTCCCATCACGCTTTGTGTCATGATATTGGTGACCATCTTTATTGTGAAACGAAGGAACAGTAAAAAGCAAGGTTCTTTCTAGAAATCTAGGCAGTTGGATACCCTCCATTTCTTTGCTCTGACGAAACGAGTTAACGCCTGTTCTATCGTTAAACTATCCTTGCGAGGCTGCCGCATAGGTTTCGGGCATGCTCGTCTAGATTTCCGGTAGTTGCTCGCTTTCTAGTTCCGATAAATTTACAATTCATTCTGTAATTTTCTCCTCGTTTCATTAGTCCAGGAGGTTCGACGGCTTCCTTCCTAGTGTCCTACAGCGTCTGTCCAACATACAGAAACCCCGTCATTCAATCGGAGACTTTTCGGATGATTGTCCGAAGCCTTAACCGTTGATATGACGGGGTTTATAGCGTTAAGTACGTCCCAGGCAGGATTCGAACCTGCGACCCACAGCTTAGAAGGCTGTTGCTCTATCCAGCTGAGCTACTGGGACAAGACATATATGGAGCGGGTGAAGGGAATCGAACCCTCGTCATCAGCTTGGAAGGCTGAGGTTTTACCATTAAACTACACCCGCAAATTATGTAAGCTATATGTAAATATATTTTTTAACGACAAGATTCATTATATAAATTAATAACCAAAAAGTCAATGCTTATTTTGCTATTTGTATGATTTTGTTATTTTGATAAAAGTGAAAAAATAATTGGTGTTATTTATGGATCCTACTTATATTTTGAAATAGGCAAGCAAACCTTGGCTATTATAATCATTTATCCAATTAAAAAGGTGGAGCGGCATCTGTTTTTCTGTAAGTATATTTATTTAGTATTGTGAAGAAAGAGATGTATATTCTCTTTCTTCACCGCTCTAAATATAAAGCTTAGTCCAGTTCATTTGTTAAAATTTCAACATGGTTTTTTAATTTATTCGTCATTTCATTTAATTCTTCGGTCATCTGCGAAAATGCTTCTGCCTCACTTTCCTGGCTTTGAACTGCTTGAGCAATATCCGTTAATTGTTCCGTTGTTTGTTCTATGTTTTGCATAATATCGTCTAAGACAGAGCTTATCTTTTCTGTTGCACTGGAAGAGTCAGTAGCCATTTTACGAATTTCTTTCGCTACAACAGAAAAAGTCCGTCCATGTTCACCGGCTCTTGCTGCTTCGATTGCCGCATTCAAGCCGAGCAAGTTAGATTGCTCCGAAACTTTATTGATAAACACTGTTACTTCGTTTATTTCTCCTGAACTTTGTTCAACACTTTCTGCCTGAGCAGCTAATTCTTGAACGGTTGCTGATAACTCCTCTGTTTGGGATAACATAGTATGCGCTTTTCCTTGTACATGATCAGCAAGCTCTTCTAATGATTGGATAATATCAAGAAATTCATACTCTTGATCTAAGCTAATACCAATGCCCACACAGCCAACCATATCACCGTGATCAAATATAGGAATGCCAATTCCTTTAAATGGTTCGCCGTATTCTGGAGGTGTTTTGATAATTGTTCGCTTACGATTATTAATCACTTGTCCAAATAAGTCATGGTCGTAAAAGGGGTCCCCAATGTTTACTTGTGCATCAAGTGTTTTTCCAGGCGCATAATATAAATACTTTTCTAAATCAACTACACCGATGAGGATGTTTTCATTTTGCAAAAGTTCTTTCATTATTGGCATAATATCGACTAATTTACGTAGAACGTCTGAATTAATTTGTATTTGCGTTACCATTTTTTTCACTCCAGTTGTTATAGATTTTGGGAAATTCGTTGTCGTTGCTCATAAAAGTCAGTTAAATAGCTTTGTTCAAAAGCGAACCCAGATCGGATTAAAAGTGGTTCATAATAGTATTTACTGGCAAGTTGAAGACCCATTGGCATTCCTTGTGTATCTAAGCCCATCGGTATGGATAATGCTGGATGTCCAGTTAGGCTAAATAAACGCGTATACCTTGTCATTGAAGTAAATATGTCTTCATGTAAATCATCCACTTTAACATACTCCACCCCAATTTGTTTAGGGCTAACAGGTAAGGTTGGCGTGGCAATAATGTCAACCTCCGTTAAAGCTTGATCAACTTCGGAAATAGCTTTCTTACGCCAGTTTAGTGCTTTAATATAATCCATTGCAGTAATCGATTTTCCAGCCTCTAAATGAGCTCTTACATCTTCACCAAAATCATTTAGTTTAAAACGAAGGTGGTTTTCATGTATCGATGCCCCCTCTGCAAGTGCAATAGGAAATACTTGTTCACTCGCTGTTTGAACAGACGAGATGTCTATTTCCATGAGTATGGCACCGAGGCTTTCTAGCTGCTGAAGTGCGTTTTGATAGGCGAGTAGAATATCCGGATCTATATGACAAGTAAAATAATGACGCGGCACGCCTATCCGCATGCCTGAAATTTGTGTATGGCAATGTTCTTGGTATAATCTGTCTGTCAAACCGTTCATTATAATAGCGAGGTCGCCTATATTTTGAGTGATTGGTCCCACATGATCTAAAGTCCAAGAAATTCCTTGCACTCCTGTAGTATCTACCATGTTTTTAGTAGGTTTTAATCCAATAACACCACAGGCAGAAGCTGGTATGCGAATAGACCCTCCTGTATCTGTTCCAATCGAAGCAAGTCCCAGATTTGCACATACTGCAGCTCCTGATCCACCACTTGATCCCCCCGGAATGTTGTCTAGATTCCAAGGATTTTTAACCGCTCCATAAAAAGGATTTGTCGACGTAATACCGAAAGCGAATTCGTGTAAATTGGTTTTACCGAGATTGATTGCCCCCGCCTGTGTTAATTTTTGAACAACATATGCATCGGAATTCGGTATATAGCTGTGATTTATTTTAGAGCCACTTGTTGTACGAACTCCATTCGTGTTAATTAAATCTTTATATGATAAAGGGACCCCTTGAAGTGCACTTAATTGTTTTCCTTTTAAATAGTTATCTTCTGCGTTTTTAGCTTGTGCCAATGCAGTTTCATATGCAATTGTAATAAAAGCGTGAAGTTTATGATCTATATCATCCATTCTTTTAAGATGCTGCTTGGTAATTTCTACAGGTGAGAATTCTTTTTTCTTATAACCATCTATAAGTTTGGTGATGGACATTATTTTTTCCATAGATGAGCCTCCTTTGGTGATGATAGGGAATTATTTTATGACATCATTCTCCCTTACTTGGTATATAGTAAATTGTAATAAAATGAACGGCATTGCTGATAAAAATAATGTTTGTTTCACAAGTAGAAGGTTGTTTTTTAAAGTTTTTCTTACTAGGTAAGAAAGTATAAAAATTAGTGGCTTTGGAATAATGAAAAATAACCGAATAAGCCACGCCCGGCGCAAGCGCCCAGTAACTAGGTGACTTCACGAATCGCCCTCCGATAAGTCATCATTAGTTCTTACCTCACCATGATTCCTTTATCTCAGTTGCTTCGTTCCAGTCTCTACGTTGCTAAACGGGCGCTTGCGCCTTTATTATCAGAACGCAAGTTAAATGATTCCCCCCCATTTTAGAATTACGTGAAGCAGGAATGGAAAATAGCGACCTTTAATTATGCATATCCTGTAGAAATCATCCACTATGAAGTTTCGCTTTTTTCCGAATGTACATGTCATACGATTTTTATTTCACAAGTAGTAGGTGATACAAAGAAACCTAGGCGAGAGATAGCAAGTACCTAAGTTTTCGATTTGCTAAGGCGAACAACAGTAGAGGGTGGTAGAAAACTCTTACTTCATAAAGTTTCACTTTATTAGTATCGGTATTTGGTTCTCATTTTTTAATTTAATTTGTTAGTAAATTAAAGGAAGTCTTAACTATTACAGAAAGAGAACGTAAATGGTTTAAATATGGTACAAAAACGGAAAAGTTCGAAAAACGTTATTGCAGAGTGATTATCATGCGTTAATCACCAAAAAATTTTAACAGCAATTTATTATATATAAAATATATATTTTTATATATATTTAAATTGACATATTATAATAATTGCGTTATTATTTAATTGTGAAATATTGATCAAAAAATTCAACAATATAAAAGAAATTAGTAACTTAAATTGCCACTTTTAATTTGAAAACGGATTAAATATCTAATACTGATGGCTGTTAATATTCAAAACGAGATGGATTTGGTTGTTTGAACGGATCTAGGATTGACTTTAAGGATTCGTTATAGTTAGCGTTGTTTTTGTAATTATCGTTGGATAGTTATAAAGGGGATTTCAGCTTGCGGGAGGGATAGCAATGAATATCGAAAGATTTATTGAAGCACGCAAAGAAAAAGGGTTATCTCAAATAGAATTAGCTGATGGGATATGTACTCAAGCCACTTTGAGTCGTTTTGAAAATAATGGTCACGTACCTAATTTAAAGATTCTCATCAAGTTATGTAATCGTTTAGGTTTACCAATGGGGGAACTCTTTCCAAAAGTTGGAGTGAAATATACGGAAATCATTGAAAAAATGAATAAGGCGGAATTTTTTCTCATCACAAGTGAATATGGGCAGTCTCAAGCGTTGCTAGAGACTATCTCTGTTTGTAAGATAGAGGAACCTCTTTTAGCTTTACGTTACTACTATTTAAAAGGCTTTGTGATGATTTTTCAAGATGCTGAGATAACTGATATTTTATTTAATTTTGATCAGATTTTACTCGAAGAAGAAGTGAAAGATTATGAAATATTTCGTCTATTAGCATATACCGGAATCGGCATGGTATTTTCAAGGGAAAAAGATCAGGAAAAGGCAGAGTTTTATTTCAATAAGGTTCTTGAAAGAATCTATACGTATCCTACTAAAGAGGTAGAAGATACTTGGCGAGTATTAAATATTGTTTTTCAATGTAGTGTGTTTTACGCCGAAATGGATGAATTTGATGCTAGTAATGCCTTGTTAGAGTATGCTGTTTCGATTTGCTCAGACAATCACGTGACTTATTACTTAGCGCGAGCAGCCATTCAATTAGCTAAAAATGCTATTACTCAAAATAAGCCGCAGCACGTTATATTAGAACTCATCTACGACGCTCGAGCTTATGCCAAGATTAATAAAAACCATGTAGGACTTAAACTTTTATCCGATATGGAAAAAGAGGTCTTGAATCGATTTGAAGAGTAGGTAGTTTCTCTTTTATATGAAGGGTGATAGCTAAAAGTGTAACTATGTATTAGAAAAGAGGTGACTGAGATTGGAGCTAAAAAGAAGAGTTGTGCACTTAATGGGGACAGTGATTGATTTATCTGTTCAGCATGAATTTGCTGAAGCAATTTTAGATAAAGTAGTAGCGCGTTTAAAAGAATATGAGCATCGTTTTAGTGCTAACGACCCTAATTCTGAGTTGATGCAGGTTAATAAAAATGCTGGTATTCACCCAGTGACTGTACACCCGGAATTGTACGAACTTATTAAGATAGGAAAAGAACACAGTTGTGCTAAAGAGACCCATTTAAACATTGCTATCGGTCCGTTAGTGCAAACTTGGCGTATTGGTTTTTCAAATGCTAGAGTGCCTTATAATAATGAAATTACTGAGTTGCTAGAGCGGACAAACCCTAAAAATATAGTACTTAATGACAACGAGTGCACTGTCTTTCTAAATGAACCAGGGATGTTGATCGACTTAGGCGCATTAGCCAAAGGCTATATTGCAGATTTAATCATTGATTTTTTAAAAAACACTCAGGTAACTTCTGCGTTAATTAACCTGGGTGGAAACTTGGTGGTCTTGGGATCTTCTTCTAAGCCAGATGGTAACTGGCATATTGGTATTCAAGATCCCTTACAATCTCGCAACGATTATTTAGCTGTTTTAAAGATTTTCAATCAATCAGTTGTTACTTCAGGAGTTTATGAAAGAAGCTTGACTCAAGATGGGCAGACTTATCATCATATTATTGACCCTCAAACGGGTTATCCTATGACAACGGACGTGGTTAGTTTAACTGTTATTTCTGATCAATCTGTTGATGGAGAAATTTGGACTACACGTTTGTTTGGAAAATCTGCTGACGAAATTATCAAGATTGTAAACGGTCTTCAAGGAATAGAATGTATGGTTGTGACAAATAAAGGAGCAATATTTTGTTCAACAGCTTTAGAGGCCAAAATAGTTAAAAAAGCAATGTGAGTTATTAACCGGGGTTAGCTGACTCCATATAAATATATAATTTAGCGGAAAGGAAGAAACAGAATGAATCATTTTATTGGATTGGTGGGGACAAACTCAGACCATTCTACTAACCGTAAGTTACTGCAATTTATGCAAAAACATTTTTCGGATAAAGCACAAATCGAATTGGTAGAAATTAGAGATGTGCCGATGTTCAACAAGCCTGAGGATAAGAAATTACCCGCTTTAGCTCAAGAAATAGCAGACAAAATGAGTGAGGCAGATGGTGTAATTATTAGTACACCGGAGTATGACCACGCTGTACCAGCATCATTAATGAACACCTTAAACTGGTTGTCCTACGGGGTCTTTCCATTTGTAGATAAGCCAGTAATGATCACAGGAGCTTCATACGGAACGCTAGGTTCTTCGAGAGCTCAAGCTCACTTACGACAAATTTTGGATGCGCCAGAACTAAAAGCTCGTATCATGCCTAGTTCAGAATTCTTGTTAGGTCATTCGCTGCAAGCTTTTGATGAAGCGGGGAACTTAGTAGATGAGCAACAAGTTGCGACACTTGAAGGATTATTTGATGATTTCTTAACTTTTGTTTCTATCACTAAGCAGTTAAACCATGCGCATTCAATTAACCGAAAAATAGCAGAAAATTTCTCATGGGAACCTATCTAAAAAGGGGAGTGTCATTTATGAAATTAGTCGGTATTGTAGGATCTAACGCAGAACTATCATATAACCGAATCTTATTAAAATATATCGCAAAACAATTTAGTCATTTATTTGAAATGGAAGTCATTGAAATTAAAGATGTGCCACTATTCAATCAAAGTGATGATCAAACGAATAGTCCAGCTATACAGCGGATTAATAATAAAATTATGCACGCAGATGGTGTGATTATTGCCACTCCTGAGCATAACCATACCATTCCAGCTGGCTTGAAAAGTTTAATAGAGTGGTTATCATTTAAAATTCATCCACTTGAAAACAAACCAGTAATGATTGTAGGAGCTTCATACTATGCTCAAGGTTCTTCACGTGCGCAATTACACTTACGTCAAATCTTGGATGCGCCAGGAGTTAACGCGATTGTTATGCCCGGAAATGAATTTTTACTAGGCAAAGTAAAAGAAGCCTTTGATGAACAAGGTAACTTGAAAGATCAAGGAACTCAGAAATTTTTAGAAAGTATTTTGCAAAAATTTGTCCGTTTTGTTAAAGTCTTGGCAGCCTTAGAAGGCCCTAAGAAGCTAGCTAAGCCAGAAGATTTACACGCAACAGGTAAAATCGACACCACCATTGAGGGTGTTGATATGGCGGCAGAAGACTGGGTAGAGAAGGCTGCTGAAGCAGTAGACGCTGTTGAGGGGAAGACGTATGTGAAATTAGATCGCGGTATCTTAACGGTAGATCAATTGAATTATTTCCTAGCTTCCATGCCAATGGAATTAACTTATGCAGACAGCAATAACCAATTCCTGTACTATAACCATACATTGCCTGCTGAAGAAATGTTGGCTTCACGTACACCAGGTCAAGTAGGGAATCCATTAGCTGATTGTCACCCACTAAAGTCCCTTAAAAACGTAGAATGGGTGATTCAACAATTACGTTCTGGAGCTAAAGACGCTGTTCGTGTTCACGTTCCCACTCACGGACCTGACAAATATGTGGTTCATAATTATCAAGCTATGCATGATAAAGCAGGAAACTATGTTGGAATTAATGAGTTTATATTAGATTTCAAACCAATCATCGACTGGTATTTAAAACAAACTGGTCAAAAATTAGTTGGAGATGTAGATGCCGTTTCTGGTGCTTCAGCTAATGATAACCACGATGTAGATGGTGTATCAGGTGCCACGGCCAATGATGGTGTTCATAAAAATGTAGATACGGTTTCTAGCACCTCTGTTAATCACTAAAATAAAGAAGACTAGTCTGTGTAATTCACGGTCAATTAAATCATAAGGCAAATAAGTCTGATTCCCCAATAATCCATACATTTATTTCTGATCTTATAGAGAAAAAGCCTCTCAAAAGAAATTTTGCGGGGCTTTTAGTAAATGAATTTAGTTGTTCTCTAATGAAGGGATGACTAAGAGGATCAGTGAGATGCTTAAGCCAAATGCACACTTCTGCTATCAAACCATCAATAAAGAATGCCTCCCTCTTTGGAGATTTGGTTTACAACGTGTATACATATCGTTATAAAATGCACAAATAATAAATTCAACATTTTAGAAAAACTTGGCTTACCGCCAAATCTTTATGCGAAAGCTGCAGTTTTTCTTATACTATAAATCATAGAAAATCATAGAAATTTTATACTCTCCTATAGTGGAACAAGGCCACGGGGCGCCTGGTTAGCAACGTAGCGAATGGAACGAATCAACGAAAGATAAAGTGAACCTTCCATCAGCGGGGGTTTCTTTATCCACCGCTGATGGTTAGCAGCCCAAGGGTATGACTTAAAGACCTCTTAAGAAATAGGAGATTTAGGTGCTGTTATCTCCCGCTTTGATTTCTTCCGCTCACATCTTCCATTCTTAGACCGTGGGAGTCTACAACGCCTTTTTACGGGATAAAGGACATGCCACTACAACAGGGATATCCGACGTCTGGACGGCAAGTCCGTTTTTAGTCGCCTTCCTCTTACAGGCGAACCGATGAGGTCTTATCGAAGGGTGCATTTATAAAGTCGCATCGTTGCTGGGCGCTTAAGCCGGACGTGACTATTCCGTTATATCGTTATCCCGATGCCAAAATTTTTATACTTTCTTACCTTGTGAAAAAGTCGCTCTACTTCGGAATAAAAAAATAAAAGATGCCAGCCATTCCATATAACTTTTTACTAATGGAACGGCTGGCTATATAACTGTTATGTAAGCCATTATCATAGTGAACGTATGTCTTATTCTGTAAATGTTATTGTTTGCTTTTGTGAATGCTGTATTTTTTCTTTTGCTTCTAGTTCTATAATGGCTTTTAATTCGGTTAAAACAGAGCTAAAATCTGTATGCTCTCCAAGTAGTAAGCACAACTCGTATTCAATTGGCTTCCATGTGCTAATATCCGCTTCATTGTGTTGTATTTGGACTTCTAATTTATCCAATGCATTCGCAACTTTTGCTTCGTATGTTTCTTTTGCCTCAAATTCAATCCAAATTCGATACAAATCTTCCCCTATTTCTTCAGGTAAGATGTTTTTGATATTGCTCATTGCTTGCAATTCATTAGCTTGTTTCTGTTTCATGGCTGCTACATCATTCATAATTTCAAAGACAGGAATATCTCGTGCTTCTGCTTCTACTAGATCATGAATAATGATCATTTTTAATAGTTTGTCCATGTCCAGATTTGTTTTTAAATATGGCTGCAGTAAAACAGCCATTAACGTCATGCGCCATGTGTGCTCTGCAACGCTTTCCCTTCTACCGTTGGACAACCAGCTATGTCGTAGCTCTGTTTTTAAATTTTCTCCTAGTCTAATAATTTGGTAAATACGTTTTAATTTATTCTGCATGATTTTCACCTCTTTGTATAATAGTAATAAATGTATATCTTCTATCGTCATCTGTTGCAATAATAAAAGTAGAAGAACCTTAAAGGAAAAGGTTTCAAAACTCATTGCTCCGGGAAAGAATATTTAGTATGTTATAGTTAAAGTAGTTGTTCAAAAAGTTGGTTAAAAGTGCTTCTTACAACTCTATCATCACATGTAATGCATTTTTATTTTTAAGACCCCTCGAATTATCGATCTGGCGTTACCTCCTTTTTGAACACCGATCTGACTGAACTTGGAAAGGAGGGAAATGATGAAGCAACGCGAAAACGTTATTTTGTTTCCAAAGTGGAGAACGGCACTGGAAGAAGAAAGTTTAATGGCCTTAAAAGAAAAAAGGTTTGCTGAAGCATTGGATAAGTTGGATGAATTATTAAGTTATCAAATCAACAGCTATGAAATTGTAAGTGGAAAGTTGATTTGTTTAATTGAGTTAGGTCGACATCAGGAAGCTCAGGAAATATGCGAGGATGTGCTTCAACATCAAGGTAATCACTATTATCACTATTTACATATTTATTTAACCATTTTATTTCAAACAAATCAATACGATACATTAATGCAACAGGTGGAAGAAGAGTTTAAAGAACATGAAGTACCGGAAGTTTTAAAAGGGCAATTTCAACAATTATATGAAATGAGTAGTAAATTAAAAGCAGATATGGTAATTGAACATAGTACGGCATATATGGAAGAATTAAATAACGCCATTGCTGCTTGTGACTACCAAAAACAGTGGCAGGTAATTGAAAAATTACGCCGTATGAAAAGTGAGCCTAGTCGTAAAATGTTCCAACTATTAGTAAAGGAAGAGATCCACCCTGTTGTAAAAACAGCTATTTTAGTTTGGTTACAGGAGATAAACTATAATAACCCGATAGAGGTTTGCAAGTGGGGGGAAAATATAGAATTAAACCCAAACGATATGAAAGACTTCCGGCATCATACGTTAGTGAAACAAATTATTCTCATCATTAACGAAATGGAACAGAAAAACCCAACGTTATATGGATTACTGGAGAAACTCTTATATCATTATATGTATGTCAGGTATCCGGTACTTCCTTTAAAAGATGAAGCAGAAAACATCGCTTTAGCACTGAAAGCAATTGGCGCAAATTATTTAAATATGCAGCTGGATGTGGATAGAAACTTAATGAATGTGGATCATTACATAGAAGACATTGAACGGTGTGAAGCCTTGTATTCTAGTATCATTGAGGAAAACTAGAAATATGACGAAATGCTTGAAAGGAGAAGCAATTATGTTATAATGAAATGGTTGTAAATCTCGCTCTTTTATATAATTAGTGGATGTGAAAAATGAAGGACACAATAGATTTTGGAGGGAACTATATGTCAGTAAAATGGGAAAAACAAGAAGGAAATGAAGGTGTACTTACATTTGAAGTAAGTGCAGAGGAATTTGATAAAGCGTTAGATCAAGCATTTAAGAAAGTCGCAAAAGATGTACAAATTCCAGGTTTCCGTAAAGGAAAAATACCCCGCGGATTGTTCGAAAAGCGTTTTGGTGTAGAAGCACTTTATCAGGATGCTGTTGATATTGTATTACCGACTGCATATATGCAAGCTGTCGATGAAGCTGGAATTGAGCCAGTTGATCAACCGGATATTGATATTGAATCGATTGGCAAAGGGGAGCCTTTAGTATTTACTGCTAAAGTAACGGTAAAGCCAGAGGTTAAACTCGGTGAATATAAAGGTTTGGAAGTAGAAGAGGAAACCGTAGAGGTCACCGATGAGGACGTAATGCATGACTTAGAGCATCAACGTGAACATCACGCTGAATTGGTTGTTAAAGAAGATGGAGAAATAGAAGAAGGCGATACTGCTGTTATTGATTTTGAAGGATTTGTAGATGGAGAAGCATTTGAAGGTGGCAAAGCTGAAAATCATTCTTTAGAAATCGGCTCTGGACAATTTATTCCAGGATTTGAAGAGCAGCTTATCGGCAAAAAGCCTGGGGAAGAAGTAGAAGTAAACGTAACTTTCCCTGAGGATTATCACTCAGAGGATCTTGCTGGGAAAGAAGCGACCTTTAAAGTGGCTATTCATGAAGTGAAGTTTAAAGAACTCCCTGAGCTTGATGACGAGTTTGCTAAAGATTTAGACGATGAAGTAGAAACGCTTGAAGAATTAAAAGCAAAGAAAAAAGAGCAGCTCTTAGAGCAAAAGAAACAAGATGCAGATGATAAGAAACGTGAAACATTAATCGAAAAAGCAAGTGAGAACACGGAAATCGATATTCCTGATGCAATGGTAGAGACAGAGCTTGACCAGATGGTTCAAGAATTTGAACAACGTCTACAAATGCAAGGAATGACATTAGAAATGTACACTCAATTCTCTGGCCAAGATAAAGATGGCTTAAAAGAGCAAATGCGAGAAGATGCTGAAAAACGTGTGAAAACAAACCTTATACTAGATGCAATTGCTGAAACAGAGGAATTGGAGGCATCTGAGGAAGATGTAGAAGCAGAACTTGATAAGATGGCAGAAATGTATGGCGCTGAAAAAGAACAAATCAGACAAATGCTTGGTGGTAATGCAGAGGCATTAAAGAATGATTTGAAAAAGCGTAAAGCGATTGATTTCCTTGTTGAACAGAGTAAAGCCGTTTAATTCATCTTTTAAAACGTATAAACAGATGTGGAACAGGAAATGATGCAAACAAGGTGTGATTTTTCACACCTTGTTTTTCCATATAAGTACCCAGCGCTTGCTTTCAAAAAGAGGGTAAAAAGGATGGAGACAAAATGGATGTCCTGCTTTAAATATCGATGCGATTTAACTGTTGTTTATGTATTTATACGAGTTCTATGTTAATTTGCCTGCATAGCTTTCGTTAATTTTGATCTATGGTGCGGTTTTGGAATAAAGTTTCCTACAAAATCATCATCCAATCGATATATCCTTTTTATTCGACTTTTTGGTAATTCTCTTATAAAGTAATACACAGAGCCCATCATAATATACTTAAATATAGGTTCTAACTTATTATCTTGAATGGGGCGGGGACATAACTGAACTATTCTAAAGGTAAATATTGCACTCCTAGCTTTATTATACGTAGATCAAGACGTAACAAAAGGTATGATTGGACCTCACCATTGAGATAGCACAAAGAGGCTCACCAGCTGGCAAGTATATTTCCAGAGTTAGTTATATGTAGCATCCAGCATGTCTCAATAGTTCGAATTTTACTTTGATAAAAATACGTATGTCCTAGCTTCATTTAAACTTCTACCAGTTAGCTTATTATAGTACCGTATAAACACGGCACGTAAAGTATCAATGGTTGGCTTTCAAGCAAAAAATTTGCCTTGTTTTTAACTGGTGATGGGGAATTTTGTTACATTGGACATGAATCGGACGAACAATGGGTATGCTAGTGTGTATGATCAGAAATGTGTCTACTTTCGCAATTATAGATGTATAAGGCACAAAGAAAGGTGTATCGTTTTGTGTTTTAATTTTGTTCTGATATGATGACTATAAGTTGAAACCTAAATGAGCAAGTGTAAAGGAAAGAGATTTAACTTTTAGGGGTGAAAATAACGATGTTTAAATTCAATGAAGAAAAAGGACAATTAAAATGTTCGTTCTGTGGTAAAGGCCAAGATCAAGTTCGGAAGTTAGTCGCCGGACCTGGCGTTTATATATGTGATGAATGTATCGAATTATGTACGGAAATTGTTGAGGAAGAGCTTGGCACAGAAGAGGAAACGGAACTGAAAGAAATTCCGAAGCCGCGTGAAATATGTGATATATTAGACGATTATGTAATTGGGCAAGATAAGGCGAAGAAGAACTTGTCTGTAGCTGTATATAATCATTATAAACGAATTAATACCACAAAAACTTCTTCTGACGACGTAGAATTATCAAAAAGTAATATCGCGATGATTGGTCCGACTGGAAGTGGAAAAACATTATTAGCACAAACTTTGGCACGGATTATTAATGTACCGTTTGCAATGGCTGATGCCACTTCCCTTACAGAAGCCGGCTATGTTGGAGAAGATGTAGAAAATATTTTGCTGAAATTGATTCAAGCAGCAGATTATGATGTTGAAAAAGCAGAAAAAGGTATCATTTACATTGATGAAATAGATAAAGTGGCGCGTAAATCGGAAAACCCGTCTATTACGAGAGATGTCTCGGGTGAAGGGGTGCAACAAGCTTTGCTTAAAATTTTGGAAGGTACCGTAGCAAGTGTACCGCCTCAAGGTGGAAGAAAGCACCCGCATCAAGAATTTATTCAAATCGATACAACCAATATCCTGTTTATCGTCGGTGGTGCATTTGATGGAATTGATCAGGTTATCAAACGTCGTCTCGGTAAAAAGGTGATTGGATTTGGTGCTAATGAAAAACAACAGGACATGGAAATGGGTGAACTGTTAGCAAAAGTATTACCAGAAGACCTGTTGCGCTATGGGCTTATTCCCGAATTCATTGGTAGAATTCCAGTTATTGGAAGTTTAACTCCATTGGATGAAGAAGCGCTAGTCGAAATTTTGACGAAGCCGAAAAATGCTCTTGTGAAGCAGTACCAAAAGTTATTCGAGTTAGATAACATAGAATTAGAATTTGAAGAGGCGGCCTTAAAAGAAATTGCTGCCAAAGCAATTGAACGTAAAACAGGTGCAAGGGGTCTACGTTCTATTATTGAAGGTATTACGCTTGATGTCATGTTTGAACTTCCTTCCAGAGATGATATTGAAAAGTGTATTATTACCAAAAAAACAGTGGTAGAAGAAGGCGTTCCTAAGCTAGTATATCGGGATGGAACGGTAACAGAAGGTGCCAAAAAACACCCGAAAGAAAGTGCTTAAAGTAGTTCTTCTAATTTCAACAATAAAATATCAGATTTGATTGCTGGACAGTATATGGAATTATTAATACGAGAAAGTTTAGAAGGTTAAAAATCTAAGAACAAAACATAGTCGTATCAGTATTTGCTCCACCAATTAAAACCTGAATAGGAAAATAGACTGACTTAATTACACTATGTAACAGGTCAGTCTCTTTTTATCTCGAATGGAAAGTACTGCGGACCCCTTACTTCTCTCGGTTGACGACTAGATGCAATGAAAAGAATAACTAGGGAGATAACAGACTTGAATTCCCTAAAGGGTTTTGAGTCTATTCTAGCAGTACGGACAAAATCAGTGAAGGATGAAAGAAAACCTCAACGGATTAAAAATTCACTTGATAAGAATAGCTTTTTGTTGTATATGTTTCTTCAGCGACTGCAATACTAATGGTATGTATAAAACTTATGAGCGTATGTGATTAGTTTAAAATAATTTACTTAAATAACTAAATGCTAAAAAAGCAGTATAAACAAGCTGACGGAGATTTTCATTAAATCAGCTTAACTTGCTTTTTGAGCAGCTCCGATAAATTCATTTACAAACTGCGTGCTTTTCTATAGAATTTAAGAATGTATACATACACCACTACCTATATATGGAGGTACATATGATGACGAACGATAAAATACAACTCCCCCTCCTGCCGTTACGTGGATTACTCGTGTTTCCTTCTATGGTTTTACATTTAGATGTAGGAAGAGAAAAATCCATTTCCGCTATAGAGAAAGCAATGATGGAAAACCAATACATATTTTTAGCGGCGCAAAAAAGAACGCGTTTAAAAGAACCGGAGCCTAAGGATATTTATTCGATTGGAACTGTTTCAATGGTTAAGCAAATGATAAAACTTCCAAATGGCACCATGCGCGTACTGGTTGAAGGATTATATCGAGCTGAAATTTCTCGATATGTAGAGCAAGAGCAAGATTTTTTAGTTGAAGTGAACAAACTACCTGATATCGAATCAGATCCATATGAGCAAGAGGCTCTTATGCGTTCATTATTAACGCAGTTCGAAAAATATACGAGCCTTTCTCAAAAAATTACACATGAGACGTTTGCGACTGTTGCTGATATCGAAGAACCTGGTAGATTGGCTGATATCATTACTTCCCATTTATCTTTAAAAATAAAAGAAAAGCAAGCATTATTGGAAATACAGGCGATTAAGGACCGGTTACAACTTTTGATTCAATACATATCAAACGAACAGAAAGTGCTTGATTTAGAAAAAAAGATTGGTCAACGTGTGAAGACTTCGATGGAAAAGACGCAAAAAGAATATTATCTTCGCGAGCAATTAAAGGCAATTCAAAAAGAACTAGGAGAAAAAGACGGTAAAATGGGAGAGGTGGATGATTTAAGGGAAAAGATAAATGATTCTACCATGCCTGCACGTATTCGAACAGTAGCACTTAAAGAATTAGATCGCTATGAAAAAGTGCCGCAAAGTTCAGCAGAAAGCTCCGTGATTCGGAATTATATCGAATGGCTGTTAGCGTTACCTTGGGAAGAGAAAACAGCGGATCGGATAGACATCAACCAAGCGGAGAAAATATTGAACAGGGAGCATTATGGGTTGGGAAAAGTAAAGGAGCGTATTTTAGAGTACCTAGCAGTACAAAAGCTCACTTCTTCCATTAAAGGACCAATACTCTGTTTAGCAGGCCCGCCCGGAGTAGGGAAAACATCATTAGCAAAATCCATCGCCCATGCGGTTAATCGGAATTTTATTCGAATTTCCTTAGGTGGCATTCGTGATGAAGCTGAAATTCGGGGGCATAGGCGAACATATATTGGTGCAATGCCAGGCCGAATTATTCAAGGAATGAAAAAAGCGAAGACGATCAACCCGGTGTTTTTGCTAGACGAAATTGATAAGATGGCCCATGATTTTCGTGGTGACCCATCCTCTGCTTTACTGGAAGTACTTGATCCGGAACAAAATCAACAATTTAGTGATCACTTTATTGAAGAAACGTATGATCTGTCCAATGTTTTGTTTATTGCTACTGCGAACTACATCAATAATATTCCTGTTCCTTTACTCGATCGGATGGAAATTATTTCAATCGCTGGTTATACGGAAATTGAAAAACAACATATTGCTAAGCGTCATTTATTGCCAAAGCAGTTAAAAGAAAATGGATTAACAAAAGGTCAATTACAAGTACGTGATTACGCGTTACAAAAGCTGATTCGGTTGTACACAAGAGAAGCAGGAGTTCGTAATTTGGAAAGACAGTTAGCAGCTTTATGTCGAAAAGCTGCCAAGCTCATTGTATCTGGAAAGAAAAAACGTGTAGTTATCACAGAAAACAGTCTAGAGGACTTACTTGGAAAACCGTTATACCGATATGGCTTGATGGAAAAGGAACATCAAGTAGGTACAGCCACTGGGCTTGCTTATACAGCTGTAGGAGGCGATACGCTTGCTATTGAGGTTTCTCATTATCCTGGAAAGGGAAAATTAACGCTCACAGGAAAACTAGGTGACGTTATGCAGGAGTCTGCTCAAGCTGCCTTTAGTTATATTCGTTCCCGTGCTACCGAATTGAATATCGATCCATCATTTTATGAAAATTGTGATATTCATATTCACGTACCTGAAGGAGCAACACCAAAGGATGGCCCGTCTGCCGGTATAACGATGGCTACTGCTTTAGTTTCTTCTTTAACGGGACGAGCCGTAAGAAAAGAAGTAGCAATGACAGGAGAAATAACATTGCGGGGACGGGTTCTTCCGATTGGAGGGCTTAAAGAAAAAGCATTAAGTGCTCATCGTGCTGGCATTTCCACTGTCATCATTCCGGAAGATAATAAAAAAGATATTGAATCGATTCCAGAAAGCGTTCGGAAGGATTTAACATTTATAACCGTGCGCCATCTAGACCAAGTATTACAACATGCGTTAGTGGGGGAACAAGATGAAAGTAACAAAAGCTGAAATAGTTATAAGTGCGGTTAGTGAAAAACAATACCCAAATGATCGATTACCAGAAATAGCCTTAGCTGGCCGATCGAATGTCGGAAAATCTTCCTTTATTAATACGTTAATTAACCGAAAAAATTTAGCACGGACTTCTTCCAAACCAGGAAAAACACAAACGCTAAATTTTTATCGTATGAATGATGCGTTTTATTTTGTTGATGTCCCAGGCTATGGCTATGCAAAAGTGTCTAAGAAGGAAAGACAAAAGTGGGGAAGAATGATGGAGGAGTATTTTGAAAAACGCAGTTCTCTTAAAGCTGTTCTTTTAATTACAGATATTCGTCATGAGCCTACAAACGATGATTTGCAAATGTATGATTTTTTAAAGTATTATGAGCTATCGGTTATAATTGTGGCTACTAAATTGGATAAAATACCTAAAAATAAACGATCCCATCATGTAAAACGAACAGGGGATGCTTTCCAATTAGAACCAGGAGACTATTTATTACCCTTTTCTGCGGAAACAGGTGAAGGTAAAGAAGAAGCTTGGGCTATTCTCCGACAGTATATGGCTCTATAATGAAAGGAAAAAGCCACGTGCGGTTGGTTAGCAGTATGTACTGAACCGAACTTGGAGGAGAGAAAAGCGATGAGCTAGAAGTGGAAGTTAAAAACTACTAATCCTAGCTCGGAAAAGAATAGAGCCGGGATTAGTATACTTTCTTACCTTTTAACCAAGGCACTCTCTTCCGAGCAGTGCTTTAACTTTGTTGGCTTATCTATGTGATTTACGTCCTTTTAGTAAATAGAATCCAATAATAATCAATAGAACAGGCCAGAAACGTTCCATCAAATCGACGATGGAATAAATCCAGTTAAACCAGGTTGGGAGTTGAACAGAGAAAATCATGATTAAAGAAAAAGCAATCAGCAATAATCCCGGAAGAATCCCTTCCTTTGTTTGAAAAAATCGAATGATAAATGCAATACCTACAATTAATACATACATGGCCCAATGATCAATCCAGAAAGAATAATAGGCAAGTCCGTAAAAATGAATACCAAGTCCGAGTAAAATCGTACCACTAAATAAATTCTGATAATTTTTTGTGATATAGCTATGAATTAAAAGGACAAGCCCAATTACAATAATTATCGTTTGCCACGAATAAAAGTTATTAAAAATGGGAATATTTAACTGTTGAAGTAAAAAAAACAGACCAATGCCAATAAGTAAATAGGCTGTGAGAGTATTTTGTTTTTTCAAGTGATCACCTCATGACGTTATAGTTCGAATTCTTGCTTCTTTACTGCTGTTATGATAAAGTACAGACGTATTGCGTACGACGTCTTATACGTTATATGCTAGCACAATGTTTCAGATTATGTTCACATTTTGCTAAATTGTAACGAAATATACATGTTATAATAGAAATTAGCAACAATATTATTTTATATTCATTATTAAATGATAGCTTTTGTTTTTAACTTTTTCAAGGTTATTAGAGCCTACTGTCAATGAGGATAAGAGGCTTTTCACAGGTTAATACTTAGCTCAAACGCATAGTTTTATAAAGTATTCATGATTGAAGTTTCATTTTACTTGGGGGTAGATGGTTGTGCATATTTTAAAGGTTGGTTTTAATTATAAAACAGCCCCTGTAGAAATTAGGGAAAAGCTTGCATTTTCAGAGCATAATGTTCATGAAGCTATGGTGACTCTGAACGGGCAAAAAAGTATTTTAGAAAATGTAATTGTTTCAACTTGTAATCGTACCGAAATTTATGCGGTTGTAGACCAGTTACACACGGGACGATACTATATAAAACAATTTCTAGCTGACTGGTTTCAGGAGGAAAAAACCACTTTTTCTTCTTTTTTGCAAATTACGGAAAATGACGGGGCGATGGAGCATTTATTTCGTGTTGTGACAGGTCTAGATTCAATGGTATTAGGAGAAACGCAAATTTTAGGACAAGTAAAGCAGGCATTTTTAACTGCACAAAAAACGGGGACGACAGGTACCGTCTTTAATGAGTTATTTAAACAAGCTATTACTTTTGGTAAGCGTGTACAGAAAGATACAGCCATAGGTAAACATGCTGTTTCGGTCAGCTATGCTGCTGTAGAATTAGCAAGAAAAATATTTGGTGACTTAAAGCAAAAACATGTTGTTATATTAGGTGCAGGGAAAATGGGTGAACTCGCTGTCAAGAATTTGCAAGGATCCGGCGCTACCGAAATTACGGTTGTTAACCGTACCATGGAAAACGCGGAGGCATTGGCTGCGAAATTTGCTGCGCGAGCAGAGACATTGGATCGGTTATCCATTGTGTTGCAAAATGCGGATATTTTACTTACTTCGACAGGATCTTCATCCGTTGTGCTGACTAAACAATTGATGGAGAAGGTGCAAAAAGGGAGAAAGGGAAATCCTTTATTCTTAATAGATATTGCGGTTCCGCGAGATATTGATCCGACTGTAAGTGAATTAGATAATATTTTCTTGTATGATATTGATGATCTACAGCATATCGTTGATGAGAATTTAGAAGCGAGAAAAGAAGCAGCGGGACAAATTGAACTGATGTTTGAAGCAGAAATGGTTGCATTTAAAGAATGGTTGAAAACATTAGGAGTCGTGCCTGTTATTTCAGCTTTACGACAAAAAGCACTTTCTATTCAAGCTGAAACGGTGAAAAGTATTCAAAGAAAAATGCCTGATTTGACAGAAAGAGAAAAAAAGGTCATTAATAAACATACAAAAAGCATTATCAACCAATTATTAAAAGAGCCCATTACACAAGCTAAAGAAATGGCGGTAGGGGATCGTTCGAGTGAATCACTTCAGTTGTTTATAGACATTTTCGGTATCCATGAAGAAGTCCAGCAAGAACTAGATAAACAAGCAAAAAAAAATGATACAAATAAGGTCATGAAAAATAAGCAAGTATCCTTTCCGCTTTTAAATAAGCTGCCGACCATATAATGAGAGGATTTCACATATGGTAGAATTGAAATGGCTTTATGAATTCATCTTAATAATTTATGGGTTAAGCTTGATGGGATACTTTATTGATTTTGTTCAAGACAACCGGAGGGTAAATCGCATCGCCTTCTGGTTGCTTAGTTTGGTTTGGATCATTCAAACCGTTTTTTTATTCTATGAAGTATTTTTTGTAAAGAGTTTTCCGGTCGTAAGTTTAAATGATAGTCTGTTTTTCTATTCATGGGTTTTAGTATCTATTTCATTACTTGCGAACAAGCTATTTCCAGTTAACTTTATTGTGTTTTTTACGAACGTCTTTAGTTTTTTCATTTTATTATTGTATCTGTTATCTGATGCGCAAAGGAATTGGCAAGTACACGCGGTACAATTTGTTCACGAAATCGTAATCGCTCATGTTACTATCGCCCTTATATCCTATGGTTTTTTTACGCTCTCGTTTTTATTATCCGTCATGTATTTAATTCAATATCAATTAATCAAACGAAAAAAAGGATTAAAATGGATGTGGCGATTTGCGGATTTAAATCAACTAGACACCTATGCTTTTAAAACAGTAACTATAGGCGTTCCTTTATTGTTAATCGCGATTATTCTAGGAATTGTTTGGGCCTATGTATCTGGAGCTCTGTTTTACTGGGTGGACTTAAAAACGATTGGTTCTTTCTTTGTATTGGCTGTTTATATCATTTATTTAGTAATCCGATTATTAAAGCGATATAGAGGCAGAGCCGTCGCTATGTATAATACAGTCGCGTTTTTATTGTTACTCATTAATTTCTTTTTATTTAGTACGTTATCGAAATTTCATTTTTAAATGTAGGGGGAATTAACTTGCGTACATTTGTTGTAGGTTCTCGTAAAAGCAATCTTGCAGTAACGCAAACGAATTGGGTCATTGATCAATTGAAGAAAGCAGGAGTAAAAAATGACTTCAAAGTCAAGAAAATTGTTACAAAAGGCGACCGGATTTTGGATGTTACTTTATCCAAGGTAGGCGGTAAAGGTCTGTTTATTAAAGAAATTGAACAGGCTATGTATGATAAGGAAATTGATTTAGCAGTACATAGTATGAAGGATATGCCGTCTGCAATGCCAGAAGGACTTATCATTACAACGATTCCTAAACGTGAAGATCATCGTGATGCGTTTCTGTCAAAGGGAAATGTGCGTTTTAAAGATTTGCCGAACGGCGCAATTGTTGGTACGAGCAGTTTACGCAGAGCTGCCCAAATACAAGCGATAAGATCAGACGTAACAATAAAATGGATACGTGGAAACATAGAAACACGGATAAGGAAATTGCAGGAAGAAGATTATGATGCCATTATATTGGCAGTATCTGGATTAAAACGTGTCGGCTTAAGTGAAGCATTAATTACCGAGTATTTAGAGCCAGAAGTTTGTGTTCCTGCAGTTGGACAGGGAGCTTTAGCTATAGAATGCCGTGAAGATGATCACGAATTGAAAGAACTATTAACAGCTATTCATGACGAAGATACTGCTCGAACGGTGACCGCAGAACGAACGTTTCTTCATTTGCTTGAGGGAGGATGTCAAGTGCCGATTGGCGGTTATGCATATTTAGAGGGTGAAACAATTGTATTAACAGCATTTGTAGGTACTCCAGATGGAAAAACAGTGTTAAAGGAGATAGTTCGCGGGGAGGAACCAGAAGTAGTTGGAAAAAAAGCAGCTCAATTATTGCTGGATCGTGGTGCAAAGGAAATTATCGAAAAGGTAAAAGAGGAGCTTAATGAGTAATGTGCTTACCACTGCTTGGAAAACGAATTTTAATTACTCGTGAACAAAGAAAAGCAGCTAAGTTTGCACAAAAAATAAAAGGTTTAGGGGGCGAACCTGTAGAAATCCCCCTTATTTATATTACTTGTAAACGCCCCCTAAATCATGATGTTATACACCAATTAATGCATTACCAATGGATTTTTTTTACGAGTGGAAATGGAGTAGTCTGCTTCAACCAGCTATTAAAGCATGAATGCATTCCTCTAGAGCAGCTAGGAAAACTTAACATTGCAGTAGTAGGGAATAAAACTGCAACTAAACTCATGGAGTTAACAGGACGTTCGGCTGATTTTATACCAAGCTCTTTTGATGCAGATACGATGGCCGATGAATTTTTAGCTCAATATCCTGATGCCAATCAATTCCTGCTCGTTCGTGGCAATCTTTCTCGCGATGTTCTACCAGACCGATTTCAGGAAAAAAACAAAACATTTACAAACCTTGAAGTCTATGAAACGCATGAAGATGAACAAATGCAATTACTGTTACAAACCACCTTAGCAAAAACGGTCATCGATTATATTACGTTTACAAGTCCTTCTACGGTGGAAGCATTTGCTCATATGACTGCTGCTAGAAAGGTAGCGCCATGCATTTGTATTGGTACGACAACGGAGAAGCGAGCCAAAGAATTAGGATTTAGCCCTATTTTAACAGCCAAAGAATTTACAGTGGATGGTATGATTGAATGTATAAAGCAAGACGTTACGAAACAAAGAAAGGAAGAGACAGAATGACAAACTTACCAACTTTTGATCGGCACCGTAGATTAAGACGGACATCAGCGATCAGGGATTTAGTAAGAGAAACTCACTTGCATACAGCTGATTTGGTGTACCCAATGTTTGTTGTGGAAGGAGAAAAGATCAAACAGGAAGTTCCTTCTATGCCAGGTGTATATCAGCTATCGATTGATTTATTAACGGAAGAGATAGATGAGCTTAATCAGCTTGGTATTCAAGCAGTTATTTTGTTTGGTGTGCCAAATGAAAAGGATGAAGAAGGCACTGGGGCGTTTATTGATAACGGAATCGTACAACAGGCAACGAGGGTAATTAAGGCACAAAAGCCATCGATGCTCGTAATCGCCGATACTTGTTTGTGCGAGTATACATCACATGGACATTGTGGGATTATTCATGAACATGATGTAGACAACGATGCATCATTGGAATTACTTGCTAAAACTGCTGTTTCCCAAGCAAAAGCAGGAGCGGATATTATTGCGCCATCCAATATGATGGATGGTTTTGTTGCCACTATTCGTCACGCTTTAGATGAAGCAGGCTTTACGCATATACCAATTATGTCTTATGCCGTCAAATACGCCTCTTCATTTTATGGACCATTTCGCGATGCTGCAGATAGTACGCCACAATTTGGAGACCGAAAAACATATCAAATGGATCCTGCCAATCGATTAGAAGCGTATCGAGAAGCGAAGACAGATGTTGATGAAGGTGCAGATTTTTTAATTGTGAAGCCGGCGCTTAGCTATTTAGATATTGTACGTGATATAAGGAATAACTTTGATCTACCTATCGTTGCTTACAATGTAAGTGGAGAGTATGCGATGGTAAAAGCAGCAGCACAAAATGGCTGGATTGATGAGAAGATGCTAGTGTTGGAAAAACTACTTTCCATGAAACGTGCTGGAGCTGATTTAATTATTACTTATTTTGCAAAAGATGCCGCCAAATGGTTAGCTACTAAAAAATAGATAGGGGGATCCTTGATGAATAATTTTATGAAATCCAAAGATGCTTATAAAGAAGCGGTTGACTTGATGCCGGGTGGGGTTAATTCCCCCGTACGGGCATTTAAATCGGTTGGGATGTCGCCAATATTTATGGAATTTGGCAAAGGATCTAAGATTACAGATGTGGATGGCAACGAATATATTGATTATGTTTTAAGCTGGGGTCCATTGATTTTAGGGCATACAGATGAACGTGTAGTAACAAAGCTTAAGGAAGTCACGGAAAAAGGGACTAGCTTTGGTGCACCAACATTATTAGAAAATGAACTTGCTCAACTCGTTATCGACCGTGTCCCATCCATTGAAATGATTCGAATGGTAAATTCAGGTACTGAAGCTACGATGAGTTCACTGCGGGTAGCTAGAGGGTACACAGGAAGGGATAAAATAGTAAAGTTTGAAGGGAATTACCACGGCCATGGCGATTCATTGTTAATTAAGGCAGGCTCAGGTGTTGCTACGCTCGGACTTCCGGATAGTCCAGGTGTTCCTAAAACGATTGCTCAAAATACAATAACTGTCCCTTACAATGATTTAGAAAGTGTTCGTTATGCATTTGAGACGTATGGAGATGACATTGCAGCCGTTATTGTAGAACCAGTTAGCGGTAATATGGGGGTTGTCCCACCAAAAGCAGGTTTCCTGCAAGGTTTAAGGGAGATTACGGAGCAGAACGGAACGGTACTTATTTTTGATGAAGTAATGACAGGTTTTCGTGTAGGTTATCATTGCGCACAAGGTCACTTTGGAGTAACACCAGATATGACATGTTTAGGAAAAGTAATCGGTGGAGGATTACCGGTTGGAGCTTATGGTGGGAAACGAGAAATTATGGAGAAGATTGCTCCAACTGGATCTATTTACCAAGCGGGAACACTATCTGGAAATCCATTAGCGATGACGGCAGGGCTAGAAACGTTAAAAGCACTAACTGAATCGTCTTATGAAGCCATTAATAAGCAAGTAGATCGATTAGTAGAAGGATTTACTGAAGCTGCAAGCAAATATAATATACCGTTACAAATCAATCGGGCTGGTTCCATGGTAGGTGTGTTCTTTACAAATGAAGAAGTAGTGAATTTTAAGACGGCGCAATCTGCAAACCTTGACTATTTTGCCCAGTACTACCGAGCGATGATCGAACAAGGAGTATTCCTTCCACCTTCTCAATTTGAAGGCCTGTTTCTATCTACTGCTCATACAGATGAAGATATTGAACACACCATTAAAGCTATTCATACTGCTTTTTCGTCCATCAAGTAAAGGTTTATTCAGTGGGGGCTCCCCTCATAATCAGCGGATAAAAGGATAAGACCAAGACCTCAGACAAAGGGGAAAACACTATTTCTGCGTGTAATTGATGGCTAACGTCTTTAATTTTTGAAATGGGAGGATTTTTGGCACCTCAAAACTAGATAAAATGAGAAACAAAACCTCTGCTAGCTTAAATGTTTTTGTTTTGATTGAGATTAAACATGAAAAAAATCTCTCGAAACACGAATGGTTAAGTTTAGCCAGGGGTTTTTTGTTGTATAGGAAACTGTAAAATGAGGTGTTTGTGGAAAACGAAATAATCAGCTACGTCCGGCGCAAGCCCCAAGCAACGTAGCGACTTCACGAATCGCCCGATGATAAGTCATCATTGGTTCGTGCCTCACCATGATTCCTAAAACTTTAGTCGATTCGTTCCACTCGCTACGTTGCTAACCGGGCGCCCCGCACCTTTGTTCTTGTGTTAAAAGGTTTTGTAAAATAACATAGCGTTTCTTTAGCCTTTGTGGAGGTCAAGTCTTTCCGATTGTAATATCTGAAAGAAGTCGTTCATATAGTTGAATAAGGCATATCATCATATATGAACTATATGATGGAGAGGAGGAGAACCATGACAAATAAGGAGTCCGTATTTCAGTTTGAACTGAATGAGACGCTCTACTTTGAAAAAGGACAGGAAGTGAATGAAATGAGAGGGGTTTCTTTGGAACCAGATATCTCTATTCATTCATTTCACGATTATATTTCGATTCGAGGAGTTATTGAGCTAAAAGGAGAGTATGAAAAGAGCAGCCACAACGATTTTTACAGTGATGTAGAATTAAATGAGATGGCTTCAAAACGATATGTAGAAGTAGTTGAAGAAAACGAAGACGGCTTATCTATATTCTCCCACCGCTTTCCAGTAGAAATCTCTGTACCTGCAAACCGCGTAGCAGATTTAAACGATATAAGCGTTTATATTCAAACCTTTGATTATGAAATCCCCGACCCAACATTATTCCGCTTATATTCTACAATAGAAATCCATGGTATCCAACAGGAAGAGCGTATGGTTCCAACTGAGGAAGTGGATGAGGAACAATCGGAGGGTGAATTCGATGATGCAACAGCAGAAACGGACAGTGATTTCCGTGAAGAAAACGTGGATCATTTTCAGTTTGAACTTCAACAGTCAGAATTAGATCATAAAAGTGAAGAGATAGAAGGTAACCAGTCTTTGCCATATCTTGATGATCCGAATCAGAAAGTAATGGGTGAGGAGCGATTGGAAGTAAGCGAGGAAATAGAAAAAATACTGGATGAGGAACGATTGGAAGTAAGCGAAGAAACAGAAAAAACACCAACAGTAGAAGAAATAAATAAGGCGGAAGGTCAGGAGGAGTTGATAGAGGTACCTGCATCCACAGAGAATACCAATGAGGAAATAGATGAAACTGGGAGGTGGAAGTATAAAGAAACAAAAACATTAAAGGAATTTTTTGGCACAGAGGCAAAGGAAAACGATGATTTGGATCAGGAGGAAATGGTAGAGGATGAAGAATATGAATGGACAGAGGAGGAATATGAGCAGGAGGACGTTGAGGCTTCCCCTGAAGTAAATCAAAATAGTGATGACCGACATAATCATGAAGGTGTTAAGGATGTTGGCTATTTAGCTGATATGTTTAGTGATAAAGAAGAAAATAGCTATACAAGTATGCGCTTATGTATCGTACAGGAACAGGATACGATTGACTCGATTGCGGAAAGGTATCAAGTTTCGGCACTACAATTAATTAAACAGAATCGTTTGGATGAAGATTATGATGTTACAGAAGGGCAATTACTATACATTCCGCAAATGAAAAACAAACAATGATTTTAATGATAATGAAATATTCATACAGGGTGCCTTTCAACCTAGGTAAATATTCGGTTGTGGCCCCTAATTGCTTCCTTTAGCAATCTCATGAGGATGATCGTTCAAAAAAACTAGTGATCATATATCGTATTTTCATCTTAGTAGCAAGTGTTTTATTGTATATCCCTAAATACGGAAGGATAATAAATGGATTATTTCTAGGACATGGAGAAGTTTTTAAAAACTATTTGTTTGTTTTCAAACTAGGTGGTGAGGGAAATGGATACCTTAAAAGCAGTATTGCAGGCTTATTCTATTCAGCCGTTTTACATAGAAAAACAGACGGAGCATCTTTATAAGGTGCAAGACCACTACCAACAATATGCATTAAAACAAAGTAGGTTAACGCAAGAAACAGTCGGGATGTGGGAACAGGTCTATAACATAGCTTATACTGATTTTCTTTCTTTGGTTCTACCAGTTTATTTAACCAAACAGGGAAAACTGTATGAAATACAAGGGGATTCCATTTATTATGTGACACCATGGAAAGGAAATTCGCTAACTGAGTTAGATCAGCCAACGATAGAAAAGTTATTTCAAAGTATTGGGAGGATGCATGCAAAAACAAAACAGCAACAAATGGTTGAAAGCGACCAATTAAAACGTACTTTTCAGCATTATAAACAGCATTGCAAGCAATTGCAGCTGGAATTACTGGCTGCGGTAGAGCAGTTTGAAAAAAATCGCTTTATGTCTCCATTTGAATTACTTGTTTGTACCCAGTTTAAGGAATTAGATTATAGTTTACAAGAAACAGTGCGAAGGATTGATCAGTTACTATATGAGCAAGAAGAAAACAGTACTTGGTATTATAGTCTTTGCCACAAAAATATAACTACATCTCATACGTTAACTCATCAAGCACAGCTCTATTTGATTAACTGGGAGAAGGCAGGTTTTGACTATCCCATTTTTGATTTGGTAACTTTTTTTCATCAAGAGACAAGTGAATATGATGCTCCGTTGGATTTGTTCATGCACGGATTTGATAAATATATGGATGAGAACGAACTGACCAAGAAAGAATTGTATTTGCTCGTCATTCAATTATTGGATACTCAAGCCTACCTAGCTTGTGTTACAGCACATAAGAAGACAAAAGCAACAATGATCGAGCAAATTATTCATCTACAGCATATATTTCGCCGTATATTATTTGGACTGCATTTTTCTGCCTATGTGGATCAAACTTATGATACGATTGATTTGGATGATCTGGATGAGGCGGACTAAATCCACTCCAAATAAAACGCTATAAAAATACCAACAAGAATTCCAAGCAGAAAAACATCAAAGGTGGTTGGGAAAAACAAGGTGCGAATTAACTGAAAAATCAATACTGGTAATGTGCATCTTTCAATGACGATAATACAATTTCTTGCCCATGGCGGCAGCCGGTAGCGGTAATATCTTGCCATTTTACAACCTCTCCCTTTCACAAGAATGTTCGTTTTTACTATACTATATGTATAAATGGATGCTTTTGGTGCAAACCTTATGTTATAAAGTACAAATGAGCGATAAAAATAGAAATGGCTTTCGAATTAGTGAATTTTGCACATAATAAAAGGAAAAAGTTGACGGGACCACGGATTATATATAAAATAAAGCTATTCCAATTGATATTTAATTAAACATAGAAAATGTAAAGAGTGGGAAGAGTACAGGGTAATGGTCATGCAGAGATGGAAATCATTGGCTGAAAGTTTCCTTGATTGATTATGCTGGAAAGTCGCCCATGAACAGCTCCTTTGAACAAAAGGCAGTAAGAAGATTGCTGTTAGTAGGGGGAAGCCGGTTGATGTACCGTTATCAGACTAAATGAAGTGTGTATACTTATTTGCTTCTAGAAGCATATCCGCTTTTGAAGACGGATTTTATAGTAGTGTCAAATATGTATACAAATAAAGGTGGTACCACGGAAAGCATACCCTTTTCGTCCTTTTTAGGGCGGAGAGGGTTTTTTGTTAAAGGAAATGCTTGAACGAATGAGAATAAGGAGGAATTTGTGATGCATGAACAAGAATCGAAGCCTTCGCTTTCTGCTAAGTATAATCCACAGGAAGTAGAAAAAGGTCGCTATCAATTTTGGTTACAAGGGGATTATTTTAAAGCTAAGGATGACCCGGAAAGAGAACCCTATTCCATTGTGATTCCACCCCCAAATGTAACAGGGCGCTTACATTTAGGTCATGCTTGGGATACGACAATGCAGGATACGATCTCGAGAATGAAACGCATGCAGGGATATGATGTGTTATGGCTTCCTGGTATGGATCATGCCGGTATTGCAACGCAAGCAAAAGTCGAAGCAAAATTAAAAGAGCAAGGTACCAACCGTTATGAGCTAGGAAGAGAAAAGTTTCTTGAAAAAGCTTGGGAATGGAAAGAAGAGTATGCAAGCTTTATTCGTTCTCAGTGGGAAAAATTGGGGCTTAGCTTAGATTATTCACGGGAACGATTCACACTTGATGAAGGGCTATCTGACGCGGTAAAAGAAGTATTTGTTAAATTATATGAACAAGGTTTAATTTATCGTGGGGAATATATTATCAATTGGGATCCAGAAACAAAAACAGCTCTATCAGATATAGAAGTAATTTATGAGGAAGTGCAAGGGAAATTTTACCATATGCGCTATCCGCTTAAAGACAGTGACGAGACAATTGAAATTGCAACGACTCGTCCGGAAACGATGTTAGGAGATACAGCAATTGCTGTTCATCCAGATGATGAACGATATTTGCATTTAATCGGAAAAAAAGCAATTCTACCAATTGTTGGTCGTGAAATACCAATCGTTGCAGATGAATATGTAGATATGGAATTTGGTTCTGGGGCTGTAAAGATTACTCCTGCACATGACCCGAATGATTTTGAGGTTGGTAATAGGCACAACTTAGAACGGGTTTTGGTTATGAACGAAGACGGAACAATGAACGAAAATGCGAGGGTTTATGAAGGTCTAGATCGGTTTATATGCCGAAAACAAATTGTTCACGATTTAAAAGCGCAAGGTGTACTCTTTAAGATAGAAGATCATGTTCACCAAGTGGGACACTCGGAAAGAAGCGGCGCTGTGGTCGAGCCTTATCTATCTACCCAATGGTTTGTGAAAATGAAGCCACTTGCAGACGCTGCAATTGATTTGCAAGCATCTGAAGACAAGGTCAACTTTGTTCCTCAACGTTTTGAAAGAACGTATTTAAATTGGATGGAAAATATTCGTGATTGGTGTATTTCTCGTCAATTATGGTGGGGACATCGAATTCCAGCTTGGTATCATAAGCAAACAAATGAAATTTATGTTGGCAAAGAAGCGCCAGAGGACATCGAAAATTGGGAGCAAGATGAAGATGTGTTAGATACATGGTTCTCGTCAGCTTTATGGCCATTTTCAACGATGGGATGGCCAGATCCGGAGGCGGAAGATTATCAGCGCTATTTTCCAACTGGGGTGCTCGTAACGGGCTATGATATCATTTTCTTTTGGGTGTCACGAATGATTTTCCAATCCAAACATTTTACCAACCAAAAACCGTTTGACGATGTATTAATACATGGATTGATTCGCGATGCAGAAGGAAGAAAAATGAGCAAATCGTTAGGTAATGGCGTCGATCCAATGGATGTGATTGATAAATATGGGGCGGATTCGTTACGCTACTTCCTACTCACCGGCTCAACCCCAGGGCAAGATCTACGCTTTTATTGGGAAAAGGTGGAAGCGACTTGGAATTTTGCCAATAAAGTGTGGAATGCATCTCGCTTCTCGTTAATGAACTTAGAAGGATTTTCCTACGAAGATATCGACTTGACAGGGAAAAAGTCGCTTGCTGATAAATGGATCTTAACTCGCTTAAATGAGACGATTGAGCATGTAACAAAAAATAATGATAAATATGAATTTGGCGAAGCAGGGCGTCATTTGTATAACTTTATTTGGGATGAATTATGCGACTGGTATATTGAAATGGCTAAGTTGCCGTTATATGGAGACGATGAGACGGAAAAACAAACCACTCGTTCTGTGCTCGTTTATGTCCTAGATCAAACAATGCGTATGCTTCATCCATTTATGCCGTTTATTACTGAAGAAATATGGCAGCAGTTACCCCACAAAGGAGAGTCCATTTCGGTGGCAAAATGGCCGGAACAAAGACCTGAATTTCATGATGAACAGGCAGCAAGTGAAATGAAACGACTTGTAGCAATTATCAAAGCTGTTCGTAATATCCGTGCAGAAGTAGATACGCCGATGTCCAAGCAAGTGAAACTTATGATTCAAGCAGAGAATGAAGCAATTGTTAAAGAATTAGAGGAAGAGCGGCATTATCTGGAACGTTTTTGTAATACGAGTGAATTGATCATCGCTCGGCAAGTTAAAGTCCCTGAAAAAGCGATGTCTGCAGTGGTGACTGGAGCAGAACTGTTTTTGCCCCTGGAAGGATTAATTGATTTTGATAAGGAAATTGCCCGGTTGGAAAAAGAACTAACCAAATGGACAAAAGAAGTAGAACGTGTTCAGAAGAAGCTTGCCAATCAAGGGTTTATTAATAAGGCCCCACAGGCTGTGGTTGATGAAGAAAAACAAAAGGAAAAAGATTATTTGGATAAACAAGCTAAAGTACAAGCGAGACTGAATGAATTAAACTAGTAAAATAATGAAAGAGGATAAGATATAACTAAAGCAGCTGATTAAAGAATGAACAATAAAGTGAATTTTTCATTAGTGGGGGTTCTTTCATCCCCCACTAATTGTTTATTACCGTAATGGTGTTGACCGAAAAGTCTCTTGCGAAATAGGGGCATTTAAGTATCTGTGTAGTATGATTCCTCTAATTCTTGAGACGGGAGCCTTCAGTACTTATATGCCGGATAAATCGTATAAATAAGGCATTTAGATGTGACTTTTTGAGCCGTGAGCTTTACAGTACTTATATGCCGGATAATATGGGTTGTCCGGCTTTTGCAATATAATTTGCTTATGACCCAGTCACTTTATCTGCGTTTATCGATGCGGTTTAAGTTGTATTTGTTTGTTTATATGCTCCACGTATAAACGGAGGATATTTTCATTACTAACAGCACTTAGTGTGCGAGAACCGACGACATCTTCCATTTCATTAAATAATAACTCTCCTTGTTCACTAATAAGAAAATCAATACCAACCATACCGAAATCGAAAGCGTTGATGATGGTTTGGATGCTATTTTTTTCTTGCTCGTTTAACCTGTATAAACGCGCGTTCCCACCGAGCTTATAGTTTGCTCGGAAATCAGTGTCGCTTTCTCTAAGTACTGAAGCGACGATCTTTTTTCCGACAACAAAGACACGCAAGTCTTTTCCTGCCTTTACAGGGCATGTTTGGATAATAACTTCTTGCCTTTGTAATGTTTGTATACATGTTTTATATTCTTTTTCGCTAGTTATGAGGTACACTTGTTTACCGCCTCTTCCCGCGACGTCCTTTATGACAAAAGGAAAAGGTAGAGGAGGTATAGTTCCCAAAATGGAAGCTTTACTATAGTACGTATCAACCATCGGTATGTGCAATTGATGTACTGCATGGTGAGTCAACGCTTTGTTATTACAAATAGTTGCGATACGGGAATTGTTGAAAACGAGAATTTCACAGCTTTCTAAATGAAGGCTAAGCATAGGGTCTATTGTACGAACAACTGCAAAATCGGGCATAGCTTGCGCCTTTCCGTTTCTAAATATAGCTTGTTGTTTATTGTGAATACCGATCATTAAATCCTCTCGACGTACAAGCTCTAATTGGATGGACTGCAGCGCTGCTTCTTCAATGAACCAATCAATATAAGCTTTGTTTGCTTGTATATCTTCATTGCTATAAATAAGCCAGCCATTATACATTTGTTATCCCTTCCATCTCTCTTAAAATATAGTCTATGATAAAATCAGCAACATTAATTCCGGTAGCATCATACATGTTACGAATATGGGCATTGGAATTTATTTCACATACAATGGGCGACTGGTTAGCACCTATTAATAAGTCCACACCAGCAAAGTCAGCACCAATAGACCGAGTTGCAGCGGTAGCCAAATGCTGTTCGACTGCTGATGGTTGATATGCTTCCATAGTACCTCCAGCGGTAATATTTGCTCTAAAATCATTCGCTGAATGTCTTTTCATTGCTGCAACGACCTTGTTTCCAACTACATGCAGGCGTAAATCTACACCGTAGCTGGATGCAATAAATGCTTGCAAAACAAAAGCCTTCGTTCCTACTTTATTAATGTTCTTGATTAAGTCATGCTCATTGTGGACAAGGTATACTTGCTCCCCAAAAGAGCCAAATGCTTCTTTTACGATCATCGGAAACCCCAATTTGTCGATTGCTTCGTTTAATATCCGATGTTTCACTTGTTGAGGGGCGAAAGTTTTAGGGTAAATGATGGTGTCTGGAATAGGAATTTTTGCCATTGCTAATTTCTGATACGTTGCTATTTTATCGTCACTAATACGGATTGCTTCCGAAGAGTTAAACACCCTAATTCCGAGTAGTTCTAGCTGTCTAGCTAAATAAATATCCTTATCTGTAAATACAACATAGTTTGGCAAAGAAAGTGGTTGCTCTTTGGTAAAAAGAGTTAGTTCTTCGTACGACAAAAACGATAAAAGTTCGCTGTTTGATAGGATTTTTACTTGATTTCCTTTGCGGATAGCAGCATTTGCCAACCATTGTGCAAAATCAATAAATTTATTACCTGGTAAACTATCATTATAAATAATCCAGCCGTTTGCGTGCATCGTTTCTTTCCTTTCTGCTATACTAATAATCATTAATACAGTTATTAAAAATAGCTCCGTGTCCAAAAATAGTAAAGTAACTTAATGTGTTGGGAATAGCTACTCCATTTTTACGACATAATTTTTCAATACGTTACTCATTAGTTGCGTTTTTTTAACGAGGGCTTAATGTGAAAATAAAAAACTATTCATGAAAGGATTGTACATAATTGCAAACAATGAAGCAAATAGAAGCTTTTTTCATGAATCGAAGCCAGCTTGGAATCAGACCAGGATTAGACCGAATGACGCAGCTACTCGCGTTACTTGATCATCCTGAAAGCCGACTATCAGCGATCCATGTTGCCGGCACAAATGGGAAAGGTTCTACTTCTGCATTTTTGAAACGAGGGTTGCAAGCGAGTGGTTATCGAGTAGGTGTGTTCACTTCGCCAAGCTTATACGGAATACGGGGTTATATTTATGTGAATGATGAACCAATTTCTGAGCAAGAGTTTTTGAAAGTGTGGAAAGCTGTCTATCCTGCTGTACAGACGTTAGATCAACAGCAGCAAGATCCAACTGAGTTCGAAATTCTGACTGCCATTGCCTTTTTTTATTTTGCCAGTCATGTCGACATTGCGGTTGTAGAAGCTGGCATGGGTGGTAGAGAAGATACAACAAACTGTATGTATCCGATACTATCTATTATTACAACTGTTGCTAAAGATCATACAGCGTTTCTTGGACAGACTATAGCTGAGATCGCTTCACATAAAGCTGGTATTATTAAACAAGGGACTCCTGTAGTTATTGGGGATTTACAGCAAGCTGCGAAAACAGTCGTGCTTCAAGAAGCAATCAAGCAACGAGCTCCTGTTTTCCAACTAGGAGTTGATTTTTGGTATCGTCGTATCACATCGGCTAATTTACGGAATCATATGGAATGGAACGCACGGAATACAAAGCCGGTTTCATTCGAACTTTCCATGTATGGCGAACATCAATTAGTAAATGCTTCTTTGGCATTGACAGCCTTACAAATATTAACACAGCAAGGATTTACCATCCGGTTTGATAAGTTGCAAGACGCTTTTTTTAGTGTTCAGTTAGAAGGGAGATTTGAGGTAGTGTCACAACAGCCCTTCATTATCGTTGATGGAGCTCATAACCCAGCGGGAATACATGCATTTATGGAAACATTGGAAAATAACTTTCCACATCAAGAGCGCCAGCTATTATTTGCGGCTTTTAAAGATAAGGCAATAGATGATATGTTGGCTGAATTGAAGAGCGGGTTTCAAAAAATACAGTTAACAACTTTTCACCATCCTAGGGCAGCAGGTATATCTGAGTTGAAACAGCACCAAAACGCTTCGATTGAATTCGTTAATTCCTGGGAACAAGCAATAGGTGAGATGAATAATCCGAAAATAATTTATTGTGTTACAGGTTCACTTTATTTTATTTCTATCGCCCGATCTTACTTGCTGAAAATGAAGCGTTAAGGGCACTGTTATAAATCACGTATGTATGACAACAATTGCTTTCTGTTTTTGCAATGCTTTTATAATAGGATGCTGCACTTCTCGTTTTATCCCGTTTATGCTGTCCTTAAGCTGGATAATCTTTTCGTACTGCAACAAATTCAAGTGAAAAAAACAGCATTTAACAGCCTTAATTCGATGCCTTTAGACCATACCATTACGGCACTAACAAGCCCGTGGGGATGAATGAAAACACCTAACTGATGGAAGATTCACTTTATCCAGACAGCTGTTTAGTTTGCATTATAGGAAAGTATAAGGATTTTTGGTTTATAGTATAAGAAAAACGAAGGCTTTCACCATAAGAGTTGGTGACAAGCCAAGTTTTGCTAAAGTTCTGTTACGGTCTCTAAGTACGATCAAGATTTTGTTAATACGAAAAATATAAGATTATGTTGAACAATTTCTTACAAAGCTGACACGCTTCGTCTTACTTTTTACATGTCTTTTGCTAGAGTAAAATAGTACTCTTTAACAGGGAGGCTAGACTGTGAAAAAGGACAAGCGTAAAATAACAGTTTGGAAAAACGGCCAGCAAGTAAAGCTGTCCTTGCACCAATCATTGAACAAAGAAGAATTGACTGCAAAGAAAGAAAAAGCCGCAACGCTCATGGACACGGAAGAGGAGAAGGTTCCACCGTACGACAACAGGTTCACCAAATCAGAAGATTCCATACTTCATGTTTTTACCAAGAAAATAAAGCGCATCAAACCACTAATTATTGCAATTGCTTCAGCTTTCATCATAGGTTCACTACTAGGGATTACACTGCTAAAGATGTTTGTTACCATTGATGAAGATCGCCAAGCGAATGGAGATGATAACAATACAGCTATAGCTGATGTGAGCAATGAGGATAAAAAAGGTGCTGTGGAGGATGCTGAAGCAAATTCAGAGATGCTTCATGCTTTTGTGTTACAAGGAGGCGTTTTTTCAGAAAAGGCAAATGCTCAAACATGGCAGGCAAAATTTAAAGATGCAGGTCTGCCTTCGTTGCTTTGGAAAAAAGATAACCAATATTTTTTGTTGATTTCTGCTGCGGCTTCTGAAAATGATGCAGAACAATTAAAAGCTGAGGTTGCTGCTTCAGGTTTAGAGATTTATGTGAAAGAATGGAAGGTAAACTTAAACAAAGATGCGTTATCGAAAAATGAAGCAACGTGGCTTCAGAAATTTGTCGATACATGGCACAAAGCGGTGGAGCGTCAAGAAGTAGCAGAGCAACAACAATGGAAAACTATCATAGAAACTGCTCCGGATCGGTTTAAAGAATTGACGCAGTCTATAAATAAACTTATGATCGAAGCGGAAAATGAAAATACTCTAGCTGTAGGTTCGAATTTACTATCTTTATGGCAAGAGTTAACTGTTGCACTGGCAGAATGATGAATAAAACAGCAGGTAACGCTAACAGAAGGTTTGTTTCCTTTTTCCGTTTTCACAATGGGAGATGGGAAGTGCCGTCCAACTCCTGCTTCAGGAGTTGGATAATCTGTACAGCGACAAGTCTAAGTAGGTGATAACAGCACCTAAATGCCCTATTTGTAAGAGGTCTTTACGTCGTACCATTACAGTACGAAGCAATTAGTGGAAGAGCCCCTACTGATCGAAGATTCACTATATGGGAAATTGGAATTTTAGCCTTTGTTCTAATTCTATCTGTAGGGATGGAAAAAAATGAAGGTTAATTTTAATACTATTACGTTTGTAAAACATAGATCTTTCAGGTTACAAAAATTTTTAACATCCTCTAGTGAACGATAAAAGCGTTATTAATCAACAATACTGTTATAAATCCCTATTTTTCTATAGTGAAAAGCAAGTTTTGTTAGTCTATATTTAGGTGTTTTTTCACAATTAACGATTTGTACCAAAATAGACTCCTATGTAAGATAAGTGTATCTTACAAAAAGGGGGGATCTGTATAACTACTCCGCCAATTATGATAAAAGATGTACCTAAAGATGATCGACCAAGAGAAAGGCTGCTAAAGAATGGTCCTGCATATGTGTCGAACGCAGAATTGTTAGCAATCCTTCTTGGAAGTGGCACAAGAGAGGAATCGGTTATTTCTTTAGCCAATCGATTATTAATGCATTTTGAGGGGTTAAAACTTCTAAATGACGCGACGATTGAAGAATTAACAGCTATCAAAGGAATTGGTACGGCAAAAGGTGTATTACTATTAGCGGCAATGGAACTAGGAAAGCGAATGAATGGTTTTCAACCTGAAGAACGTTATGTCATTCGCTCTCCTGAAGATGGCGCATACTATGTAATGGAAGAGTTACGGTCATTAAATCAAGAACATTTTGTGGCTTTGTATTTAAATACGAAAAATCAGATCATTCATCGGCAAACGATTTTTATAGGCAGTTTGAATGCATCGATTGTACACCCTCGGGAAGTATATCGTGAAGCCATTAAACGCTCGGCCGCCTCCGTTATTGTCGCTCATAATCATCCTTCTGGCGATCCTGCACCTTCTCAAGAAGATATTTATGTAACCAGAAGATTAGTGGAATCAGGCAAAATGATTGGCATTGAGTTGATCGACCATTTAATCATAGGTAACCGAAACTATGTATCGTTAAAAGAAAAAGGCTATTTGTAAAATAGAATCAATGTGTCAAATGGTAGAAGGGAAGTCTGTTCCATAAAAATCAACATGGAAAGTTACTGCAAGGAGGGGTATGATCTAAATGCTCTGACAGAATCGGGATTTAGCTCTCGTTTCCTCGCTTAAATTTCTTGGTAACTATTCGGTCTCACCGAAGTGCGGAGCTGACGGGTACCTTTCATTTAGGATGAAAGTATTTTTTGAGGCGAGTCTTAATCCTTTAGGTTTGACTCCTTATAAAGCAACAAAGAACAAACTAAAGCAACAGCTATCACTTAGTACCATACCCTTCCTTCCTTCTTTCTTTAAATTCGCCGGCTTCTCTCATCAATATAAAGACATTTAATAAAAATGTCTGGTAGGAAATAAACTCAAAGTTATCAGTACGTAGCATATAAATTGCAAAGGCCATAATGATAGTTAGACTGGTTTAACATATTCCATCTCCCTGCTTTCCTTTTATCATACAAAAAACTCATATAAACACTATCTATTTTCCATTTTTTTTCGTATAATTATATAGACGAGAAATTAAGGTAGCGCCATTTTTCAGTAAAGCTGAGGAAAGTGGCGCTTGTTACGCTTATATTTGCATGCATGAAGCGCATGCTATAAAAGACAATTGTTTTACTTTTTGACAGGAAAAAGAGATAATTAAAAATATCATAAGAAATAGCTACATAACATGGATATGTATGCAAACCGGAAAGGGAGATTTTTTTGGGATTGTTTAATTTTTCTCAGGATTTAGGTATAGATTTAGGTACAGCAAACACACTTGTATTTTTAAAAGGTAAAGGTGTCGTTGTGAGTGAACCTACTGTAGTAGCTACAAACACAAGGACAGGGGATATTGAAGCAGTCGGAAGTTCAGCACGTAATATGATTGGACGAACTCCAGGAAATATTACCGTTATTCGTCCAATGAAAGATGGGGTCATCGCTGATTATGATACAACAGCTGCAATGATGAAATACTATATTAATAAAGCAATGAAAAATCGTTCTTATTTTGCGAAAAAACCGAGTGTAATGGTATGTGTACCTTCTGGAATTACGATGGTTGAGGAGAGAGCTGTCATTGATGCTACGAAGCAGGCAGGGGCGAAAGAGGCTTTTCCAATTTCTGAGCCATTCGCAGCTGCTATCGGAGCTGGACTGCCGGTTTGGGAACCGACTGGAAGCATGATCGTAGATATTGGTGGCGGTACAACAGAAGTTGCAGTCATTTCTTTAGGTGGTGTAGTAACCAGCCGTTCTGTTCGAACGGCTGGCGATAATATGGATGAAGCGATTGCGCAATATATTCGTAAACATTACAGTTTAATGATCGGTGAACGAACGGCAGAATCGATTAAATTGGAAGTTGGAACGGCTGGCAAAGTGGATGTAAATGAGGAAATTGACATACGAGGAAGAGATCTCCTAACAGGGCTGCCAAAAACGATTACCATTACGGCAGAAGAAATTGCTAATGCGTTAAAGGATACCGTAGATTCCATTATTGAAGCAGTAAAAAACACTTTAGAGAAAACACCACCAGAATTAGCGGCTGATATTATGGATCGTGGTATTGTTTTATCTGGTGGAGGGGCTTTATTAAAAAATATTGATCAGGTAATTAGTGATGAAACGAAGATGCCCGTTTTCATTACGGAAAATCCATTGGAAAGTGTAGCCATTGGCACTGGTAAATCGCTGGAATACATGCAGCATTTCCGATCCCACCCGTATGTGTCATCACGTCCTACAGTAGAGTAAGCGGGTGTTAATATGTCTTTTTTACGTAAAAAGCGATTGTTTATACTGTTAATTGGCTTTATATTACTGGTAGTTTTAATTGGTTTTTCTTTAAGGGATCGAGAAGAACTAACAATTATTGAAGAAATAGTCAATGATACGGTCGGTTTGGCGCAAGGTATCATTCATGCCCCGATAAATGTAGTGACAGATATTACGGGAAACATTGGAGATTTTAAAGATACGTACAAGGAAAATCGGTTATTAAAAGAGAAACTTGCCGAATATAAAGGTCTAATTTATGAAGCTCAAGAATTAAAAGAAGAGAATGATGAATTGAGAAACAATCTTGAACTTACAGAGAAAGATTCCATGCGTAACTATAAGTCGATTCAAGCAACGGTGATTTCAAGGTCGCCAGAACGATGGTTGGAACAGATTACAATAAATAAAGGGAAAAATGATGGAATTAAAAAGAATATGGCAGTTATTACAGCTGAAGGAATGGTGGGGAAAGTGATGACCCCATCGGAGAACTCTGCTACTGTACAGTTGCTTACTGGCTTTGACCAATTTAATCGAATCTCCGGAAAAATCAATCGAAAAGGCGATAATATTGTCGGTATGATTGAAGGATATGATAAAGAGAGTAAACATCTTATATTTCGTATAATCGAAGAATCTAAAAAAGATATAAAGAAAGATGAACTAATTGTTTCCTCTGGGATGGGAGGCGTATTCCCAGCAGAACTTCATATTGGAAAAGTACAAGAAGTAGTTCCAGATAAGTATGGCTTAACAAAAACGGCTTTGGTAAAGCCATCTGCTGACATGTACGAAATTAACCAAGTAATTGTGGTTGATCGTGCTGTGCAAACAGATGCAAATCCAGAAAGTGAAGAAGAGGAGGGCGAGTAATGAAACGCTTCTACTTGCCTCTTATCCTTCTACTTATCTTGGTTTTGGAAGGTGTTGCACTGGAATTACTTCCTGAAAGCTTATTAAAAACAGATTTGTTAATTGCTTCGCATTGGGTATTCGTTTTTCTTATTTTTATAGCTGTATTCTATGACAATGACAGGACACATTTCTCTGTATTGTATGCCTTGATATTTGGTTTGCTGATAGATATGGTTTATACGGATTTACTAGGCGTTTATATGTTTTCGTATGCATGTACGATTTATCTGATCTATGGATTAAAAAAGTTACTGCATGGAAATATTTTAGTAGTGGCTTTATTAGGTGTTGTTGGGTTGGTAGTTAGTGATATGCTGATTTATCTCATTTACACGGTAGTTGGTATAACCGATACCGCTTGGAGTGATTACTTCACCAGCCGTTTATTGCCAACAGTAGGGTCAAATTTGGTATTCTTGCTCCTTTTATACCCATTTTTTGCTAAAAAGCTGACAGACTGGGGAAAAGATCAAATAACTAAAGGAAATACATTTTAAGATCGGTTTCGAAAAATTGGAGGAAGTGGATAGATGGTGTTTTAGAGTCATATGTAATGACGTTATTTAGAAATTCATCCTATTCCTCTCCCTTTTTGAAAAAACAGCTTTATAAGCGTAAAGTTGTTTGTTACATTTTATTGAAGAAATTTTCCAATCTTTCGAATGTATAGAATGAGGTGGACGTGTGACACAAGATAAAAAGCAATTAATCACAATGAAAGGTACAAAAGATGGGCTCACGTTATTTATTGACGATACATGTTCGTTTGATAAAGCTATACAGGAACTGGAATACAAAATGAATGAAAGCAGGCCTGCAAATACGGAGCCAGTTGTAGCTGTAAGAGTAAAATTAGGCTATCGATTTTTAAAAGATGACCAAATGAGCCTATTAAAAAAAATAATTACCGCTGAAAATCGCTTCACCATTCAAACGATTGAATCTGATGTCGTTCCTCGGGAAGAAGTCCGCAAGTGGCAGGAAAATAGTGAAATTAAAGCAATGAATCGAATTGTGCGCTCTGGACAAGTTCTACATATAACAGGTGATTTATTACTGATTGGTGATGTAAATCCTGGGGGAAAGGTAACTGCGACAGGCAATATTTTTATCATGGGAAATCTACGAGGTATTGCTCATGCAGGAATTGATGGAGACAAACAAGCATTTATAGTTGCATCTTATATGAACCCGATGCAATTAAGAATTGCACATTATATAAGTCGTGCTCCAGACTATGAATCTGATGGTGTGTACATGGAATGTGGATTAGTCGATGAAGAGAAGGATAAGATAATTATTGATCGGCTCCAGGTTCTTTCTCAAAGACGAAGAGAGATAAACAGGTTCGAAAGGAGAATGCTAAATGGGTGAAGCGATCGTTATTACATCTGGAAAAGGTGGGGTTGGTAAAACAACGACTACTGCCAATATTGGTACTGCGTTGGCTTTAATGGATAAAAAAGTTTGTTTAATAGATACAGATATTGGATTAAGGAACCTTGATGTAGTCATGGGGCTGGAAAACCGGATTATCTATGATATTGTGGATGTTATTGAAGAAAGGTGTAAGCTGAAACAAGCACTAATAAAAGACAAACGCTTTGATTACTTATCCTTATTACCTGCGGCGCAAACGAGTGATAAAACGTCAGTCACAGCTGATGGAATGCAGCGGATAGTTGCTGAACTTAAACAGGAATACGATTATATTATTATCGACTGCCCAGCCGGAATTGAACAAGGATTTCAAAATGCGATTGCAGGCGCTGATAAGGCAATTGTTGTTACTACACCGGAAAAGTCAAGTGTAAGAGATGCTGATCGAATAATTGGGTTACTGGAAAAAGAAGAGATGGAAGAGCCTCCTCGCTTAGTTATTAACCGGATTCGCAACCATATGATGAAAAATGGGGATATGCTGGATATCGATGAAGTATTGCAAATTTTGTCTATTGATCTAATTGGTATTGTGATTGATGATGATGAAGTTATTAAAGCTTCCAATAAAGGGGAACCAGTTGCATATAAACCGAGTTCCAAAGCTTCGATAGCTTATCGCAATATTGCAAGAAGAATTCTCGGTGAAACGGTTCCTTTACAATCGTTAGATACAGAAAAAGGAATGATGCAAAAGATTAAGCAGTTTTTTGGAATGCGCTCTTAGACCGATTTGCATTATTACATTATATTATCACGTATGAAAAGCAGGGGTTTCCTGCTTTTTTATTATGACTTTTTTAGTCCGTTGAGCTCGCATCAGCGTGCGAAACAGAAAACCACCTGCTATGCGCGAGTGGGAATCAGTGATTCATTGGCTAAAAAAGCGAATAGTTTGGCACATACAAAATGCTAAGTAAGTGCCATATTGTGTTTACTCCAAAGTATAGACGAAAAATAAATTATAATCAATATAGGATAAGTATCGGAAAAAAATTATGAACACTGTGTAAATACAAAGGAGTGGAAATCATAGAAGATCATCTTATGCTTGATCATGTGCACATGTTAGTGAGCATTCCACCAAAAGTAGCGGTATCTAAACTTTATGGGATACTTAAATGGAAGAAGCGCCCTTATGATTTTTGATAAGTATGCAAACTGGAGATATAAGTTTGATAATAGGCACTTTTGGGGGGAAGGTTATAGGTTGGAGAAAAAATGGAAAACCGGTATCCCAAGAAAATTAACATGTTATTGTACGACAAAAGCCAACCAGTGAATTTTAAGAAGAAATGCAAGCATTCTCTGCGCAATGTTATTCGTTAGAAGTTACACAAGCAGTTACGAATAGCGCCGGTGATCCAGGGTATACAGCAGAAAGATTTTCAAAAAGAAGACTTTCCTCAGTCCCGTTATCCCATTGGCAACCAAATTGACTCATATCACATTTAGCGAAAACTTTTAAACCGTGCAATAGAGAACGCAGAGAAGAGGAGAAACAGATAGAAATAGTAAAGACGTTTCATATATAAATCCACAACCTTTGGAATGGATTTTTTATTGGTGCGATAAACTAGAAAAATTACCGGAAAATGCTAGAGGACTAGGGGCAAAAATACATTCAGCGGTATATTATCTTTCACAGAAAAGCGAGGAATGCATTGGAGCGCTCAGTGAAGGGATGGTATAATAATTACAATAAATAGGAGATGATAACTTGGTGTTCAAATCAAAAAATATTTGGATGGGAATAATAATTTGGGCGATGATAATATTGTTTTTAAATTTTTTGTATAATTCAATTATTATATCTAGTATTATATCTAGTATTATAGGTATTGTTATTTGATTTTTTTAACAGTTTTTATAGTACTCATTTGGTTTTTTACTCGTTATAGAATAAATAATAACGTATTAGTTATTAGATATGGAATCATTAAATTGTCTGTTAATATACAAGATATTACAACCATCAGAGAGACGACCAACCCTTTTGTATCTCTAGCTTTATCTGTGCGTAGAATTGAGATAAGTTATGATAAGTATAAAACTGTACAAATCTCTCCTAAAAATGAAAAATTATTTGTTGAACAGTTAAAAAATGTGAACCCTGAAATCAATATAGGGCTGGGACATAGTAGCCAATAATAACTCCAGATTAATCCCCCTGCTATGCATGGGAGAACAGAAAAGGAAGTTCCTTTAAGTATGAAAAAAAGTCCTCTGGCTTTTTGCTTGAAATTTTTATGTAACGCTAGTGAGCAACTATAAAATGAGATGCTTGCGGATAACGAAATAACCGACTAACCACGTCCGACGCATGAGCCCAGCAACGATGCATCTTTAGAAATGCGCCTTACGCTAAGTCATCATCGGTTCGTGCCTCACCATGATTCCTAAAACTTTAGTTGCTTCGCTCTAGTCGCTACATTGCTAAACGGGCGCTTGGACTTTTGTTCTGTGGATCAAATTAATAATCTTCATTATTGCCTCGATTTAATATCAAATTCAATGGTCAAAAGGTATCGACTCAAACATAGATGGAGAGGTTACGAGCATATCAAATATGTGTTTTCTGTAGTTCAATGACTAGAATTTGGTCAGGAGTTTTGCTTTTTATATCAAATAGAACCACTTATCTTTTTACATTTACACAGTTATACGGCTTGTCTTTTGTTTCTAACATATAATTGCAATATTCCTCATATACTTGTACAAACGAGACCAGAAGGAATGTGAGGTATATGAGTAAAGGTGTAAAGAAGGTTCGTCAATCCATTGAACAAAGGAAAAAATCACGTCATTTTGCATCACGGACAAATATAGCAAAGCAAATTGCCGATCCATTTGTTCAAGAAGAAGAAAAGCATGGGTTTGACCCCCTCTATACTGCTACAGGATCAAGCAATAGCCAACATGGAAGAATAGTTAGTGGGCTTATATGGAAAGGGATTCTTTCCGCGATCTTATTCCTGAGCGTTGCGATTATTTGGCAAACCGATTCACCCCGATTACAGTCAGCTAAATCAATCCTAAGTACTGCTTTAGTAGAGGAATTTCCATTTGCTAAGGTAAATCTTTGGTATCAAGATACGTTTGGTAGTCCTCTTGCTTTCATACCTGACAGTCAATCCAATCATCAGGAAATGAGCGATAACTCGCAGGCGCTGCCCGTCAATGGCAGTGTTTCCGAATCCTTTCAAACAAATGGTACAGGGATAAAAATCTCTACTGATGGAAAGTCCGATGTAACAGCATTAGGACAAGGTATTGTTATATTTGCAGGGAATGATCGCCGGACAAATAAAACCATTGTTATTCAACATCCAGATAATAGTTTAACAACATATGGGGAATTAAGTAATATAGATGTTCATTTATATGAGCATGTGGCAGCAAATCAGGCAATTGGCCAGTTTGCCCCAACGGATAAAAACCAAGCTGTATATTTTTCCATTGAAAAGGATAATCAATATATTGATCCGGTACAGGTGATAAAAGTTGATGATGTGGAATAATCTATTTCCTAAAGTGCATATGCATCCTATTTTACTGCTTTTTCTTATTATCTCTTTTTTTACAGGTACGTTTGTGCAATTGATTATTTTATTGTTTATCGTGTTTTTTCATGAATTAGGTCATTATACTATGGCATTAAAATTCAAGTGGCGAATAAAGAGAATCATGCTCTGGGTTTTTGGCGGGGTCATGGATACAGAAGAACATGGAACTAGACCTGTAAAGGAAGAAGTTCTAGTCATTTGCGCTGGACCTTTTCAACATATTGTTTTATATGGTGCTATGCTTATAGTTGCCGATACTGGATTGTTATCTCCATCGATTATCGATACATTTATGTACTATAATACCGCCATATTTTTATTTAATTTACTACCGATCTTACCCCTAGACGGGGGGAAATTACTTCAACTCATTTTATCAACAAAATGGCCATATAAGCTTGCGTATTATCGTACTATTTATTTTTCACTCATTACTTGTGTACTTCTGCTCTTTGCACAATTGATCATTATCCCTTTTACATTAAGCACCTTTGTCTTGTTCCTCTTTTTATTGTTTGAGAATAAAAATGAATGGCAGAAACGGTATTATGCGTTTATGAGATTTCTGCTTCAACGATATGAGAAGAGAAATAAGCCAAATAAGCGAAGAAGTTCTATTACGGTGAAATCTGAAACCGCGCTACTAGACGTATTTTCACGATTTTATCAAGGGCGGGACCACGATATTCATATTTTATATCCGAATCATACAGTGAAGATTATCGATGAATCCGTATGCTTACATTGTTATTTTAATGAAAAACAATATAAAGCCACCATTGGTGGAGTAGGAAACAGGTAACTTTAATGTTACAATATTTTGTAGTCCTGATAATGATTTTAGATCAAGCCATGTTAAAATGGGTAATGTAACTAAATTTCAAAATAGTTTGTCAAAAAATCAAAGACTTGACAGGATTTTCTGAATTTAGGCACGTGATACAATTCGTATCCGAATCACTTCACTTTACGTTTATCAAGAATACAAAACGGTAAAGAGTAGTAGCAGTTGTTGTTTATTTGACTTTAGTTCTGATAAACATATTGACAAGGTATATACTGTAATGGTAACATTAATACGTTATTCATCGTAGCACCAGTGCTACAACCGCGCAGAACAGGTTTTAAAACTCCATATGGAGTACCTGTATGGCGAGTCTTAGTTTATGGGAGGTGCAAAAAGCATGTACGCTATTATTGAAACTGGTGGTAAGCAAATCAAAGTAGAAGAAGGCCAAGAAGTCTTTGTTGAAAAGGTTGCTGCTGACCAAGATGAAACGGTTACTTTTGATAAAGTTCTTTTCGTTGGTGGAGATGATGTGAAAGTTGGTGCTCCATATGTTGAAGGTGCATCTGTAACTGCAAAAGTTGCTAAACACGGTCGTCAAAAGAAAATTACTGTTTTCAAATATAAACCAAAAAAGAATTATCATCGTAAGCAAGGTCATCGTCAACCTTATACTAAATTAGTGATTGATAAAATCAATGCTTAAAGGGTAAACGTATGATTAAAGTAACTGTATTTCGTGAAAATGATCGAATTAGAGCATTTGAGCTTTCGGGACATGCTGAAAGTGGTCCATATGGTTATGATTTAGTATGCGCAGGGGTATCTGCGGTATCCATTGGATCTATAAATGCAGTTCTCACTTTATGTGAAGTAGACCTTGATATTGAGCAGGGCGGTGCTGGCGGTTACCTTTATGTAACGATTCCAGGCTCTATTGCCAGTAAAAAGATGGAGCGGGTGCAGTTATTATTTGAAGGGATGCTAATATCGCTTTCTTCTATAGAACAGGAGTATCAACAATTTATTACTATCCAAGATATGTAAGGAGGTGTATCTTATGCTACGTCTAGATTTACAGTTTTTCGCACAGAAAAAAGGTGCTGGTAGTACAAAAAACGGTCGTGACTCTGAAGCTAAACGACTTGGATCCAAACGTGCTGACGGCCAATTTGTAACAGGTGGATCTATTCTTTATCGTCAACGTGGAACAAAGGTTTATCCTGGTGAAAATGTTGGTCGCGGTGGAGATGATACACTTTTTTCTAAAATTGACGGTGTTGTGAAATTTGAACGCTATGGCCGCAATCGTAAAAAAGTAAGTGTATATCCTGTTGCTAAAGAAGCATAATACGAAACTCCAGCCAAATGTTTGGTTGGAGTTTTTAAATTTCCAAAGTTTATATAGATCTATGGCAGCGAAGTCCTATGGCAACAAGAGCTTAAAAATTAATTTGAAATCAGTTAAAAAGAGATGGTGGAGAGTAGTATCCACCACCACATTTGACTAAGGACCTGCTTTGCTTCTTGGGCCTCTGTTTACATCAACTGTTTAGATTATCTGCCCACAAAATATTTTGTCTGTCCGTTAAAAATCTTGTTAATAAGAAATAATGATCTTTTACTCATTTTCTGCTATACTTTTGGACATGTGGGAGGATATTATATGAGAGCTGAAGATGTTGTTCGTTTAATGCAGTACTACCGGCATGATTTAATGAATCATTTACAAATTATTCACGGTTATGCTTCCATGGGCAACGTAAAAAAAGTAGAAGAAAAAACAGCTGATGTGATACAGAATTATCACCTAGAACGAAAATTAATGCAATTACAAGCGACGGAATTCTGTTTATGGGTGATGGAGAATGCATATATGTATGTGGATATAAAATTAGATTATGATATACATATAGAAGGAAAGCAAATAAAAAGTATAGATCAGGAATTAACTGAACAATGCAAGCAAATAGTTACATTTGTAAGAGAAATTAAAAAAACAGATGAATTCGTAACGATTAATTTAGTAATAAAGCAAGAAGAGCATCATTTGATGGAAATCCAGTTTACAATAAATGGATTAAACAATCAGCAACAGTTGCAACGGATGCTGCATACAATGGAAGCTCACTTTCCTTTGACTGTAAGTAGAGAAAGCTGTGCTGTCGAATGCTCCTTTTTTGTACCGTGTAATTGAAAAGAGGTGAGGATATGTTTGTAGATCAGGTAAGTGTCTATGTGAAAGCTGGAGATGGAGGAAATGGTCTTGTCGCATATCGTCGGGAAAAGTATGTGCCTAAAGGAGGCCCAGCTGGAGGCGATGGTGGTAATGGAGCAGATGTTATTTTTAAAGTGAATGAAGGACTTAACACATTAATGGACTTTCGCTATAATCGCCATTTTAAAGGAAAACGGGGCGAGAACGGAATGAGTAAAAATCAACATGGCAAAAACGCAACGCCATTAGTTGTCCCCGTCCCACCAGGAACAACTGTCACTGATGAAAGCACTGGAGAATTAATTGCCGATTTGACTACCCATAATCAAGAAGCCGTCATAGCAAAAGGTGGCCGAGGTGGCCGAGGGAACACTCGCTTTGCAACGCCTAGAAACCCTGCACCAGATATAGCCGAGAATGGAGAGCCTGGACAGGAACGACAAATTAAGGTAGAGCTGAAATTAATTGCTGATGTTGGCTTAATCGGTTTTCCAAGTGTTGGGAAATCTACCTTTCTATCTGTTGTCAGTGCGGCAAGACCCAAAATTGCCGATTACCATTTTACAACACTAGCTCCAAATTTAGGTGTAGTAGATACAAATGATCAAAGAAGCTTTGTGATGGCTGACCTTCCAGGTTTAATTGAAGGTGCACATGAAGGGGTTGGCTTAGGATACCAATTCTTACGTCATGTAGAAAGAACGAGAGTGCTTGTTCATGTCATTGACATGGCTGCAACAGAAGGTCGAGATCCTTACGAAGATTTCGTTAAAATTAACCAAGAATTAGAACAGTATGATCCTAAGTTAACAAAACGCCCGCAGTTAATTGCAGCTAACAAAATGGATATGCCAGGTGCTGAGGAAAATCTTGAGCGATTTAAGCAAAAGCTGGAAGATAAGTTCCCTGTTTATGGAATATCGGCACTTACAAAAGACGGCGTGCGAGATATTTTATTTGCAATTGCAGATAAATTAGAGGAGATTCCTAAAGAGTCTATGGACGAAGATGATGGAGCTGCTCCTAAAGAAGAAAAGGTCATATACCGTTATCATAGAGAGGAAGACCCGTTTGTAATTACAAGGGATGATGATGGAGCCTATGTTTTATCAGGGCAAAAAATAGAGAAATTATTTAAAATGACTGATTTTAATCATGACCAAGCGGTGCAGCGATTTGCTAGACAGCTCAGAAAAATGGGCGTAGATGATGCATTAAGAAAACGCGGCGCTGAGGATGGAGATACCGTTCGCTTATTAGAATTTGAGTTTGAATTTATGGACTGACTGCTTATGAATGGACAGGGTGCTTTTAATCCAGAATGTAAGGTAACATAAGCTCCCACTTCGAGAGTCTTAGGCGATACAAAGAAGTGGGAGATGAGGGACAGTCTAATGTCGGTTCGATCGAGTCTTCAAGGTGTGGCCCACAGGAGGCAATTTGCTAAAAAAGCAATTTTTCTTTTTCAAGAGCAAGTATAACTTAGTCAGAGACTTATCGTATGTGTTTTTTCTTTTTTATTGTATAGGAAACTTAAAAATGAGGTGCTTATGTATAACGAAATAACCGACTAGCACGTCCGGCGCAAGCGCCCAACAACTAGGCGACTTCACGAATCGCCCTACGATAAGTCATCATTGGTTCGTGCCTCACCATGCCTAAAACTTTAGTTGATTCGTTCCATTCGCTACGTTGCTAACCGGGCGCTGTGCCTTTTTCAAGGTATTTAATGATTTAGTTGTTGTTTAAAATGGTGGTTAACACTTTTTACGTGTTAGCCTGAGCTTTATTGCAAGCTTTGGTAGTGGCAATTAGGCAAAAGAAAATAAGGGGGATATAGTAGTGACAGCGACCATTGGCTATTTAGGGCCAAAAGGAACTTTTACAAAATTAGCAGTAGATAAGACGTTTAATGGTGAAGCAAAGTATAGTTTTTCAACCATACCGGCATGTATTGATGCAGTGAACCAAGATGAAATTGATATTGGTGTCGTTCCTTTGGAAAATGCCATTGAAGGAACAGTTCAATTGACAGTGGATTATTTAGTACACCAAGTACGCCTTCCAATTATGGCAGAAATTGTTGTGCCCATACAACAACATTTGTTAGTACATCCTAATTTCAAAGGGGAATTATCCGACATCAAGGAAATTCATTCCCATAGTCATGCCATTGCGCAATGTCACCAATATATTCATCAGTACTTGCCGAATGCAACCATTCACTTTACGTCTTCAACTGGTAAAGCTGCGGAACTGATCAGTAAACGGGATGAACCAGTGGCGGCTATCGGCAATCAATTAGCAGCTAACATCTATCATTTGAATACATTGCAGAAAAACATTCATGATTTTCCGAATAATCACACTAGGTTCATCGTGCTAAGTAAGCAAAAAGAAATGGTCAAGATTAAACATCCTATTCGATCGGAAAAAACAACACTATTAATTACGCTTCCAAGTGATTTTGCTGGCGCTTTACATCAAGTATTATCTGCTTTTGCTTGGAGGAAAATGAATTTATCTAAAATTGAATCACGCCCGATGAAAACGGGATTAGGGAATTATTTCTTTATCATTGATGTCAATCAACCTTATGATGATGTGCTTTTTCCAAGTGTGAAAGGAGAATTAGAAGCTTTAGGCTGTCAAGTTACAGTTCTAGGGACGTATCCAGTGTATCAATTAGATAAACTGTGAGTTGTAGAATTCGCTCTATAATATCAGCCTGTAACGGAAGACCTATCTTTTCATCTTAGGAAGGGGACCGGAAGAGGGGCTTGGAGAACCAGCTTTGAGAAACAGTGTACCATCAGCGTGGAATAGTAAGCTCCACAGATGAAAACTTCCCATTATGAAGCTTTAAAATTGTCAATGCCATTCTTTAGTTGCTTTTCTGTTCTTAAAATTAATCAACATTTAAACTATCCTTGCATATGTTGATATAGAGTATTAGCCCAGATATGACAAGAGAGGAGTTTGATTAATTTGAAGATACACATTGTACAAAAAGGCGATACGATGTGGGAAATAGCGCAACAGTATGGCGTGGATTTTGAAGAATTAAAGCAACTTAATAATCAAATTTCAAGTCCAGACATGATTATGCCTGGGATGAAAGTAAAAATCCCAGGTGATTCTAAATCTGTAAAGCAGCAAGCGCATAAGAAAGAAACACAGAAACCAAAAGAACAGCCATATAAGCACATGACGTCAAAACCAATGCCGGTTATCAAGGAAGATGATAAAGAAAAGCCAAAAATGGTGAAACCATCTACGCCACCAATGCCATCTATGCCGCCAATGCCGGTTCAGCCAATGATGCAAATGCCGATGATGGAACAAGAATTTCAAAATTATACAACCATCAACTTTCCGCCAATGCCGGTTCAACCAAAAGAAGAGCCAAAACCTGTAAAGAAAGAAAAGCCAAAAGAGGAGCAAAAGCAAGTTAAACCTAAAAAGCAGTCAATGCCTCAACCAATGCCCATGCTGCAGCCACAAGTACCTATGGTGCCACTATGTTGTTACGTAATGGATCCATGCTACCCGCAAATACCATTTCAAACGATGGGACCTAATCCTTGGGCTTGTCATGGTATGGCGATGCAGCCAATGCCATACTATCATGGAAACTATGGCAATATGATGGGATATGATGGTGCAATGCCATATATGGGATATGAAAACATGCCGCACATGCAAGGCAGCATGATGAATGATCCGAATATGGCTGCTTGGAATGGACAGATGCCATCATGGAGCATGCAAGGCATGAACCGTGGCGAAGAGGCAGACGAAAGAACAGAACAGCATACATCAGCTGCCCCATTGTACCCTCCATTTCAGCATAACGTGAACCAAATGCCATTTCCGATGCCACCTGGCTATTCAACAGTTCCTGGGATGCAGCAAAAAAATAATGATGAGCCAAGTGAATAATTGTTAAAAGGGACGAAATTTCCATCGTCTCTTTTTTGTTCGTAAAAAACTGGTGGATAGCTAAAGATATTGCCTCCTCTGATACTTCTCATCGATTAAAAGTATTTTTCAAATTTGTTACATTTTTAGCGGGTTTTTAAAAACCATACATAAGAGCCAAACCATAGTTACTCCATTCAATAAGCTTCTTCAATAATATTTTTTGTTCGGCAAGGGTAAGGATAATTTTCAAACAGGAGATATTAATGGTATGATAATTAACAAAGTAAGTATGTATGTGAAAAACAGAACGTGCCTATAACCATCCGAAATGCTGTTTTAACAAATTTAAAAAAGGAAACAGATTAGCAGAGACCCAATAGCTAAGGAATAAAAGGAGTGATCAGTTTGTTGCAAAAAGAAGTAGAGAGCATTGTCAGTTGGTTACAAATGCAAGTCGAGAAAACAGGGGTTGAAGGATTAGTAGTAGGTATAAGTGGAGGCATTGATTCAGCCGTTGTAGCTGCATTAATCAAAAAAGCCTGTCCAGAAAATTCTTTAGGGGTAATCATGCCTATTCATACAAGTGAAGGTTCCTTGAAGGATGCAGAAGCAGTTGTTCAAGCCTGTGGCATTGATCATATAATGATTGACCTGACTGAGACGAGAGACAATATGTATAACTTGATTCAATCCAAATTAGAAACCAATCATATGTATCAAGAGAAGAATGAGCAAATGGCCAAAGCTAATTTAAGTGCAAGACTACGAATGAGTACCTTATACACGATTGCTACAAATCATAATTACCTCGTTGTTGGTACAGATAATGCTGCGGAGTGGTATACAGGATATTTCACTAAGTATGGAGATGGCGGTGTAGATATTCTTCCTATTGTTGAATTTTCAAAAGGAGAAGTCAAGGAATTAGCCGCTTGTTTAAACATTCCTTCTTCTGTTTTAAATAAGCAACCTAGCGCAGATCTGTGGGAAGGACAAAGTGACGAGCAGGAAATGGGGATTCGTTATGCAACGATAGATGCTTATCTTAAGGGAGAGGACATTCCAAAAGCTGAGCGTGAGAAAATTGAAATGTTGCATCGACGCACAGCGCACAAACGCGAAGCTTTGCCTTTCTTTTCACGGAAAAAATAGCGGCTTCCCTTATATTAACTGTGTAAAAACACCTCCATGATCCAAACTAATGGTAAGGAGGTGTTTTTACATGCGTGTATGGTTAGGGCTAATGTTAATCGCCCTGATTCATTTGATTGGGTGTGCGAATGAGCAGCAAGCTGAAAATAACGCTATTCGAAATACAGATAATCAAACGCCACCTATCCATTATGAGACAGAAAAAGAGAGAAAAGAACGTTTAAATATTCGTGAACAATCGATTGGTGAAAAAGGTGGTTATCCTCAAAGTAAACAAGAAAAAATCAATGAATCGAATTTTAACAGTGGATATTCTGATCCATTTACCAATGAAGAAGCAATAATGATATCAGAGGCATTACAAAAAAAGAGACAAATTGTGCAGGCACAGGTTGCATCAACAAATGATCGCATCTTGGTTGGAGTTATATTGAGTACGCATGTTAGCGGAGATATTGGTAACGAAATTAAAAAGGAAGTAAAAAAGCTTCTACCTGACTCAAATAAAGAAATTATTGTTTACACAGACAACACGCATTGGGAAAAGATGCGAAATTTGGATGCCAGACTCGAAGCAAAGGATAACGGAGAGAACATGGAAGAATGGATAAACCAATTCTTAAAATAAAATGGATGCTTGAAATGGAGGGCTAATACTACATGTGAGTCCTCCATCCTTAGAGTCGGATTCCACTGTAAGTACATTTCCAATTTCGTTGGGATAGTTTTTAGTACGAAAGTCAGTAGGTTGGAAAAAATCCACTCGTTGAAGCCCCACTCCCGCTTTATCTTTAGTAAAATGATTGCTTCGTGCATGCAGTAAAATAGTTAAAAAAACAATGGAATGTTACTTTCTATAACAGTGAATTTTCAAACAGCGAAATTTTCATTCATCCCCAACAGCTTGTTAGTACTGTAAATGGTATACCGAAAGTTCCCTTACGAAATTGAGCATTAGGAGCTGTTTTCACCCATTTAGACTTGTTGTAGTACAGATTACCCGACTTCTGAAGCGAGAATCTTACAGCACCTTATAACGAAATAAAGTGTGTACATAATGGTGTCCGTTTATGGAGATAAGTTTGTGCTATCATACGCTATCTCTTTAAGAATTGACTTATATTTGGTATAGTAATAAAGGAAATTTCTAGAGAGGAGAATGTCCTATGGCTGGTCATTCTAAATGGAAAAATATTCAAAGAAGAAAAAATGCACAAGATGCAAAAAAAGGGAAAATCTTTATGCGCCATGCAAAAGATATTTATACTGCTGCTAAGCAGGGAGGCGGTGATATAACAACAAATCCAAGTCTTCGCTTAGCTGTTGACAAAGCAAAAGCAGATAACATGCCAAATGATAATATAGATCGTGCTATTAAAAAGGCCACTGGAACATTAGACGGTGCAAGTTTTGAAGAACTAACATATGAAGGATATGGACCTGGTGGCGTAGCGGTAATTGTTCACGTGTTAACAGATAATAAAAATAGAACCGCTGCAGACATACGACATGCTTTTAAAAAAAATAATGGAAATTTAGGTGAGAACGGCAGTGTGTCATTTATGTTTGATCGAAAAGGGTATATTGTTATTACGGACGAGCAAGAAGAAATAGATGAAGATGAATTGACTTTAGAAGCATTGGAAGCTGGAGCAGAGGATATAGAAGTAGAGGATGGCATGTTTGAAATATTTAGTGCTCCAGAGGACTTAAAATCCGTTGTAGATCAATTAAATAAAGCAGGATACTCCATTGCCGATTCAGAAGTAACGCTAATTCCACAGACAACTACTTCTTTATCGGAAGAAGATGCCTCTCCTATGATGAATTTAATTGAAACATTGGAAGAAAATGAAGATGTGCAAGATATTCATCATAATCTTGAAGTAACGGAATAATCGTTTAAACTCCAAACTTCTATTTCTAGAGAAGAAATAGAAGTTTATTCATTTACTTCGATTTATGATAGAATGAATGGATAAGGTAAAAGGAGCAGAGAAAATGATTGCTTATGTACGAGGAAAGCTTACATATATACAAGATGATGCTATTATTGTGGATGTACAGGGCATTGGTTATGAAATTATTTGTGCTAATCCATATGCATTTCAATCGTTAGAAAATAAGGATGTCAAGATATATACTTATCAACATGTTCGGGAAGATGCGCAGTTGCTATATGGATTTAAAAACCAAGAGGAGAAATATTTATTTACCAAGCTTATTTCTGTATCTGGAATAGGTCCAAAAGGAGCCATTGCCATTATGGCTTCTGTTCATGTTGGTGAGTTTGCTGCAGCTATTGAACGAGAAGATGAACGATTTTTAACAAGTTTTCCAGGTGTTGGAAAGAAGACAGCAAGGCAAATTATCCTTGATTTGAAAGGGAAACTGATAATTGCAACAACTGCAAATGAAGAACAGACAATAACAGAACCTCGCATAGATGATGCTTCTGTACAAGACGCGAAAGAAGCTTTGAAAGCTTTAGGGTATTCGGAAAAAGAAATACAAGCCACTTTACCTAAAATACAACAGCTTGAGACAGAAACGACTGATGCATTAGTACGCAAAGCACTAGCGTTACTAATGAAAAACTAGGTGTGAATAAAGAAAGGGGGAGACAAATGGAAGATCGTATGGTCACAGGCGAACTGCAGGAAGAAGACGTTTCCGTGGAATTAAGTTTACGACCGACTACCTTGGCGCAATATATCGGTCAACATAAGGTGAAAGAGAATCTAAGCATTTTTATCCAAGCAGCCAAAATGCGTGAGGAGCCTTTAGATCATGTACTCTTATACGGACCGCCGGGGCTGGGGAAAACGACCTTAGCGGCGATCATCGCCAATGAAATGGGTGTCCAATTCCGTTCTACTTCAGGTCCGGCGATTGAACGAGCTGGAGATTTAGCAGCAATTCTTTCATCTTTAGAGCCTGGCGATGTATTATTTATTGATGAAATTCACCGCCTTCCAAGAACAGTAGAAGAAGTACTCTATCCAGCGATGGAAGATTTTTTCCTTGATATTGTGATTGGTTCAGGACCAAGTGCCAGATCTGTCCGAATTGATTTACCTCCATTTACATTAGTTGGAGCAACAACGAGAGCAGGTTTATTATCAGCTCCTTTGCGTGATCGCTTTGGTGTATTAAGTAGGCTTGATTTTTATGATGCTAAAGATTTATGTATGATTATTGAGCGTACTGCCGATATTTTTAATACAGCCATTACCAAAGAAGCTGCACTGGAAATTGCTGAACGATCTAGAGGAACACCAAGAATAGCTAATCGTTTATTAAAAAGGATTCGTGATATTTCACAAGTAAAAGGAGAAGCAAAAATCAGTTTATCTACTACAGGTGAAGCATTGGAAATGCTGCAAGTGGATAAACAAGGCTTAGATCATATCGATCATAAATTGTTAAAAGGAATTATGAACAATTTTCAAGGTGGACCTGTTGGTTTAGATACAATTGCTGCGACAATTGGAGAAGAGCCACAAACGATTGAAGATGTGTACGAACCATTTTTATTACAAATCGGGTTTATTCAACGAACACCAAGGGGAAGAGTTGTAACGCCAGAAGCTTACAAACATTTCGGATGGAAGGACAGAGTGAATGATGAACCTAGGTAAACTATTTATTTTACTAGGGATTATCTTTCTGATTATCGGTGTTATCTGGAGTTTTATTGGTAAGTTACCAGGAGATATAACGTGGAAAAAAGGGAACGTTGTTTTTCATTTTCCAATTGTCACTTCTATTGTTGTTAGTTTAATTTTAACCTTGTTATTTTATATTTTTGGCAAGTTTAGATAATACGTAAGGAGTTTCTCATGAATATTGAAGAATTTGATTTTGATTTACCAGAAGAATTAATCGCCCAGACCCCGTTAAAAGAACGAACGGCTTCCAGACTTCTTGTTCTAAATAAACAAACAAAAGAAATTGCTCACCGCCATTTCCCTGATATAAAGGAATATTTACAGCCTGGAGATTGTCTGGTGTTAAATAATACACGTGTATTGCCGGCAAGGCTCCATGGAGTGAAAGAGGAAACAGGTGCAAGTATTGAGGTATTGCTTTTACATCAGGTGGAAGGAGATTCGTGGGAAATACTTGCCAAGCCTGCTAAGAAAGTGAAGCTTGGAAGTGTGATTCGTTTTGGAGATGGTCTCTTAACTGCAACTTGCACAGAAATAAAAGAACATGGTGGGCGAGTCGTTCAATTTGCATACGAAGGTATTTTCTATGAAGTACTTGATCAACTAGGGGAAATGCCATTACCCCCGTATATAAAGGAACAGCTTTCAGAAAAGGAACGGTACCAAACGGTATATGCAAAAGAAGAAGGGTCAGCAGCGGCACCAACAGCTGGACTTCATTTCACCACGGAATTATTAAATGAATTAAAACAAATGGGTGTGAATATTGCATTTATTACTTTGCATGTTGGACTAGGTACATTTCGTCCTGTAAGTGCAGAAACAGTGGAAGACCATAAGATGCATGCAGAATTTTATCATATGGATCAGCATACAGCAGATACGCTTAATCACGTAAAGCAATCAGCTGGGCGAATTATTTCAGTAGGAACCACCTCCACCCGCACTTTAGAAACGATTGCCAGGGATAATAATGGGGAATTTAGAGAAGCAAGCGGTTGGACGGATATATTTATTTATCCGCCTTATCAATTCCAAGCTATTGACGGTTTGATCACCAATTTCCACTTACCTAAGTCAACATTAATTATGTTAATTAGCGCATTTGCTGGAAAAGATATAGTGATGGAGACATATGGTAAAGCAGTGCAAGAACGATACCGATTTTTTAGTTTTGGAGATGCAATGTTTATTTATGCTTAAAATGAAGACGATTCATGTAACGCTAAAAACTTTGTAGTTTATTTTTTCAGAATGACAAGCATTGTCTAAGATTAGATATGCCGAGGGCATTTTACTATATGTATTATTATTAGTAGTGTCACCTCTTACAAAAGCACATGAGCTTTGCGTAATTTTGATAAAAGTAATTTAGTTTAATCGATAAAGGAAGAGTAGCTGATGACACCAATCACTTATGAATTAAAGAAAACATGTAAACAAACAGGTGCTAGATTAGGGCGTGTCCATACGCCACATGGATCGTTTGACACACCTGCATTTATGCCAGTAGGTACACTGGCTACTGTAAAAACAATGAGTCCGGAAGAACTAACAGAGATGAACGCTAACATCATCTTATCTAATACGTACCATCTTTGGTTAAGACCGGGTCAGGATATCATTAAAGAAGCAGGTGGGCTTCATCGGTTTATGAATTGGGATGGTACTATTTTAACGGATTCTGGAGGCTTTCAAGTATTCAGCTTGAGTGAAATGCGAAATATTACTGAACAAGGAGTATATTTTCGCAGTCATTTAAACGGGGAAAAATTATTTTTATCTCCTGAGAAAGCTATCAATATTCAAAACGACTTAGGATCAGATATTATGATGGCATTGGATGAATGTCCACCGTATCCTGCAGATCATGCTTATATGAAAAGCTCTGTAGAGCGAACATCTCGTTGGGCAGAAAGATGCTTAGATGCACATCAACGCAAAGGTGAGCAAGGTTTATTCGGCATTATCCAAGGTGGGGAATATGAAGACTTGCGAAAGCAAAGTGCCAACGATTTAATCTCTTTGGATTTTCCAGGTTATGCTATTGGTGGATTGTCTGTTGGTGAACCAAAAGACGTTATGAATCGTGTACTTGAGTTTACTACTCCTTTAATGCCGGACGATAAACCTAGATACCTCATGGGAGTTGGTTCGCCTGATTCTCTAATTGACGGTGCTGTTCGAGGAGTGGATATGTTTGATTGTGTCCTCCCTACTAGAATAGCAAGAAATGGTACATGTATGACTTCAAATGGTCGTTTAGTAGTCAGAAATGCTAAATATGCACGTGATTTTTCACCAATTGATGAAAACTGTGATTGCCATGCTTGCAAAAATTATACCCGTGCCTATATTCGTCACCTTATTAAATGTAATGAAACGTTTGGTTTTAGGCTTACTACTTATCATAACTTATATTTTCTGTTAAAATTAATGGAGCAAGTACGAAAAGCTATTAGCGAAGATCGTCTTGGCTCATTTAGAGAAGAATTCTTTGAGCAATACGGTTTTAATAAACCGAATGCCAAGAATTTCTAATTGTATAGAAGGGAGGAATGGAACAATGGAAATGTTAGCATCTTTATTACCAATTATCTTGATGTTTGTGCTTCTGTATTTTATACTTATTCGCCCACAGCAAAAGCGCCAAAAGCAAGTCAGAGAAATGCAGGCGGAATTGAAAAAAGGTGACTCCGTAGTTACAATCGGTGGTTTTCATGGGGAAATCCATGCGATGGATGAAGATACTATAGTTATTCAAGCTGGCGATGGGTCTAAGCTGACGTATGATCGCTCAGCAATCCGTGAAGTAAAACAGCAGTAATTACCATGTGCACGCGGAGGGAGATAGGCAATGGGCAAGCGTCTGTTGCTTATACCAACGGACGTGATTTTATACATAGGTAGTAAGTGCGAAGGAACACAAAAGAAAATTGCTTTTGTGTTCCTTTTTTGAGAGATAAGAAAGTATAATAATTGTTGCTTTGGGATAACGATATAACGGAATAGCCCCGTCCTGCGCATGAGCCCAGCCACTAGGCGACTTCACGAATCGCCTTACGATAAGTTATCATTGGTTCGTGCCTCTGCATGATTCCTAAAACTTTAGTTGATTCGCTCCAGTCAGTACGTTGCTAACCGGGCGCTTGCGGCTTTGTTCATTTGCAATGAAAGAGCTATTACAATGTATCCATGTAATATTTGCGGGGTTTTTTCTCCATTTCTCCGTTATAAGGTGCAGTAAGACGCCTACTTTTAGTAGTAGCCGTGGAGGTATGCATGAAAACCCCTACTGATTAAATTATGCACTTTATCTATAGATGATATCGTTTACTATCTAATTTTTTTCTCAAGTATAAATCTTTAAACCCAAATTGCCGCTGTTTTATTCCTTTCAAATAACCTGTCCTCTATTTCATTTTTTCTCCCCTAAGGTGTTGTTATTATCATATTTGTATAAAGGAAATAATGTTCCACCAATTGACGATCTATTTATCGCTTGCTTCTTCTCCTGCGATATTAACACCTACTGCGCCGCCAAATAATGCAGCTGCCATGTATCCAGTGTGATGAATTGATTGTTCTAGTGAAAATCCTTGCTGGTAGCCCAGATATTGTACGGATAAAACAAATAGCGTAAATCCTGCACCTGTAAATATCCCGATCATCCAGCCTTTTGCTTTGCCCTTGATTCCTGCTGCGAGGCCTCCCAGAAATAAACTGATCAGACCGATGACAAAAGTGACCCATGACAGAGCAGGTTCGTTAAATGTAGTAAATCGAAGTAATAATGCTAATACAAAGCTAGCGACCATCATTAAGCCCAATACAATGATCCATCCATATAATAATGCCACCCATTGCTTACTGCGCATGATCATTCCCTCCTTTCCAGATTGTCCACCTACTTTCATCCTATTCATCTTGAAAAAATAATAGACGAAAAATATTTTCTTTTTTTGTTACATATAGTTGGAGTAAAGAAATGATATAGGTAAGAAAAGAAAGTAGGGGTTTGGTTGGAAATTATTATAGCGTCATTCATTTTTATTTGTTGTTATGTATTTATTATGACAGAGCAAATTAATCGTGCATTGGTTACTTTAACTGGTGGTGTATTGCTTTTATTGACTGGAATCTACTCTGCCGAGCGTATGTTAACAGAATATATTGATTGGAATACGATCGCCCTCTTATTTTCCATGATGGTATTAATTGCCATTACAGAAAAGACAGGTTTGTTTGCTTATATGGCAATTGGTTTTGCACAACAAGTGAAAGGCGCACCAATCCCTCTTCTGATTGGCGCGGGGGTATTAACCGGAATTGGCTCAGCATTGCTGGATAATGTAACAACGGTATTAATTTTCGTTCCAATCATGCTCAAAATAACGAAACTGTTAAATTTGCCCGCGTTTCCGTATTTACTCATAATTATTTTCAGTTCCAATATTGGCGGTGCAGCAACATTGATTGGGGATCCACCTAATATTATGATCGGACAAGCGGTAGAGCATTTAACCTTTACGTCATTTTTGATCCATATGGCTCCCATCGCCGTTATCCTATTCGGGATTATGCTTGTCTTTGTTTGGGTGTTGTTTCGAAAGTCCTTACGACGGACGAGCTTGGATGTTAAACAGTTGCTAGCAATGGACGCACAAGCTTATTTGCATCGAACACCAATGTTATATCAATCGATCACAGTCCTCTTATTAACGATAATCGGTTTTTTACTACATGCATTTTTGTATGTTGAATTGACTACTGTAGCGTTATCTGGCGCTATATTGCTGCTGCTATTGACGGAAAAAGAAGTGGCAGCAGAACAAATATTTGCAAAAATAGAGTGGGTTACATTGTTCTTTTTTATTGGCTTATTTACTCTAGTAGGCGGTTTAGAAGAAGTAGGCGTCATTGATGAAATCGCGAGGGCAATCGTAGTAATTACCGATGGCGACTATGTACAAACAGCATTGTTGGTTTTATGGGTCTCTGGTTTATTTTCTGGTATTGTGGATAATATCCCTTTTGTCGCTGCGATGATTCCAGTTGTTCAAGAGTTTGAAAGCTATGGAATGATGTATTTAGATCCAATTTGGTGGGCATTGGCTTTAGGCGCATGTCTAGGGGGAAACGCAACGTTGATCGGCGCTTCTGCTAATGTAGTGGTGGCAGGTTTAGCTGAAGGAGCGAAGGAAAGTATATCGTTTGTTCGCTTTTTACTCTACGGAATTCCACTCGTAATTATATCATTGATCGTTGCCACCATTTATCTCTATATTCGCTATTTACTACCATATATGGGATGAAAACAAGACACACTAAAACAGCTGATTAGAAAAATAAACAGTAAATCATCAAATATACATGCAAGATTTTAGCGTAGTCAACTCCAGCGGGAACAATGTGAGCTGAAGGACTTGAAGGGAAGCGAATTTTGCTTTTCGAGGAAGCTGAGGAGATCTGTGGAAAACGAAGTATTTTGACTTTCCGGTCGTGGTGATAGGAATTTTTAAAATACAAACAAGCCGAACAATTATAAAGTGTTCGGCTTTTTTCTATATAGTGAATTTCTTATGCCTCAGCCTCTTTATTTTTTATATTTATTTGTCTCGAATGTAAGTAAGTCCGCTATTGATGGAAGGGGCTTTTACCCCGTATATAAAGTGCTGTAAGGTTCCCACTTCAAGGTTTTAGATAATTTGACTGCATCAAGACTAAGTAGGAGATAACAGCACCTAAATGCCCAATGAGGTTCAGAGTCTTTTCGGTCATATTATTATGTTACTAACAAGCCGTGAGGATGATGAACCTTCCCGCTGATTGAAATAGGCTATTTGGTTGAATTCATAAATGACAAACCTTTTGCTCGTAAATACCATTTAAAACCATTTTTGTAAGAAAGGAATCTGTTTTAGCTCTTCTTTCGTGATAAAACGGAGTAAAAAGAGAAATAGTACATAAATGCAACTGAATACAGCCAATATACCAATTAATAACAAAATCCCGCCATGCATATTTATATATATTTTTTTTAGGAGTTCACCTACTCCCCATGTCATTAGTAAGAGTGAAATCATTTTTAAAATATCTAAAACCGGGATACTAAATTTAATGGCTTTATACAAAGCACCTAAATGTAAAAGTGTAATTAATACAACACTTAAGGAAATAGCTAATGCGACTCCCATAATTCCAAAATTCGGATTAGAAGCGAGTAAAAATAGAACAGTGAGCTTGCAGAATGCTCCAATCAGGCTGTTCCACATGGCAGCTTTAGCAAGGTCAAGAGCTTGTAATGCTGCTTGTAATGGAGCTTGGATATAAAGTAAAATAAAAAATGGAGCCATTAAAATAATAAATTTACTTGCATTAGCAGATCCATACATATATGTTAAAATAGGTATAGAAAATAAGGTTAGCACAATCGTAGCTATTGCACCAGATGCAAACGAAATGCGGATCGCTTGATGGATTCGATAGTGAATCAAATTTATACTTTTCGTTGCTTCTGCTTCCGAAATAGAAGGGACTAAAGCAACGGACAGTGATTGGGTAATAAATGTCGGTAAAAATAGTAAAGGGAGTACATAGCCTGTTAACTCTCCATATTGTTTCGTTGCCAAAGTACTGGAAACGCCGGCAATTGCGAGGCTTTGCGCAACTAAAATCGGCTCTAGAAAATGCGAAATAGAAGCAATGAAGCGGCTGCCTGTACTAGGTAAAGCAATAGAGAAAAGCTCTTTTAATGTCGTTCTACTTGATGATAAATAGGAGAAAAAGTTTTTTCTTACTTTCATGTGCTTTTTTCGATTGAATTGGCGCAACATGTAGATAAGGGAGACAAGTTCCCCTAAAATAATACTAAACATCGCTCCTGCTGCAGCATATTCAAGCCCAAAAGGCAATAGTAATTTCACAAATAATGCTACACAACTAATCCGTACTACTTGTTCCAGTACTTGCGCATAGCTTTGTGGTTTCATATTTTGTTTGCCTTGAAAATAGCCCCGTAAGACGGATGAAATAGCGATAATGGGGATAATTGGGCTGATTGCAAGTAATGGATACAATGTTCTTTGATCTGTAAGTAGGTGAGTTGCGACAAAAGGAGTTGCTAGTATCATTAAAGTGGAAAAAATGATACTGGAAATACCAGTAATAACTAATGATACGATGACGATTTGTTTGGTTTTCGCTTTATCACCGCGAGCTTCTGCTTCAGCAATTCGTTTCGAGATAGCTACAGGTAAGCCAAGTTGAGTTAGCGTAATAACGAGGAAAAAGGTTGGTAAAGCCATCATATACAGACCGACGCCTTCTTCCCCAATTAATCGTGCAACAACAATCCGATTAATAAATCCAAGAAATCGAGTGATCATCCCTGCTAGAATAAGAATAAGTGTACCTTGTAAAAATGTTTGTTTCGTCATCTAGACGACCTGCCTTCTCAAATAATGGAATATCATATACAATGATATATATGCGAATGGATAGGCCAAGCATGACAAGAATAGAAATTTTCATACTCCATAAAAGGAGGGAGCTTTGTTGGAAATTGTACAACCAGTATCTGAGTGGAAAGGCATGGTTATTCCTGCTTTACAAAGTAAGGCCGAGGAATTCCATTTAATGGGATATGCAGAAGCAACAGCAGAAGATGTTTGGAAATGTCTCATACAAAAAGTATGGAAAGGTGATCCTGAAAAACGGATCTATGAAGTGGTAGAGGATATTTTCCAATTAACAACCGTGACTTATATGAGTTACTTAACCGTAAGTGCGTATCAACATGATGATTTGTTTGCATCTATTGCAGCTGTAACAAATGCAGAGCAATAGCGGAAAATGTACTTACATATTGATTTACCCTATGGATAAAAGGGAGGCCATTTTAGAATGAAAAACAGAGGCAGAATTGTTGCCTTTTTTCTAATCGTACTTGTCTTTGCTGGTACAATTGGAACGACGGTTACAGGAATTACGAAAGATATTAATTTAGGATTGGATTTACAAGGTGGATTTGAAGTTTTATATGAAGTGGAACCTGTTGATGAAGCTAAAGAAGTAGACCGAACAACATTGGAATCGACGGTTGAAACATTGAATGATCGCGTTAACCGTCTTGGAATTAGTGAAGCAAGTATTGATATTGAAGGGGAAGACAGAATTAGAGTGCAGCTTGCCGGAGTGGAAAACCAGTCCGAAGCAAGAGAATTACTTTCGACAACGGCACAGCTTTCCTTTCGAGATGTCAATGATAATGAGCTATTAAGCGGTAATGACGTCAAAGAAAATAGTGCAAAACAAGATTTTGATCCGAACAGTAATCAACCAATTGTTACATTAGAGTTAAAAGATGCTGAAAAGTTTGGTGAGGTAACAAGTAAAATTAAGGATATGAATAATCCAGATACACCTTATCCGGATAATTTGTTAGTTATTTGGATGGATTACAAAAAAGGAGATTCCTACGCAGAGGAATATCAAAAGGATGAGCCTAAGTTTGTTTCCGCTCCTAGTGTTAACGAAACGTTAAACACGAGCCAAGTGATGATTAGTGGGAATTTTACCGTAGAATCCGCAAAACAGTTAGCTAATGTCATTAATTCTGGTTCTTTACCAGTACATATGGAAGAAAAGTATTCCACGTCGGTAGGTGCGCAGTTTGGGGAACAAGCGTTAAATAAAACCGTTTTTGCAGGCTTCATCGGTGTGGGGCTAATTTTTCTCTTTATGATAGCTGTCTATCGTTTTCCAGGGTTAATTGCGGCTATTAATTTAACGATTTATATTTACCTTATTCTCTTTGTGTTTGAATTAATGAATGGCGTACTAACATTGCCAGGTATTGCGGCGCTTATCTTAGGAGTTGGGATGGCGGTAGATGCCAATGTCATCACTTTTGAGCGTATTAAAGAAGAATTACGTAGTGGAAAATCAATCATATCGGCATTTAAAGCTGGGACGAAAAATTCACTATCGACCATATTAGATGCGAATATTACGACGTTAATAGCAGCGTCTGTTTTATTTATTTTTGGTACAAGTTCCGTTAAAGGTTTTGCAACGATGCTCATCGTCAGTATCCTAGTAAGCTTTATAACTGCGGTCTTTGGTACACGACTGTTGTTAAGCTTGTGGATGAAGAGTCCATTTTTAAAACGTCGCCCTAGCTGGTTTGCAGTGAAGAAAGCAGACATTAAAGATATTAAGGATAAGCAAGAAGACGAACCGAAACTGTTTAATCGGGAGATCCATGTGGTCAATCACCGGAAAAAGTTTTTTTGGTTATCGACCATTATGGTTGTGTTAGGTATCGTATCACTTGCCCTATTTAAATTAAATCCAGGTATTGATTTTACCAGTGGTTCTAGAATTGAAATTTTAGCAGATACAAGCGTTACGACAGCGGAAATAGAGAATGAGTTTAATGAACTTGGACTAGAAGTCAAGTCCATTGTGTCGTCAGGGGAAAACGGGGAAACGGCGATTGCCCGTTTTGACAAGGTACTAGAAAAAGACACGATTGCAGAGGTGAAAGCACACTTTAATGAGGCATATGGCCATGAACCAAACGTTAGTGTCGTTTCACCGATTGTTGGTGAGGAACTTGTGAAAAATGCGGCTTATGCAGTTGCCATTGCTTCCGTTTTTATGATTATTTATGTCACCATTCGCTTTGAGTTTTTCTTCGCTATTACTGCGATTATTGCTTTATTACATGATGCATTCTTTATGATTGCTATTTTTAGCGTGACACAAATTGAATTTGATATAACGATTGTAGCCGCTATCCTAACGATTGTCGGATATTCCATAAATGATACAATTGTTACCTTTGACCGTATAAGAGAGAACTTAAGGAAAAAGAAAAAAATCAAATCGTTCAAAGAGCTTGCGATTATTGTTAACCGCAGTTTGGTACAAACTTTTGTACGTAGTATAAATACATCCATCACAACATTAATCGCCGTACTAGCATTTCTATTTTTAGGCGCTGAATCCATTGGTGGATTTGCGGTTGCTTTAACGTTTGGTCTAGTAGCTGGTACGTATTCGTCGCTTTTCTTAGCCTCACAGCTGTGGCTCGTATGGCGAGGTAAAATGATTAAGAAAAAACCAGTTGATTTTAGAAAGAAAAAACGTGTAGAAGGTCCACAAGTATAATATGATAACGAGGCTGATGTCTAAAGCTGACTGCTTTTGAATTAGCCTCTTTTCTTTTAAGCAAAATAAGGAAATAAATAGGATGCGTTTTGCGAAGAATTTAGCTCGTGTTATACATCTTTGATAGTAACGTGAAAACTTTCCAATCCTATGATGTTTGTAAAAAAGATATGGATTTAAAAACTATGTTTACAAATGAGTAAATTCGGGAAAAATTTAGCGCGTGCATCATGCAGAGGAGGTCGAACAATGAAAGGTCAAACCTATGTTATTTTTGCTATTATTTTTGTTATTATTGTAGCTGTATTTGCTGTTACAAACGTGGAGACGGTTGAAGTAAACTATCTTTTCTGGTCTTTAGAATCACCATTAATTCTTGTTATTTTATTTTCCGTTCTTATGGGCGGTTTAATTACTGCAACAGTTGGATTAATAAAAATGTACTGCATGCAAAGAGAGATGAAACGTCTCGAAGCAGAAAATTTCAATTTGATGAACAAATTAGAAGAAGCAGGTATTCCATATCATCAAGTAGAAAACGAAACTGTTTCCATGATAGAGGAGGAAAAGCAGTAGCTATATGTTAAAGCATAAGCTAGTTATCACATGATAAAAAATAGTCCAATAAAGGAAATCTAGTTGCCCCCCCTGTATTTGATTATGTATAATGAATTGGTCAGGGGGGCAAATTATGTTGTTAAGTAAGGCTAATTGGAAGTTTATAGGTAAAGAAAAAGCGAACTTTAAATGGGAAGATTCCTCGCAAGTTTCCCCTATTATAGAAGAGTTATTATTACAAAGAGGGATAACGACCAAGCAAGCTGCATCCAAATTTCTAAAACCCGATTTGAATGATTTACACAGTCCAGATAATCTTCTTTCGATAGATAAAGCGGTAAAGCGAGTACAAAAAGCGGTTCAACAAGGCGAAAAGGTACTTGTCTTTGGTGATTATGATGCGGATGGAGTCACTGCTACAACAGTGATGATAAAGGCATTACAAGAGCTTGGCGCTCAGTGTGATTATTATATTCCAAATCGATTCACTGAAGGTTATGGACCGAATGAAGCTGCTTTTCGTCAAGCACATCGAGAAGGATATACGCTAATTATTACTGTAGATACAGGCGTTGCTGCAGTTGAAGAAGCGAAAGTGGCAAAACAATTGGACGTAGATTTAATCATCACAGACCATCATGAAGTTCAGGAAGAATTGCCTGATTGTTATGCGATTATTCATCCAAAATGCTCGCCAGATTATTTATTTCAAGAATTAGCTGGTGTAGGAGTGGCGTTTAAATTTGCAGAAGCTTTACTTGGGTATGTTCCAAAACATCTATTAAGCTTTGTTGCGATAGGGACGGTTGCTGATCTGGTACCTTTATTAGATGAAAACCGGATTTTGGTTTACTACGGCTTAAAGGAGTTAGCAAATACAACCCATCATGGATTGAAAGCACTGAAACAAGCTGCCAATATAGATGGAAACGTGACCGAAGAAGATGTAGGTTTTGTTATCGGACCTAGATTAAATGCTGTCGGCAGACTGCAGTCTGCCGACATGGCGGTGGAATTAATGCTGACAGAAGATCCAGAAGAGGCAAAAACCATTGCAGAAGAAATGGAAGTGCTCAATCGTGAACGGCAACAATTGGTTCAACAAATTGTCGAAGAAGCAGAACGGATGTTGGAAAACGAAACAGAACAAGGGGTTATTGTGGTTGCAAAAGAAGGATGGAATGAAGGCGTATTAGGAATTGTCGCATCAAAACTAGTTCGCAAGTGGGACAAACCAGCTATCGTACTTTCCATAAAAGCTGATCAAGGGATTGCTAAGGGATCCGCAAGAAGCATCCCAGCTTTTGACTTGTTCCAGAATTGCATGAAAGTAAGCCATTTGTTTCAGCAATTTGGAGGGCATTCACAAGCTGCAGGGATGACATTGGAGATAGCGCAAGTTAAGTTATTACATCAAGCCTTAAACGAACAAATCATGCAGCTATTATCAGAAGAAGATTATAAGCAAGAACTTAGCATAAACTCAACATTGCCTGTTTCGCAAGTAACGTTATCGTTAATTGAAGCTATTCAACAATTAGCTCCATTTGGAATGCATAATCCAAAACCATTATTTCATATCAAAGGGGTTCCTGAACAACTGCGGCAAATCGGCAGTATGAAAAATCATCTTAAGCTACAATTTAAAGCAGACGATACGCAGCTTGATGCGATCGGTTTTGGAATAGGTGAACTATACCATTATTTAACTCCGCGTACTCCTATTAACATAGTAGGGGAGCTGACTATTAATGAATGGAACGGCAATCGAAAGCCGCAATTGATGATTCATGATATGTCAATTGATGAGTGGCAATTGTTTGATCATCGTGGAAAGCGTCAAACAAATTTAAAATTATTCGTTCATGCTAGCGCATTGATTTACGGTGTCGGAGATGAGCAGCGAGCACAGTCGTTAGGGGTTCCCCATCAGGCATATGAAGATGACTGGTCTTCCATTGGAGAGCTGGATACATTATTTATATTTACGATGCCTTCACGTTTAAATGACTTAGAACAAGTACTGAAGCAAACAAAACCAAAAAATATTCATGTATGTTATTATGTAGAAGATAGCACTTATTTACGCGCTTTTCCTACCAGAGAGGACTTTAAATGGATGTATGGTTTATTACAACAGCAAAAAGTAGTATCTCTTGATAAAGAGTTACCTGCATTTTCGCAAACAAAAGGGTGGAGTAAAGAAAAATTATTATTTATTATCCATGTATTTTATGAACTTCATTTTATACACATAGAAGGTAGAATGATCCAACTAGTGAATAACCCATTAAAGAGAGATTTACAGGATTCGAAGACATATCAAAAACGCATGCAACAAGCTGAGATTGAAAGGAAGCTGTATTACTCTAATTATGAACAATTAAAAAACTATTTTACAAACTGTATGGAACATTTGGGAAGACCCAAGGAGGAACTTAGTTATGGATTTTAAAAAGCACATTAAAATTGTTGAAGATTGGCCAAAAGAAGGAGTTAAATTTAAAGATATTACACCGTTAATGGCTAATGGAGAGGCCTTTCACTCAGCTGTAGATGAAATTGTAGCTTATGCGAAAGAAAAGAAAATTGATGTTGTTGTAGGCCCGGAAGCAAGGGGGTTTATCATAGGATGCCCTGTTTCTTATTCGCTTGGTGTAGGTTTTGCTCCGGTAAGAAAGGAAGGGAAACTTCCTCGTGAAGTGATTAAAGTAGATTATGGTTTGGAATATGGAAAAAACGTATTAACTATTCATAAGGATGCCATTAAGCCGGGCCAACGCGTGTTAATCACCGATGATTTACTGGCAACAGGGGGAACGATTCAAGCAACGATTCAATTGGTAGAAGAACTTGGAGGAATTGTTGTTGGCTGTGCATTTTTTATTGAATTAAGCTATCTTAATGGAATGGAAAAACTAAAAGGCTATGATGTATTAACCTTAATGCGGTATTAGACGGCTAACACGGGGTCTGACGATCAGCAATCGTTAGGCCTATTGTTATAAGTTAAAAGTCGTCTACAGCGCGTACAAAGAAGTTGACAATCAATCATTCTTAGATATATTAAAAAACGAACACAAAAGTAAATACTGGGGTATCAAATTACAAATACAAAGCTGTTTTTAAGGATGCAACTTACTATAGCATATAACAGAATGAAAATATCTTTCGTACATATATTACACCCAGCCAAGCTTTTCTCTTATGTTCATGTTGCCCGAGTGATTCTAAGTTCTATGTCTGGAATAGCGCTCTCCCACAACAAAATGAATTCAATCAATAGGAGTTCATTCATCTACGGTTTGCTAGTACCGTAATGGTATGACCTAAAGATCCGCTTACAAAATAGGGCATTTAGGTGCTGTTATCTCCGACACTGAGACTTGTTACAGTGGAAATATCCAACTGGAGCTCGGTTGTCATTGCTAAACAAGTGCTTACGTTACGCTCTTGGTACTTCTTAATGATAAAAAAGGCATTAATTCTTTGGAATGATTAGACTTATAAGTTTGTTTAAACTTAAATTTTCTCTAAGTTATCCTAATTTGGCTGATTCTAACAATGGACACATAGAGTTTAAAAGCATATAATGTAACTATTTAAAGTAATAATTAGACTCGATATAGCGAATAAAGGTGATTTTTAATGGCAAAAACCGATATTATGACAATAGATGACATTTTAAATAAGGCAGGTCAGTATCTGCCGGAAGAGGATACTGCTTTTATTCGCCAAGCATACGAATTTGCCGAAAAAGCTCATGCCGACCAGTTTAGAAAATCTGGCGAGCCGTATATTATTCACCCCGTACAGGTGGCTGGAATACTAACAGAACTAGGGATGGATGCTGAAACGATTGCAGGAGGATTTCTTCACGATGTGGTTGAAGATACGAATGTGTCTGTAGAAGATGTGGAAGAAGCGTTTAATCATGAAGTTGCTATGTTAGTTGATGGGGTTACTAAATTAGGGAAAATAAAGTATAAATCGAAAGAGGCTCAACAAGCAGAAAATCATCGAAAAATGTTTGTTGCGATGGCAAAGGATATTCGGGTGATTTTAATTAAATTAGCCGATCGCTTGCATAATATGCGTACATTGAAGCATTTGCCTCCGGAAAAACAACGTCGAATAGCGAATGAAACGTTAGAAATATTTTCCCCACTTGCTCATCGACTAGGGATTTCGACAATTAAATGGGAATTAGAGGATACGGCATTACGTTATTTGAATCCTCAGCAATATTATCGAATCGTTCAATTGATGAAGCAAAAGAGAGAGCAGCGCGAATCTTATATTAAAGAAGTAATGGAACAAGTTTCCAAACAATTAAGAGAAATGAATATTGAAGCAGAATTATCTGGTAGACCAAAGCATTTATACAGCATTTATCGCAAAATGGTTAAACAAAATAAGCAATTCAATGAAATCTATGATCTGCTGGCTGTCCGGATTTTAGTCAATAGTATTAAGGATTGTTATGCTGTTTTGGGAATTATTCATACATGTTGGAAACCAATGCCGGGAAGGTTTAAAGATTATATTGCGATGCCAAAGCCAAATCTTTATCAATCCTTGCATACGACAGTGATTGGTCCTAAAGGGGATCCTTTAGAAGTGCAAATTCGTACAAGAGAAATGCATGAAATCGCTGAGTATGGAATTGCTGCACATTGGGCTTACAAAGAAGGTAAGCAAGTAAATATGGATAAGCAATCTTTTGAGGAAAAATTGACATGGTTCCGAGAAATTTTGGAATGGCAAAACGATACACATGATGCAGAAGAATTCATGGAATCACTAAAAGTTGATTTATTCTCAGACATGGTCTATGTATTTACTCCTAAAGGGGACGTCATTGAACTTCCTGCTGGTTCTGTGCCGTTAGATTTTGCTTATAAAATCCATACGGAAATCGGGAATAAAACGATTGGAGCTAAAGTAAACGGTAAGATGGAACCACTTGATTATAAGTTGAAAAACGGCGATATCGTTGAAGTAATGACATCAAAACATTCTTATGGACCTTCGCAAGATTGGCTTAAAATAACGCAGACTTCACAGGCTAAAAGTAAAATAAAGCAATTCTTTAAAAAACAACGTCGTGAAGAAAATGTATTAAAGGGGAAAGAGGCAGTTGATCGTGAAATTCGGAGCCTTAATATAGAGCCAAAAGATGTCTTAACACAAGAAAATTTGCAGCGGGTGTATGAGAAGTATAATTTTTCCAGTGCAGATGATATGTATGCAGCTGTTGGTTATCAAGGAATTACGGCTGCTGCTATTGCCACAAAATTAACAGAAAAATTAAGACAATCTCGAGAAAAACAACAAGCTCTTGAACAAACTATTGAAGAAGTAAAAACAGATGTAAAACAAAAGAGGATTAACAAACGTGATTCGGGTGTCAAAGTAGAGGGAATCGATAATCTGCTGGTTCGTTTGTCGAAATGCTGTAACCCGGTACCTGGTGACCAAATTGTTGGCTATATTACAAAAGGCAGAGGTGTATCTGTTCATCGAGCTGACTGTCCCAATGTGCAGACGGAGGAAGCGAAACAGCGCTTTTTACATGTCGAATGGGAAAACAGCCGTACAGAAAAGAAGCAATACCATGTTGATTTAGAAATCTCTGGTTTCGATCGCAGAGGATTAGTGAACGAAGTGCTACAGGCAATTAATGAAACAAAGACGAATATCACCTATGTTAATGGACGGTCGGATCGAAATAAAATGGCGATCATTCAAATTACCATACTAATCCATAACACAGGACATCTTCGTAAAATTGTCGGAAGAATAAAGCAAATTCCTGATGTTTATGCGGTAAAACGTACCGTGCAGTAATGATGATAATGCTAAAAAAGCAAGTGAATTTAGAAAAGAGGGAGTAGCATGAGAGCAGTCGTTCAACGCGCAAAAGCAGCAAGTGTTTCCGTTGATGACTCGATAGTTGGACAAATTGGACATGGCTTCGTTGTTCTATTAGGAGTAACCCATGAAGATACGTGGGAAGACGCTGCTTATTTAGCGAAAAAAATTGTACATTTACGTGTTTTTGAAGATGAGCAACAAAAGCTGAATTTGTCGTTAAAAGATGTGAACGGAAGTATCCTATCCATTTCGCAATTCACTCTATATGGGGATACGAAAAAAGGGCGTAGACCGAATTTTATGAAGGCAGCAAAACCTGAACAAGCAAATGAATTGTATCTTCAGTTTAATCGTTTCATTGCTCAAGAAGGTGTTCATATAGAAACAGGATCGTTTGGTGCGATGATGGATGTACAATTAACGAATTCTGGCCCGGTGACATTGATTATAAATAGTAAAGAGGGATGACAGGAACAAACCTCAAAGGGGTGTTCCTGTTTATTTATGATTCGCCAAATAAGCCCCTAATCCTTGTACGATTCCAGACACGAGCTGTTTTTGGTACATCGTCGTTTGTAGCCTTGATTCTTCAGCTTGATTTGAAATAAACCCTAATTCTATTAAAATCGCTGATTTCATATTTTGCCGAAGAACTAAATAATCACCAAATGATGTTCCACGGTCGTCCGATTGCGTCGCATTAATTAATCCCTTTTGAATCAAGGAGGCTAAATCCTGGTTCGTATCTTGAAAATAATAAGACTCAATCCCTGTAACATTTGGTAAGCCCGGTACGCTGTTATAGTGTAAACTAATAAATGCGTCTGTCTTGAAATTGTTACTATAACTAATCCTGCTATTTAGAGGTATGAAATCATCTCTTGGTCTTGTTAATCGAACATCTGCACCAAGCATGGTCAGTTCTTTTTTTAATGCTTGAGCGGTTAGAAAGGTCACGTCTTTTTCCAAAGTTCCAGCTGCGCCTATTGCTCCAACATCCCTTCCACCATGTCCAGCGTCGATTACAATCGATTTGTCGGTAAAGTTAGTTTTACTTGAATGAGGAATGGCTTTAGTAAGTGACTTGTAAATATATCCATGGATTGCTTCGTTTTTAATTTCATACCAATCCCCCCCTGAAGAAATAACGTTAAATGTACTTCCCTTATCAACAAAATGAGAAATAGGGTCATCTGTAGAAGGTCCACTGCGAATGTGAGTGTTTCGATTTGGAATAGTGATCTTTGTTGGTGTAATCGCTACGTCATCCAAATTTATATAGTTGGTGTGAATCCAACCTTTACCGTTATCTAATTGGACTTCCACCCATTCCGATTGTTGGTGGGTCACGGTGTACGTCTCCCCTTCGTTGGTTTGAGCAATCTTCTGAAAATCCGTTCCTGGTCCTCGGCGTACCGTTACGTTATTTTCAATTACGGTTCCTTGCTGTTCAGCAGCGACAGGCTTGTCCCAGTGAAAGCTAATGATCATTACTGAGATTAAAACGGATGCTATTCGTTTATTCAAAAAGACACCTCCGAATATGATAGCGTTACCATTATGTTGAACAATTATTCTGTTAACGATTCGATTCGAGTGCAAAAATAAACTGTGATATCTAAGATGATTGTTCAAGCTTTCTTTTAAGTATAATAAAAATTAAATGGGTAGGCAAAACTAAATCGAAAGAGGAGGTTATACTCATATGCATACATCTGAAAAGCAATGGAATACTCATCAATATAAAGAAGTGTTTGGAGTGAATTTACATCAATTCATGGAATTAGTAGAAGCAGAAGCAAATCATATGGAAATGGCAGAGCAGCTAGGACTATCGCTAAGAGAAGTAAATGTATTAAAGAAGAAGATTAATCGTGCTTGACAGAATGACTAGGAACGATTAATATAATATACATTCATGAGTATTGTTAATATCGAGTTTATCCGCATATAAGGCGCTGTAAGACCCCCACTCCAAGATTGATGAAGTCCATACTACAAAAGTCTAAGTGGGAGATGACATATCTAAAAATGCCTTTATTTCGTAAGCGGTCTTTATTTTTGAATCTAGGGAAGAAAATCCTCTTCCTTACTGTAATTGGATATAGTCGAGAGACCTATGAAGGAAAAAGTAATTGGCAACCGAACTGTCCAGAGAAAAAATGCCGTTGGCTGGAAGCATTTTGCGTGGTCGGCCCAATGAAAGACGTTCCCGAGGTTTTATATCGAATTTCTAGTAGGTATAAACGTATCGCAGGCGTTAACTGCATGAAGCGGATGTACATAACATCAACTAGGGTGGCAACGCGGGTAAAACTCTCGTCCCTTATTTATTGAAAAATAATAGGGGGACGAGGGTTTTTATTTATTAAGCTAAGAAAGCGTAAAATGAGGTGCTTGGGGATAACGAAATAACTGACTAGCCACGTCAGCTCCATCGCTCAGCAACGATGCGAATTTAGAAATGTACCCAACGATAAGACCTCATCGGTTCGCCTGTAAAAGGAAGGACGACTTAAAAACGAGCTTGAGGTCCAGACGTCGGCGTCCCCCTGTTTTAGTGGCATGATTCTTTTATCCCGTAACAAGTCTCTGTAGACTCCCACGGTCTAAGAATGGAGGATGTGAGCTACAAAGGCGAAGCGAAAGATAACAGCACCTAAATGCCAGATTCGAATGACCTGCAAGATGTTAAAGCTGGAGGCGTGCCTGCCCCACTTTTTCAAGAGCAAGGGAAGTTATGTCAGCAATGCATCGCACGTAGAAATAGTGTTTTTTCTTTTACAAGAGAACATACGATGTTAGCTTTCTGCTTTTATTTAGCAGTAGATGGGGGGGAGCTCCCGATTGGATGAAGATTCGCTTTAAAATATCGGCTTCGTTCCCTTCAAATAACACTAGATGCCCATGTGTTTCGCAACTTACATAAAATGTATTTTTTTGTAAAAGACGGTATGAAAACAAATTCCAAGTAATCAAGTGAGTTTTGCAAAATGATGTATTTTTACTATTAGGAGGTTATTAGGATGAGTTATAAAGCGCCACGAGGGACAGCAGACGTATTACCTGGGGATTCTAGGAAGTGGCAGTGGGTAGAGGAAACAATTAAGCAGGTATGCCGCAGATTTCATTATGAAGAAATAAGGACGCCTTTATTTGAACATACAGAAGTATTTCAACGAGGAGTAGGAGATACGACAGATATTGTTCAAAAAGAAATGTACACGTTTGAAGATCGTGGGGGAAGAAGTATTACGTTGCGACCCGAGGGAACAGCACCAGTAGTTCGAGCCTATGTAGAACATAAAATGTACGGGCAAGCGAACCAGCCTGCGAAACTGTATTACTTTGCCGAAATGTTTCGATATGAACGTCCACAAAAAGGGAGAATGCGACAGTTAAATCAATTTGGGGTTGAAGTGCTAGGCAGTGCTGATCCAGCTATTGATGCCGAAGTCATCGATTTAGCAATGAGCTGTTATCGGGAAATGGGATTAACATCGTTAAAATTAGTCATTAATTCGCTTGGAGACAAAGAAAGTAGAGAAAATCACAGGCAAGCACTTATTGAGCACTTTTCTCCACATAAGCATGAACTTTGCTCTGATTGTCAAATGCGTTTGGAAAACAACCCGCTACGCGTTCTGGATTGTAAGCAGGATCGTGAACATCCAGCAATGCGAACAGCTCCATCTATTCTGGATTATTTAAATGTTTCCTCCAGAGATTATTTTGAACAAGTAAAAGAATATTTAGATGCGATAGGCATTGCTTATGAAGTAGATAAAAATTTAGTCCGCGGTCTCGATTATTATAATCACACTGCTTTTGAAATTATGAGTGAAGCAGAAGGTTTTGGCGCAATTACAACTTTAGCAGGTGGAGGAAGGTACAATGGCTTAGCTGAGGAATTAGGAGGCCCAAGCACTCCAGGAATCGGGTTTGGGATGGGGCTTGAGAGGCTACTGATGGCGTTAGATGCGGAGAATCAAAAGATTCCTGTAGATCGTTCTCTTGAGGCTTATGTAGTAGCAGTTGATAACCAAGCGCAAAAAGAGGCGATACGACTCGTTTCCACTTTACGAAAAAATGGTATCCAAGCAGATAAAGATTATTTAGGGAAAAAAATGAAAGGGCAATTTAAAGCAGCTGACCGTTATCAGACAAAATTCGTGTTAATTATTGGGGAAGATGAGCTTAAAGATCAAACCGTTACAGTAAAGGAAATGAGCACTGGAAACCAAAAAACGATAGACAGAGATAAATTGATTGACTTTATGAAGGAAAAGTGTTTAGGAGGAAAGGGACATGAGTAAGCATCAACGCATCATGGCAGGCACATTAAGCGAAACGAATGTAAACGAGTCTGTACTTTTGAAAGGTTGGATACAAAAGCGACGCGATTTAGGAGGGTTAATATTTATCGATTTACGTGATGCTTCTGGTACGGTACAAATTGTTTTTAATCCGGATCATTCGCAGACAGCATTAGAAATAGCAGAAACGGTTCGTAGTGAGTATGTGGTTGAAGTAGAAGGAACCGTTGTAAAACGTGATGCATCTACGATTAACCCTAATATGAAAACAGGTGAAATTGAAGTAATTGTTTCAGCAATTACTGTTTTAAATAAAGCAAAAACACCACCGTTTGCTATTCAAGATAAAGCAGAAACTTCCGAAGATTTACGATTAACGTATCGTTACCTTGATTTGCGACGTCAGCCATTGCAGGATACGTTTAAGTTACGTCATCAAATCACACAGGCGGTTCGACACTTTTTAAATGAGCAGCATTTTTTAGAGATGGAAACCCCTATATTAACGAAAAGTACCCCGGAAGGAGCAAGGGACTATCTCGTTCCAAGCCGTGTGCACAAAGGGGAGTTTTATGCTTTGCCACAGTCACCTCAACTATTCAAACAGCTGATTATGATGGGGGGGTTCGAAAAGTATTATCAGATTGCCCGTTGTTTTCGCGATGAAGATTTACGAGCGGATCGTCAGCCTGAATTTACCCAAATTGATATTGAGACATCGTTCTTAACGAGCGATGAAATTATGGAACTAACGGAACAAATGATGCAGTATGTTATGAAAGAAGTGAAAGGGATTGACATCTCACTGCCGCTAAAGAGAATGCCTTATGAAGAAGCAATGGCACGTTATGGTTCTGATAAACCTGATACTCGTTTTGGCATGGAACTTATTCATGTAGCTGACATCGTGAAAAATTCCAATTTTAAAGTGTTTCAAAGCGCTATTGAATCTGGAGGATTAGTGGCATTACTAAATGTGAAGCAACAGGGAACGGCGCTTTCTCGAAAAGACATTGACAAATTAACAGAATTTGTAAAAGTATATGGAGCCAAAGGTCTAGCATGGCTCAAAGTAGAAGGTACTGAATTAAAAGGGCCAATTGCCAAATTTATTTCCGAAGAAGAAAAAACAGCATTATTGGAAGCAGCACAAGCTGAAGATGGAGACTTGTTATTATTTGTAGCTGACAAAACGAATATTGTTTATGATAGTTTAGGTGCGTTACGCTTAAAACTTGGGAAAGAGCTAGGCTTAATTGATCAATCTGCATTTCACTTTCTCTGGGTGACAGACTGGCCATTACTGGAATATGACGAGGAGCAAGGTAGGTACTTTGCAGCACACCACCCATTTACTTCGCCTGTAGAAGCGGATAGAGAAAAGCTTGATACAGAGCCAGAAAATGTGAAAGCAAATGCATATGATTTAGTGTTAAATGGATATGAATTAGGTGGAGGGTCGATTCGTATTCATCAAACGGAGCTACAACAGGAAATGTTTAAGGTGTTAGGATTATCTGAAGCTGACGCAAGAGAACAATTTGGTTTCTTGTTAGAAGCTTTAGAATATGGGGCACCGCCACATGGAGGTGTAGCCTTAGGATTGGATCGAATCGTTATGCTTTTAGCCGGAAGAACGAATCTAAGAGATACGATTTTATTCCCGAAAACAGCTTCTGCTTCTGATCTATTAACGAATGCACCAAGTGAAGTAGACAAGATACAATTAGATGAATTATCCATCCAGCTCATTTCACATAAGGAAGACAAAGCTTCAGATAAATAGATTTTCGAACCTCGTTAGTACATGGCATAGTAGGTAAAGGATGCAGATGCTTTTTGCTGTAAGGACCTACATGTTTATAAAGAGAATGATATAAGGTGTGTGTATGAAGTTAAGCTTGTATATTCTATGAAAAATGACAAATGTAGTATTCGGATAGTAAGCAATGCAATGAGTGCTAACAATTTTTTCAAACGATCCTATAGTCAAAAACCAAAAGAGTATTCAATTTTTCATCGAATCGCCATTAAAACAAGAAAACCACCAGGTGAAAGTAGCTTCCGTTAATTTAGGAAAAGGTTAAGGATTGATTTTTTTAGAAATGACATGTTAAAATATATTTACAAACAGTAAAATCCTGATGTGTTCGTCCGTACCAAAGTGTTTTGACCGAACACCTTTATAATTGGGAGCTCGTTTGTTTCTATGTTGCGTGCGTGCCTTAACCATGAGGAAGCACAATAAATATAGAACAGAGCACCCACCTGCCATGAGCGGGATCAAAGCTTTATACTGGACGGCACGATCGGGACTGCTAAAAAACCTACATTGCTTAAAAGGACGATTCCTTTAGCAATGTAGGTTTTTTTAAGTAAGGATATCTTAGTTTGATCCTTGCGCCAACTGCTGCAAATTACCGTTTTTATCCATTCGAAAGGCTGGGGCAGTCAACGTACCTTGATCTTCTAATACAGTCATTTTTCTTGCTCTATCCATAATTTGGATAAAGGCTTGATAATCTTCCTGCATGGTTGTTAACTGAGTTTTTGTTTGCTGTAACTCTCGGTTCAATGTATCTACTTGTTTTTGTAATGCTTCTTTTTCTTTTTGTACCTGTTCAAGCGAGGCTTTTGATTGATTTGAATCCAATGATTTTTTTTCTAACCCTCTTAAAAATTGGATTACCTTATTCATTGTTAAATCGGCTGCAGAAGTCATTGGAATGTCACTAAACATTTGATTGTGCTCTGGTTCTTGTTTTTGACTTGTAGAAGCTACAATGGTTGGCTTATGCTCAACCTTTCCTGCCTTTGCCATAGCCCGTTTCTTTTCTTTTCGTTGACGTTTTGCAAGATCAATAGCATTCACGTACTTATTACGTATTTCTGCATTCCATCGAAAGCCACAAGCGGCAGAAGTACGATTTAATTTATCTCCAACTTCTTCGAAAGCATTTAATTGCGTGCTTCCTTCTCTTATGTGGCGTAATACGGTTTCTGCTAATAATAAATCATCTTCATGCGACCATGCATCTTGTCTAACCTTTGCCATTTTTGTTCCACTCCTTTTTACGTAACAACCTATTGTTCAAGATAGGTAGTGTAAAAGACATATTTGCTTCAAAGGGAAGCTGTACATTTTCCTACTTTTGAACAACATTAATAGATTTGATTTATCTGGCATTAAGGTACTTATAAGCCCCCCGTTTCATTAATCCAATGAAGGATTTAAAGAGGTCTAAGAGGGAGATAACCGTACCTAAATACCTGATTCGTTCAACTAACATTCAGTAGAAGTTGAAACAATCCCTACTGAAAGAAGTATCACGTTATCTCGTTAAACCTTATTGTTACCAAAGAAGTGGCAACTTATACGTTAATTCTGTTTATCTTTCCTGATTTTCTCATAAACTTGTTTCATAGCTTGTTCAAATTTGCCAGTAGCCTTAGGTTCATAGTATTGTTTATGTTTAATTGCATCGGGCAAATATTGCTGCTTTACCCAGCCGTGATCGTAATCATGTGGATATTGATACTGAGTGCCTCTGCCTAGCGATTTTGCACCAGCATAATGCGCGTCTTTAATATGGGTTGGAACTTCTCCACTTTTTCCACTTCTTACATCGTGCAAAGCTTTGTCTAATGCTTTATAGGCTGTATTTGATTTAGGAGATAGGCATAACTCTATAATCGCGACAGCCAACGGGATTCTTGCTTCAGGAAAGCCTAGACGCTCTGCAGCCTGTACTGCTGCTAATGCTCGAGGCCCGGCTTGAGGGTTGGCTAGACCAATATCCTCATAAGCAGTTACAATCATTCTCCGTGCAATACTGTCGAGATCTCCAGCTTCCACTAATCTGGCTAAATAGTGGAGCGAAGCATCAACATCACTGCCCCGAATAGATTTTTGAAATGCGGAAAGCACATCATAATGTGCGTCACCATTTTTATCATGGGAAAAGCTCTTTTTTTGCATACATTCTTCTGCTATAGACAAAGTGATAGAAATTTGGTTTTCCTCATTTTCAGGTGTGGATGAAACAGCTAATTCAAAGCCATTTAATGCAGCTCTTAGATCTCCGTTAGCGCTGACTGCAAAATGATCCAATGCCTCATCAGAAAGTTGAATGGGCTTCTTTCCATATCCTTTTGCTTGATCTATCATTGCCCGTTTAATGGCTTCCTTAACATGATCAGTGGTTAGTTTATGCAATTCAAATAAATGACATCTGCTGCGAATTGCTGGATTAATGGAATGATAAGGGTTACTAGTTGTACAGCCGATCAAGATAATTAGGTTATTTTCCAAATGTGGAAGTAAAAAGTCTTGCTTTGCTTTATCCAAACGATGTACCTCATCCAAAATGAGAACTATTTGCCCTGTCATTTTGGCCTCTTCTACAACAATCTCCATATCTTTTTTCTTATCGGTGACTGCATTTAATGTTTTTACTTGCTTGCCTAAACTTTTGGCTAAGGCCGAAGCCATAGATGTTTTACCAGTTCCTGGAGGTCCGAATAATATCATGGATGCAAGCCTTTCAGCAGCTACCATGCGACGAATGATCTTTCCTTCGCCAACTAAATGTTCTTGTCCAATAATATCGTCAATATGCTCTGGTCTCATTTGAACTGCAAGTGGTTTTTGTTTCATTTATACCGTCCTTTATATTATAATGATAAATTGCTTATTTACGTTACATGTTGATCGACAAGCATATAGAAGTGAATCGTATGCAAGTCATTTGTGTTCCATGCTATAATATCATGTATGAGTGTATGGAACGTTAATTAAATTGAGGTGTTTGATATGAAAATTTCAACGAAAGGAAGATATGGTCTTACTCTTATGATACATCTAGCGAAATGTCATGGCAAAGGACCAACTTCCCTTAAACAAATTGCCAAAGAAAATCAATTATCTGAGCATTATTTAGAGCAGTTAGCTTCCCCTTTGAGAAATGCGGGCTTAATTCGGAGTATTCGCGGTGCATATGGTGGCTATGTATTGGCAAAGGAGCCAATGGATATAAAAGCAGGCGATATTATTCGTGTCTTGGAAGGTCCGATTACACCTGTAGAAGGAATAGAAGATGAAGAACCGGCAAAGCAAGCTTTATGGTTAAGAATTCGTGATGCTGTAAAAGACGTGTTGGATACAACTACGTTAAAAGATTTAGCGGAGCATAATGACGATGAACCACAGGATGCTTATATGTTTTATATTTAAAAGGTAGGAAGGAAAGATATTTGTGGAACATATCTATTTAGATCATGCAGCGACGACCCCTATTCACCCAGAGGTATTAAAGCACATGTATGAAGTTGAAGGCGAAGTGTTTGGTAATCCATCCAGTGTGCATGCCTTTGGTAGAAAAGCGAGAAAGTTGGTGGATAATGCTAGGTTAAATATGGCCAAAAGTATTGGAGCAGGGGAAAAGGAAATAATCTTTACAAGTGGCGGGACAGAAGCGGATAACTTAGCTTTGATTGGGGTAGCAAGAGCCAATAAGGATAAAGGAAAGCATATTATTGTATCTTCCCAAGAGCATCATGCGGTATTACACACAGCTGAACAATTGGAAAAAGAAGGCTTTGATGTGACATACCTGCAAATAAAAGAAGATGGAAAGATAGCTGTCGAGGACGTGAGCAACGCGCTAACCAACGAAACCATTCTAGTTTCTGTTATGTATGTCAATAATGAAACTGGTGTGGTACAACCGATTAAAGAGATTGCTGCAGAACTCGAGAATCATCAAGCTTATTTCCATACCGATGCCGTTCAAGCTTTTGGTTTAATAGATATCGATGTTCGTGAATTAGGGGTTGATATGTTGACTGTATCTGCTCATAAAATAAACGGTCCAAAGGGTGTCGGCTTTCTTTTTGCTAATGAAGATGTGAAGCTTCAATCGTTGCAATATGGTGGAGAACAAGAAAGAAAACGCCGCGCAGGTACAGAAGATGTGGCGCGAATTGTAGGATTTGAAAGGGCAGTGCAACTAGCGATAGATGAAAGAGAGCAACGGCTCAAGACATATGAAGGTTTCAAGCAACAATTTATAGCCCGTTTGCGTGAGCAAGAAATTGTTTTTCAAATTAATGGAGACCAGCAGTCTACGATTGCTTCCATCGTGAATATGAGTTTTCCTAAAACAAATGTGGAGGCATTATTAACAAATTTAGATTTAGATGGAATCGCAGCTTCTAGTGGGAGTGCCTGTACTGCAGGATCTGTAGAACCTTCTCATGTACTTACTGCTATGTTTGGAAAAGGACATGAATGTACGACAAACTCAATCCGATTTAGCTTTGGACTGGCTAATACTACCGAAAACATAAACACTGCTGCTCAACGTGTAGCTAAAAGCGTGAAGCGTTTGACTCGTCTGTAAGCTGCCGTAGTCTTTTAAGGAATGCGCCAAAACTAAAAAGAAGAACGACAACTAAATGCCCATTAGTTCGACTACCAGCCATCCGGAAAAGAAGACACCTGTTGACTGAGAGGTTTCGCCTTTATTCCACCTGTAAGTTGCTATCATCGCCCAATTTAGAATAAAGGAATGCGGGACATGATGTTTGGTATAAAGGTGTGGCAATTGGGAAAAAGGGTATGTCGGTGAATAGCTTTAAGTACCCTTACTCCTAAGATGTTAGCTCTTAGCGTCAGAAAGCCTTCTATACAAAAAACGCCACTTTATAAAAATTAAAGGATGATTAATATGAATCAAGATACAAGAGTAGTTATTGGTATGAGTGGAGGTGTAGATTCTTCTGTAGCCGCTCTGCTTTTAAAACAGCAAGGTTATGATGTTGTTGGTATTTTTATGAAAAACTGGGATGATACAGATGAATTTGGTGTTTGTACAGCAACAGAGGATTTTGAAGATGTAGTAAGAGTTTGTAACCAACTGGATATCCCATATTATGCAGTTAATTTTGAAAAACAATATTGGGACAAAGTATTTACGTATTTTTTAGATGAATATAAAGCTGGAAGAACCCCTAATCCAGACGTCATGTGTAATAAAGAAATAAAATTCAAAGCATTTTTAGAACATGCATTGTCATTGGGTGCTGATTATGTTGCGACAGGTCATTATGCACGGGTACGTGAAAAAGATGGCCGTTATGAAATGTTACGAGGTGTCGATGATAATAAGGACCAAACGTATTTTCTGAATCAATTAACGGAAGATGTTTTGGCAAAAGTGATGTTTCCACTTGGTCATTTACCAAAATCAGAAGTAAGAAAAATAGCCAAAGAATATGATCTTGCAACAGCGACCAAAAAAGACAGTACAGGTATATGCTTTATTGGAGAACGGAATTTCAAAGCATTTTTGAGTGAATATATTCCAGCACAACCAGGAGAAATGCAAACGTTGGATGGTGTGGTGAAGGGCAAACATGATGGGCTGATGTACTATACGATTGGCCAACGACAAGGGCTTGGTATTGGCGGAGCAGGAGATCCTTGGTTTGTAGTCGGCAAAAATATCCCGAAAAATATTTTATACGTAGAACAAGGATATAGTAATGAAAAGCTATACTCCGACGCGCTTACGGCAACGGATGTTAATTGGATCCATCCAGATAAAATAAATAAGAGCTTCACGTGTACAGCAAAATTTCGCTATCGTCAAGAAGATAGTCCTGTAATAGTAACTGAAATGGATGATAATCGTATCCACGTTGAATTTAAAGAAAGCCAGCGAGCAATCACTCCGGGGCAAGCTGTTGTTTTTTATGATGGAGAAGTATGTCTTGGCGGTGGGACGATCGACCAAATTTTTAAAAATGAACGTCAACTTGATTATGTAGGATAACGAGGAGTTTTACAATGAAGGATAAGCTACAACAAGCTATAACCGCAATGCAAAATAATAAGTTGGACAAAGCTGCTGCTTTATTTGCGGAAATTATTGAAGAACATCCCAATGATCCAGTGGGGTATACAAACTTTGGTAACTTCCTGTTGCATATACAAGATGCAGAACGCGCACAACGCTTTTTTGAAAGGGCAATTGAATTGGATCCGCAGGCAGCAACCGCTCATTATGGCTTGGGTAATCTCTATTATGAGCAGTCGTTGTATGCTAAAGCTCAGAAACATTTACAAACAGCGATAAAATACGGGTTAATGGAAGCAGATACCTATTATTTACTAGGGATGACTCTGCAACATCAGGAGTATTATAAATTGGCTTTACCTTATTTATTACGAGCAGTAGAACTTAATCCGGATGATGAGGAATTTCTCTTTCAATACGGGTTGAGTCTAGCACAATGTGAACATTTAAAAGAGGCGGAAGGAATTTTTTATAAAGTGCTTCAGAAGAATGATAATCATAGTGATGCATACTATAACTTAGGTGTCATAGCCCTATATAATGAACAACTAGAAAAGGCATTAGAGCTTTTTGGGGAAGCATTACGTATTCAGCCAGACCATGTTTTGGCAGCCAACGGACGAAAAAGAGTAACTGCTTTCCTCCATATGATAGATAGTAAGTAAAAAGATGGAGTGTTTTTGGATGGAACAAATAAAACAAACGGCTGAGCATGAAAGTTATATTCGAGGCGAACTCCTTCATTTGATTTTTCAAAATGAGGCGGAGCATTTTTCAATTGCCAAAATTAAAGTATTGGATACAAACGAAGCCTTTGAAGATAAAACAATTGTAATTAAGGGTTATTTCTTTAATCTGCAGCCGGAAACCAGCTATTATTTTTATGGCATATTTGACAAGCATCCACGATTTGGCACTCAATATAAAGTAACTTCTTACAAAACATTTATTCCTGATACGAAGGATGGATTGATTGCTTATTTATCCAGCGATCTATTTTATGGTATTGGTAAAAAAACAGCTACCAAGATTGTCCAGCAACTAGGTGAAAATGCAATTACAAAAATTATGGATGATCCAGAGGCATTATATGCTGTTCCAGGAATAAAAGCGAAAACGGCGGATCAATTACGCGCTACTATCCAAGAAAATCAAGGGTTTGAGCATGTAGCCGTCCATTTATCCCAATATAATATTGGTTTGAAAATGTCCCAAAAGATTTATCAACAGTATAAAGATGAAGCTGTTCCGTTATTGGAAGCAGATCCATACCAATTCGTGTTTGATATCGAAGGATTTGGGTTTCGGACTGCTGATGAAATTGCTAGACAAATGGGACTGCCAGCTACGCATCCTACTCGGGTGGGAGCAGGTTGTATCTATGTACTGCAAAGTTCTGTTCAAGATGGGCATGTTTATTTACCTATGGATTTTTGCATTACATCTATTTTTTCGCTGTTAAATACAGAAGAATTAACAGAGTCAATGATTATCGATAAATTGAAGGTCTTAAATAAAGATAAAAAAGTAATTGTCCAAGATGGAAATGTTTATTTACCTTCGCTTTACTATGCCGAGGATGGGTTTAGTTCGCAGTTAAAGCGGATTTTACAAAAGCCGATTGAGCACCAAACTCCCATGGCTGAACTTATGAAGATTATAGGTGATATTGAAGAGGAAGAAATATTATCCTATGGTAAAGAGCAATTCACTGCAATTAACCAGGCCCTCCATGCAAAAGTCATGATTCTTACAGGTGGACCAGGAACAGGAAAAACAACGGTTATTAAAGGCATTCTAAAGGCATACGCCACGATCCATGATTTAGCGCTACGTCCAGAGGATTACGATCATAAAGGTGACTTTCCATTTATTCTAACAGCTCCAACTGGTAGAGCTGCGAAGCGGTTAAATGAATCGACGGGGCTTCCAGCAATGACGGTCCACCGATTATTGGGATGGGATGGAAATCAAAGCTTTGAAAAGAATGAACATGAGCCACTTAGTGGGAAGTTTATTATTATTGATGAATTTTCAATGGTAGATATTTGGTTAGCTAACCATCTTTTTAAAGCTATACCTGATGACATGCAAGTGCTGATTGTTGGCGATGAGGATCAATTGCCGTCTGTCGGTCCTGGTCAGGTCTTATCTGATTTATTAAGTACGGATCGGATTCCTTACGTTCGACTGACAGAAGTATATCGGCAAAAAGAAGGCTCGAAAATTATTCAACTTGCACATGAAATAAAAAAGGATGAACCAGTGAACTTACAAAAGGATCATGATTTTAATTTCATTCATTGTAACGAGATACAAATGGTCGATGTGATTACTAAAATATTTAAAAAAGCAATCGAGAAGGGAATTGAGTCAAAGGATATTCAAGTTCTTGCACCAATGTATCGTTCGGAAGCGGGAATTACAAAACTCAATCAAGAGCTCCAAAAAGTGATTAACCCAAAAACAGAACAAAAAAGAGAAGTTAGAACTGCTGAAGCTATCTTTCGAACCGGCGACAAGGTAATTCAGCTTGTCAATCAGCCTGAAGACGGCGTTTATAATGGAGATATTGGCGAAGTTGTAGCTATTTTCCGTGAGGAAGAGAATACCGAACAAGAAGAACAACTTGTTATTGCTTTCGAAGACCGTGAAGTAGTTTATGAACGGAAAGATTACCGTAATATTATGCTTGCATACTGTATTTCCATTCATAAATCGCAAGGAAGTGAATTCCCGATTGTCATTTTGCCAGTTGTTCGAGCATATCAACGAATGCTAAGGAAAAACTTATTATATACAGCTATAACAAGAAGTAAGCAATCGTTGATTATCTGCGGGGATCAAAATTCATTTTTGGATGGAGTTGCTACAAAGCATACAAATCAGCGGTATACAACACTGACGCAGCACTTGGTTGAAAAGCTGGGTGAGGAGCGAGAACGGGACGGACAAAATTCAACTGTTTTTGAAACCGAGGACGCTAATCTTTCCCCGTATGATTTTATGTAAGAGCGTATATTTTTAGTGAAAATGGGTTAGCATGATGATAACTAAAATTCAAGTGAAAATAAGAAGGAGTATTGACATCATGCGATGCCCGAACTGTCAGGGGAAAGATATTGGTAAAATTGGCAACCGACAATATTATTGTTGGACATGTTTTGTGGAAATGACGGTAGATAATAATACATTACTTTTACATCAAGTGGAGGCAGATGGGTCATTAAGCTCGCTCAATGATTTATTCAATGAGGAAGAAAGAAGCTTGTATGGAAATGGATAACATAGTGTTTGCAGTTTCCCTTTGGAGGGTGGTAAGCTATGTTTAAAAATGGACAAAGCTTAAACTTCCTCTATTTCCTATTAATTGGCATACTACTATTTCTGTTTTTCTATTTAATGGTTAAACTATTTCCTGTTTATAAAGCGGTATTTTCCTTATTATGGCATGTATCTGCGCCCTTTCTTATCTCCTGTTTAATTGCCTATTTACTATACCCCATTGTACAGATGATTCACCAATATCGTATCCCTAAAGGGGTAGCAATTTTAATCATTTATCTGCTCTTTTTTGGTTTAACGGCGTATTTTATTTATCGTATATATCCAATGGTCGTCGTTCAGGTGAGAGATTTAAATGAACAGTTTCCGCAATTAATGAATATGTATGAAAAAACAATTTATCAGATGTATGAATATACATCCTTTTTACCAGAAAATGTACATGATAAGTTTGATCAATTGCTGATACGAACCGAAAATGCATTAGATCGATTATTAGAACGATTGATGAATGGATTTACTAAAGTATTTGATTTCATCATATTCTTAACGGTTATTCCTGTACTCGTTTTTTACTTTTTGAAAGACTATGACAAATTAAAAGCAGTTAGTAAACGTTTGATTCCAGTAAAGTATCGAATAACTGCCAGTCAAATTTGGCATGCAATTGATGAGAATTTAGGGAATTATATACGCGGTCAATTTATCGTTTGTGCGTTTGTAGGTCTTACTTCATTTATCGTTTTTAAATTCTTATTGCAACTTGAGTTTGCATTAATATTAGCAATTCTAATGGCAATCACAAACCTAATCCCTTATTTTGGGCCGATTATTGGAGCGGTACCAGCAGTGGCAATTGGCTTTACTGTCTCCGGTAAACTCGTCTTTTTTGTCATTCTATCTGTATTTGCGATTCAATTGATTGAAAGTAATCTGCTGTCCCCTTATATTGTGGGTAAAAGCATAAATATTCACCCGGCAGCGATTATTTTTGCATTACTGTTAGGTGGACAACTCTTTGGAGTTATTGGGATGGTTATTGCGGTTCCGTTAATGACTATTCTAAAAGTTATCGTGCAGCATCTCTTAATATGGAGGGAATATTACGCTAAATCCAAGCATCCAAAAGATTCTGCTCCATCTTAATTGACATTCATATACGCATTATTCTATAATAGCGCATAACAAGGTTATAATTAAAAAGCGTTGAAGGTTCTGAGTACATGATACGTGCTTTTGTAGAGAAGGGATTCCTTTGGCTGTAAGAAACCCTAAAGTTCACATCATGGAAAGCTGTTCTGGAGTGCGGTTCATTCCCGCCGGTTTGGATACCGTTATCAACTACAAGGTGATGAATACAACTGTATTCATAATAAGGGTGGTACCGCGATCAATCTCGTCCCTGCAATTGCAGAGAGGGGATTTTTTTATTCTATAACTGAATTTTAAAAGCGCAACAGAAGTACCATTCTGATAACCTTCTTTAAAACTGTTGTGTCTACATAGTACTGTTTTCCAGAACTGACAAGTAAACAGAATTTTTTCATAAATGTATAGGAGGAAAAGCTAATGAAACAACTGACGTCAGCAGAAGTAAGGCAAATGTTTCTAGATTTTTTTAAGGAAAAGGGCCATCGAGTCGAACCAAGCGCATCACTTGTACCAAAAGATGATCCGACACTATTATGGATTAATAGCGGTGTCGCTACATTAAAAAAATATTTTGATGGAAGGGTAATTCCAGAAAATCCAAGAATTGTAAATGCGCAAAAATCAATTCGAACAAATGATATTGAGAATGTAGGTTTTACAGCACGTCATCATACGTTCTTTGAAATGCTTGGAAATTTTTCCATTGGCGATTATTTTAAGCAAGAAGCAATCGAGTGGGCATGGGAGTTTCTAACGAGCGAGCATTGGATTGGATTTGGAGAAGACCGTTTATCCGTTACTGTGCATCCTGAAGACGATGAGGCTTATGATATTTGGCTTCATACTATTGGCTTGCCAAAAGAGCGGATTATCCGTTTAGAAGAAAATTTTTGGGATATCGGCGAAGGACCAAGTGGACCAAACACCGAAATATTTTACGACCGTGGTGAAAAATATGGCAATAATCCAAACGATCCAGAGCTTTATCCTGGAGGAGAAAACGATCGCTACCTTGAAATATGGAACCTTGTATTCTCACAATTTAACCATAATCCCGATGATACATATACACCTCTACCTAAAAAAAATATTGATACTGGTTTAGGTCTCGAAAGAATGGTATCTGTCATTCAAGATGTTCCGACCAACTTTGAAACGGATCTATTTATGCCGATTATAAAGAAGACGGAAACGTTAGCATCTGTTAAGTATGGGGGCAGTTCATCAACGGATACCGCGTTTAAAGTAATTGCAGATCATATACGTACCGTTAGCTTTGCCATTGGTGATGGTGCGGTTCCGTCTAATGAGGGGAGGGGCTATGTTCTCCGTCGTTTAATTCGTAGAGCGGTTCGCTTTGCTAAAGAGATTGGTATTGAAAAGCCATTTATGTATGTACTTGTGGATGTGGTAGCTGACATTATGCAGGATTTTTACGTTCAAGTGGTGGAAAAGAAAGATTTTATTAGAAATATGGTTAAGGCAGAAGAGGAAAAATTTCATGAAACGTTGCATGATGGATTGGATATTTTAACAACTATCATGAACCGTGAAAAACAACGAGGAAGCTCGATTTTTCCTGGTTATGAAGTGTTTCGCTTATATGATACGTATGGATTTCCTAAGGAGCTGACCGAAGAATACGTCCAAGCACAAGGATTTTCTATTGATGAAGCTGGCTTTCAGGCAGAAATGGATAAGCAACGTGAACGAGCACGAAAAGCACGACAAAAAGTAGATTCCATGCAGGTACAAGGAGGTGCGATAGCAGAAATTGATGTAGCAAGTGAATTTGTAGGTTATACAAATACGGAACAAGATGCGACTGTTGCAGCAATCATAAAAGATGAGCAGCAAGTGAAACAAGCAAACGCTGGAGAAGAAGTGTATCTGTTTCTACATCAAACCCCGTTCTATGCAGAAAGTGGTGGACAAATTGCCGACCAAGGAACCATCCACACGGAGTATGCGGCTGGACAAGTAAAAGATGTACAAAAATCACCGAAAGGGCAGCATGTGCATCGCGTTCTAATTGAAAAGGGCAGTATTTCAGTTGGAGAAATGGTTACGGCAAGAGTTGATAAAGCCAAAAGATCGTTTATTGTCAAGAACCATACGGCGACGCATCTATTACATCAAGCATTAAAGGATGTTATTGGAGAGCATGTTAACCAAGCTGGTTCGTTAGTAGCTCCAGAACGGTTACGCTTTGATTTTTCCCATTACCAAGCTGTATCCAAACAAGAATTAGCGCAAATTGAATTACTGGTAAATGAGAAAATATGGCAAGCTATTCCATTACAGATTAAAACCGAGAACCTGGAAAAAGCGAAAAAAATGGGAGCAACTGCCCTTTTTGGTGAAAAATATGACGATATCGTTCGTGTTGTGCAAATCAGCGATTATAGTATTGAATTATGTGGCGGTTGCCATGTTGTAAACACATCTGAAATTGGCTTGTTTAAAATTGTTACAGAGAGCGGAATAGGGGCTGGCACAAGAAGAATTGAAGCGGTGACGAGTAAACAGGCATATGAATTTATAACAGGTAAATTAGGGTTACTACAACAAGCGGCACAATTAGTCAAAGCAAAAGACGAATCAGTGCCTGAAAAAATTGAGACACTGTATCACGAGATAAAACAGCTACAAAAAGAAAGGGAATCCCTGCAAGCAAAATTAGCAAATAAGGAAACAGCTACTATGCTTGAAGAAGTTGAAACGATAGACGGAGTCCAAGTATTAGCTAAAAAAGTAGAAGTGCAAGATATGAATCAATTACGGAATATGGTAGATGAATTAAAGCAAAAACTTGATTCAGGTATGATTCTATTAGCGATGGAAAATAATAATAAAGTACAATTAGCAGCAGGTGTTTCCAAAGACTTAATTGAGAAAGGATACCACGCTGGACGTCTGATTAAGAAAGCTGCACAGGCTTGTGGTGGAGGGGGAGGAGGCCGACCTGATATGGCACAGGCTGGCGGAAAAGACCCATCTAGAATAGCGGAAGCATTACATGTAGCAAAGCTTTACATCGAAGAGAAACGAAACCATTAAATTGTGGTTACAGATCTAAAAAAGATATAATTCATCGTTTAAACATGTTACTATAATAGAAGAAGCATATCGGATAATTTCGTATTCCTAGATAATGATTCCAAAATCGAGGTGTCATAATGAGTTCAATTGACAAAACTATGAAATTTAATTTTTCGGAAGAACCTTTTGATAAGGATATTAAAGAAATACTTTTTAAAGTACATGGAGCTCTACAAGAAAAGGGTTATAACCCAATAAACCAAATTGTTGGTTATTTGCTGTCCGGAGACCCTGCCTATATCCCAAGGTATAACAACGCGCGTAATTTAATTCGAAAAATGGAGCGCGATGAGGTTATTGAAGAGCTGGTTAAATTTTATTTAGAGCAGCAGCAGGAGGACAAATGAAAATAATGGGACTGGATGTAGGGTCCAAAACAATTGGTGTTGCTGTTAGTGACGCTTTAGGTTGGACCGCGCAGGGGATTACTACTATTAAGTGGAATGAAAATGATTTAACTTCTGCTGATGAAGCTTTAACAAAAATCATAACCGAGCATGAAGTGGGGAAAGCTATTGTCGGGTTACCGAAAAATATGAATGGAACGATTGGTGAGCGCGGGGAAGCATCGATCACCTTTGCAAAACATATTGAAAAAAAACTAAAAATCCCCGCAGAACTTTGGGATGAGCGTTTAACAACAATGGCTGCTGAAAGAGTATTGTTAGAAGCAGATGTTAGCAGAAAAAAGCGCAAGCAAGTCGTTGATAAAATGGCAGCTGTCATGATTTTACAAGGTTACCTCGACCAAAAATAAAGGAGTGGAACAATGGCACTAGAAGAAAAAGAACGAATTATTATTCCTGATGAGAACGGGGAAGAGCATCTTTTTGAGGTTTTATTTACATTTGATGTGGATGACATGAACCAATCGTACATTGCTGTAACCCCTGTTGAACAATCTGAGGAAGAAGAAGTGGAAGTTTATGCATTTCGATATGAGGAAAAGGATGAGGATGATTTATCCCTGTTCCCAATTGAATCAGACGAAGAGTGGGAAATCGTTGAAGAAATGTTAAACACGTTAGCAGAACAGGAAAATGAAGCGTAATAAGAATGTAAAAAATTTATAAGCTAATGTCATATTTTGACGTTAGCTTTTTTCTTTTTTATAAAAATGATGGCATCCATTAGCAAGTTTTAGTATAATATAGCGGATGAGGAGGGAAGATAGATGTCCAAGCAGAAAAATAGTAAATTTAGGGACAACCTCATGGCTCGCAGTGAAGAAGCCAAAACTGTTCGCAAATTTGTAGCAATTATTATTATTACGCTACTGATTATATTAGTAATTGGAGTTATTTCAGGTTACTTATATGTTAAATCTGCTTTAGAGCCAGTTAATCCTAATAGTAATGAAGAAATTAAAGTAACGATACCAATCGGTTCCTCCTCTTCTAATATTGCAAATATATTGGAAGAGAATGGTGTGGTTAAGAATGCGCTTGTATTTCGCTTTTACATTAAATTTAACAATGATTCGAATTTCCAGGCCGGAGACTATACGTTTAGCCCTGCGATGGAATTAAGTGAGGTTGTCGATTCATTAAAAAGTGGTAAGTTAATGGCAGAGCCTGTACATACCGTTACCATACCTGAAGGAAAAACAATCGATGAATTAGCAGAAATATATGCAAAGCAATTGCCTTTTACAAAAGAAGAGTTTCTTAAAAAAGTAAACGATCCGGACTATATTCATACATTGATGGAGCGTTATCCTTCCATATTGTCAGAGGATATATTAAATCCAGAGATACGCACACCACTAGAAGGTTATCTGTTTGCTGCTACGTATGAATTTTTTGAAGAAAAACCGAGTGTTGAGACAGTTGTCGATGAAATGATGAAAAAGACCGAAAGCGTACTATCCAAATATTTGGATGAAATCAAACAAAAAGATTATACTGTCCATGAAGCTGTAACATTTGCTTCTGTTATTGAAAAAGAATCTGGTGCAAAAGATCAACGCAAGAAAATTGCTGGGGTATTTGCCAATCGTCTTGAAGAGGGGATGAAGCTTCAAACTGACCCTACTGTATTATATGCACAAGGAAAGCATAAAAAACGTGTCCTTTATGAAGATTTAGAAATTGAATCTCCTTACAATACGTATTATGTAGAAGGGCTCCCTGTCGGTCCAATTGGGAATTTCTCAGAGAACTCCCTAGTAGCTGCGCTTGAACCTGAAGAGTCAGACTATCTATATTTCTTGCATGATAAAAATGGGAACATATATTATGCAGAAACATTGGAACAGCATAATAAGAATAAGCAAAAACATATCAATTAAATCCAACCTTTTTTATCCCCCGATCTATTTGAAAGGGGGATTACTCCAGTTTACAGAATATGAAGGAGATCATGATGAAAGACAATAGTATGGATTACTTAGTAAATATGATTCCAAAACGAACTTCTTTTATAGACCTAATTGAGCAGGGGGCGAAAAAAGACCGCGTGCCCATTATGGAGCCAGTGAGCATGCACTTTGTCCAACAGATAATTCGATTAAAACAACCTAAACGGATATTAGAGATTGGTACAGCTATCGGATACTCTGCTCTAAGAATGCTTGAAGCTGCACCTGATGCAGAGATTGTTACCATGGAAAGAGACGAACAAAGATATCAAGAAGCAATACTGAATATACGTACCCTTGGTGCTGAAAAACAGATAAAAATCCTATTGGGAGATGCTTTGGAAATGCTAAAAAACTTGCAAAACGAAGCATTTTTTGATGTAATATTCATCGACGCTGCCAAAAGCCAGTATCGTCGTTTTTTCGAACTTGTTACCCCTTTATTAGCAAATGAAGGCATCATCATTACAGATAATGTTTTATTTCGTGGATATGTCGCCCAGCCACATATAGCTCCATCCAGATATAAGAAAATGGTGGAAAAGATAAATGATTATAATCATTGGCTCATGCAACATCCATTATTTACAACGTCTATAGTGCCTATAGGGGACGGAATAGCGATTAGCATGAAACATAGTTAGAAGGGAGTAACCAATCGATGCATAACCAACCAGTAGTGATTGGCGTAGCAGGAGGAAGTGGAAGCGGAAAAACCTCTGTAACACGATCTATTTGCCAGCGCTTTTCAGACCAAACCATTTTAGTTATTGAACAAGATTATTATTATAAAGATCAAAGTCATCTCCCTTTTGAAGAACGTCTAAATACGAATTATGACCATCCCTTAGCTTTTGATAATGAATTGCTCGTTCAGCATTTAAATGATTTATTAGAAGGTCAGCAAATAAACAAACCTGTTTATGACTATAAACTTCACACACGCTCACAAGAGGTGATCCATGTAGAGCCTAAAGATGTGATCATTCTTGAAGGAATATTAATCCTTGAAGATCCGCGGCTGCGTAATTTAATGGATATTAAAGTTTTTGTGGATACAGATGCTGATTTACGGATTATCCGTAGACTGATAAGAGATATTAAAGAACGTGGAAGAACACTGGATGCTGTTATTGAACAATATGTTCATAAAGTAAGACCATCCCATTTGCAATTTATCGAACCGAGTAAGCGGTATGCCGATATAATTATCCCTGAAGGTGGTCAAAACCATGTTGCTATTGACATCATGGCAACCAAAATTGAAAATATACTTCTTAAACATAAAGAATAAATTTCAATAAAAGTATTGAAAAATCATTTGAATTCTGCCATAGTAATGGTTAGTATATTTTAAGAAAATGGAGCGCTTACATTCGAGCTCCTGTTAGTATGTGTTCAAAAATAAAAGGTTAATGAAAAATAAATAATAATCTATCATGTAGCGAATGTTTCGCAGTGAGGTACAAAAGCAGAACCATGATTTTGAACATATTCTAAAGATGATACATGCCAAGTAAAATTGGCATGGCAGCGATATATTGAAGTAAGAAGAAGGAGTGTTTAAAATGGCTGTAGAAAAAAGTTATTATATGACGCAAGAGGGGAAAGAAAAATTAGAACAAGAATTGCATTATTTAAAAACAGAACGACGTCAAGAAGTTGTTGAACGAATAAAAGTAGCTCGAGATTTCGGGGACCTTTCCGAAAACTCTGAGTATGATGCTGCAAAAGACGAGCAGGCTTTTGTTGAGTCTCGCATTGCGCAAGTGGAAAAAATGATTCGTAATGCAGTAATTATAGAAAATGATGACCAAAACCCCAATATGGTTTCTCTGGGTAAATCTGTAACTTTTCAGGAGCTTCCAGATGGGGATAAAGAAACATACACCATTGTTGGAAGTGCAGAAGCAGATCCATTTGAGGGTAAAATTTCAAATGATTCACCAATGGCCCAAAGCTTAATTGGGCAAGAAGTTGGCTCTGAAGTTTCTGTAGTGACACCTGGTGGCGAAATTTATGTTAAAATAATCGACGTAAAATAAGCTGGTTAAAAAGATAGTGAACTTAAGTTCGCTATCTTTTTTTGAAAGGACTTTAGAAACGCGCCCTCCGATAAGGCCTCATCCGTTCGTTGCTAAGAGGAAGGCCGACTAAAAACGGGCTTGCCGCTCAGGCGTCGACATACTCCTGTTGCAGGAGCATGAATCCTAAAACTTTCGTTGCTTCGTTCCAGTCGCTACGTTGCTAACCGGGCGCTCTGCGCCTTTGTTCCGAATGAAAAGCCTTTGTAACTGTAATGGTTAAAAGCATGTAAAAATACTCCGTGCGTCTGAAAAGAAGAATATTACAAGAATATGGATAAAGTGTCCGCCTAAGATAATGTCTACGTGGATAGGATTGTTCTTTTTAAGTTAAAGAATGAAGTCTTTTAATGGGGACCAAGGAAAACTACATACCATTGATAGGGATAAGGAAATTAAGGTGGGGGCAAATTCGTGGGAAATCTATACGAATTGATTCTTCATTTTTGCAGACAGGTTTCTCAAAATAACAAGATGCTGTCATTACATGGATAGTTGTATTTTGCAAAATAATTGTTATACACTTAGCATATAAATTCTTATAGTAAATATGATATGATAGTAGGGTAATTATAGGAGGGCAGAAGTAATGAGTGATTTTGATAGAGTTTCCCGAGTAGATAAATTTGAAAAACGAAGAAAAAATACAAAATCTATATCAATTTTACTTGTTGTAGGTGCAGTTTTACTTATTATCCTGCTAGGAGTTTGGTTGTTTGGGGACGATGAGGATGCAGCAAAAGATGACAGCCAGGAACCTAATGCACAAACGGAAGCAGATGAAAAATCATCAGAAGCTGAAGATGGAGAAAATGAGGATCAATTCACCAGAATCGAAGAAAATGATGACAAAGACAAAGCAGCGGAAAATGAATTAGAAGCAGATGAAAAACAATCTTCAGATGAAGAGCAATCAGGCTCTGAAGGAAATGCAGCGGTTGAAACGGAACAAGTAGAGCCTTCGAATGATAATGTCGTAAAAGCTTATACGGCCGATTGGAAGCCAATTGGAACAGAACAAGAAGGACCGCATACCACCAATTATGATGAAGGTTCACAAGATAGAAAAGAAATAGCAACAGCGGCTGCAGAGGTTACCGGCTTGGATGAGAGCAGCATGGTTACACATTGGGTAGGAAACGGCGGAGACCAGCAAAAAGTAGAAGCGACTATTTCTAATAAAGATAATTCACAAATTTATCGTGTTTATTTAACGTGGGTAGATGAACAAGGATGGAAGCCAACAAAAGTAGAACAACTAAAGCAAGTTATTATTAACTAACCAGATAGATTTGGAGGCAGCTGTATGACTATAGGAATAATTGGAGCAATGGATGAAGAAGTTGCTCTATTAAAGGATTCAATGCATGAAAAAAAAGAGCTAGAAGTAGCGAATTGTTTATTTATACAAGGATTGCTGGGGGATAAGGAAGTTGTCTTACTGAAATCAGGCATTGGGAAAGTAAATGCTGCCATGGCAACTACCATTCTACATGAACGTTTTGCTCCGGAATACATTATTAATACTGGCTCTGCTGGAGGCTTTGCCAAGGACTTAGAAGTGGGGAATGTTGTTATTTCTACGCAAGTTGTTCATCATGATGTAGATGCAACTGCGTTTGACTATGCTTATGGCCAAGTACCTCAAATGCCCGCGATGTATGATGCTGATGTGAATTTGGTTGCAAAAGTAGCAAGCATTATGAACGAGCTTGGTATACAATATAAAAAGGGGATTATTGCAACAGGCGATTCGTTTATGGCTGACCCTGAACGTGTACAATTTGTTCGTAACAAATTTCCAACGATGATTGCTGCAGAAATGGAAGCAGCAGCGGTTGCGCAAGTATGCTATCAATATGGTACCCCTTTTGTTATCATCCGAGCGCTATCGGATATTGCGGGGAAAGAGGCTTCTGTTTCATTTGACTCATTTTTAAAAACCGCTGCAACGAACGCTGCAACTATGATTATGAAGTTTATCCAAGTAAACTAAAAGGTCTAATATAATAGATTTTCTAAAAGATAAGAATGAGGTGCTTGGGAATAACCAAATAAGCGAATAGCCCCGTCCGGCTTCATCGCCCAGCAACGATGAGACTTTAGTAACGAACCGATAAGGCCTCATCGGTTCGTTACTAAGAGGAAGGCCGAAACAAGCTCGCTGCCCAGACGGCATACACCCGTTTAAGTGGCATGATTCCTTTAACCCGTAAAAAGGCGTTGTAGACCCTAGTTCAAGAATTTGAAATTTGATCTGGACAAAATTAAGTTGACACCTAAAGCCCCGATTCAGGTCGCCCCCTTGTGGTAACAATCAGTGGGTGAAGAGAGATAATCTCCACTGATTGAAGATTCACTTTATAGATCGCACATGCTTTGGATTTGTATCCATGAATTACCTACTTATGAACCTAGTTATTTATGTTAGGATAGGGATAGGAAATTAGGAGGTAATACGATCATGGATGATAAACAAAAACAATTACAATATAAATATACAGATTACCAGCGCTTTATTGGTGTATTGCTTATTTTGTCCATGTATTTATTTCTGGGTGCTATTATTAATACGTATTTGCGCCCATCAGAAGATGGAGTCGCTCTAATTGGTTTAACACTCGTTGCTTTAAGTGTTGGTTTTTGGCTTCATTATCAACAACGTAGGATAAAAAAACTTTTAGATGAACGCTAATGCAGATTTGCTTAGCGTTTTTAACTGTTTTCAATAAATAATGAAATGCATTTGCTATGCAAAGTGGCGTAAGAAGCACTTCCCAAACGCTTGAGTTAATATAAAAACTGATTTAAGTATGGGAAAACGGCACCTAGTTGCCTAATCCGAGGGATGGACAACATGTCGAAACAGTAACCGTGACATATAGGAAAACTTTTCGCTTTCAAGCGAATTTGATATTTTATCTCTTTAAGTGGAAGATAGGAGAAAAAGCCTATTGATGAATAGTTTATTTGTTTTATGAATGAAAAAAGCCGTTTCTTTTAAAAAGTAGAAACGGCTAAACAGACCTGTGAAAAAGTCACAATTTGTACCTTATGCAAATATTTAGAATAGAGTTCTATTAGTGTTATTATTGTTGAAATAGGCGTAAAAGAATCAGATTCAATAGATAACAGCATATTCCGTTAATCATTGCTACACAAATTATACTTATCATCCAAAATGAAATATTTAAAAGCCCCATGTCCAAATAACTTGGTTTCAGTAGAATGGTAACTAGACTTAGCACCATACCACCGACAAAAAAGTAAACCATATGAATAAAAAATATCCCTTTTTTTCGCGACTTTAATCGAGATAGAAAGGATTTTAAATAAAAGCACAGTATAATGTCTAAACCAATAAGTAATCCAACCACCCACAAAAATCCAATTGGTGGCGGTTTATCAGCACCTGCCAGAAAAATTAGTAGCCATATGAAGAAAAAGCTTGTTAAATTAATGGCAATAATCTTCTTTTTAATTGTGTCATTCATAAAAAGTCACCTATTTCCAGTGTTTATAACAAAAGCTAATTTACATGAGGAAATAAAATAAACGGAAAAAAGAGTATATCGGCTACCCTATTCATAGCAACTAACAAGGAAGAAGTGTGGTAATACCGAACTACATACGCTATTTCTTATAACCATATAATGCGTGGGAAGCCAATACCTGATTCTACTAAATACACGCAAAAGTTGATATAAAACAAGAAGTACGATGCCATGTTTACTTTACGCTATTAATTATATCTAATTTAGTTGTACCTGCAAGTACTTAATAATACTAGGTTAACTTGATATGATATGGTTGAGTTTACAAATGTTGCTATATAGTTTTAAATTTTCCTTTATTCTCGTTTCTTTAAGATATTTTTCATTAAGCAGTTTCTTTTTAGTAAAACTTAGTTAAACGACTAGTCCAAACGGGCAAGTCGTTTTTTTAATATCTTATATGAAGGAGGGATTATATGAAGCAAGCTATCGTAAGGTTAGTAGTATTGGGGATATTACTTGTAAACCAAGCATTGATAACAATGGGGTGGAACCCACTACCGTTTTCTGAAGAAGAAATTTATCAAGGTGTGTCTGCAATAATAACTGTAGTTATAGCTGTATGGGCTTGGTGGAAAGACAATCCTGTTACTAAAAAAGCCCAGCAAAATGAACAATTTTTGAAAGATAGAGGAATGAAATAATATGTCTAAAATGAAAGATCAATATTCCATTGAACGTCGGTATGTTAGTAATAAAAGTGCAAGACCTAGACTAAAAAATCTAGGGGTACAGTTTCTAGTTGCTCACGAAACAGCTAACAATAATGCAGATGCTGATGCGCACTATAATTACTTTCAAAGCATAACCTTTGAAGCATCTGCCCATACGTTTATTGATGATACGAAGATTTTAGAGATCATTCCACCCTATGAAAAGGCTTGGCACGTTCAATATAAAACGCCAAAAGATAATCAGTTGTATGGTGACGATGCAAATGATATTGCAATAGGGATAGAGCTTTGCCGTACTGGTGATTTTAACAAAGCCTATGATCGTTATGTTTGGTACCATGCTTATTTATGTAAAAAGTTTGGATTGAATCCTAAAAAAGATATTGTAGCTCATCAAACGTTAGATCCAAGTCGTAGGAGTGATCCACAAAGTTGGTTAGAGCCTAACGGCATTTCATGGGCTGAATTTATTGCAGACGTTTATGAATACTATCTAAAATGGAGCCCTGACAGCGGACAAGCACCTAGACCCTCTAAGCCTCCCAAACCACAAGGTGTAAGAATTGTAGGCACTGATCTAAAAGGAAGGCGTGTGGAAAACAATTACCATGCTAATATAAACTATTATGATAGCCCAAGGTGGGACAATCCAAGTGGTACTTTTAAACCTGGCTATGGTTGGGTTATAGATAATAAGCTTTTGGTAAACGGATCTCCAATGTACCGAGTGAAAAATAGCAATGGCAATATATATTATATTACGGCCCATCCTAGTTTTGTTAGCGTTAAAAGTGATAGCACAACTGCTAAGCCATCCGACAATACCACCATTCGTGTTGGCGAGAAAGTGTATTTGAGTAAGTCAGCTGACCATTATGTGACTGGAGAAAAAATACCTCAAAGCAAAAAAGATAAAATTTATACGGTGCAACAGGTAAAGTCTAACAAAGTACTGCTTAAAGAGATATACTCATGGGTACACAAAACGCATGTATCTGGTAAATCCAACAGACCTAGTTCCGGTATGACAAAATCATTTAATATCGGACAACGTGTCAAAATAAAATCATCCGCAACTAATTACGTGACTGGCGAGCGCATACCGTCGAGGTATAAAAATAAGCCTTATACTATTCAACAGGTAGATGACGATCGTTTGTTGCTTAAACAACTTTATTCATGGGTGTATAAGAGTGATGTAAAATAAGTAAAAAAGTATTGCCAAACAACTCAAAACAACAAGAAGTAGTCTGTAAAAACTTATCTCAATGTAGAGACCGTAACACTCCAAAGAAGTTTACGTAGAAGTAGCACATCGTTTGTGACTGCAGGTTGTTAATGTTGAACACAGCAGGCTTTACAGCTTGACTGAGGATAAGAAAAACTACCATCGGCAAATCGCGCGCCCAGAAAAGTGTTTTTCTTTTTCAAGGTCCTCAGAGATCCTAGTCTTTGATCTACTATTTTTCATGAAGACATATTCTTTAACAAAAATATTGCTTTATGTAAAGGATGGTTAAAAAATATTATCCATCCTTTACTTTTAACTAAAGTGCGTAATTATCTGATTGCTGTCCGCTGTTTGTTTGGCTTTGTGAGTTAGACGTTAATGGTTGCGTACCTTGGTTATTTGTCATGTTACTTAAAGGCTGCATTAATTGTTGGACCTGTGAATTATTCATTGCATTAGAAATATTTTGTTGCCACTGTTGAAATGTTCCATTTCGTATTCCTCTAGTAACGCCATAAATAACCGCTCCGGCTGCACCAATTGTCAATAATGAAGTCATCATATTTCTATTGTTGTTCATTAGAATCACCATCCTTTTTATTTTCCATTATTTTTTAGGAAGTTAAACAGTATTAGGATTGTTTGTTTCGATAATTTTATGCTGAAACAATTTTCCATTGGCTATTTGTATTAGTAAAAATTGAAAAATTGGTAATGCTAATGGTAAAACATAGAAAGGAGAATGAAAATGAAATCCAAAAGATATCACTTAGGGCTTCTGGCTGCTGTTTTATCTTTTGGATTCTTATTTGGATGTAATGGTGTTGATGAAGATGAACCAGATCCAACCGAAGAACCATCAGAACAACAACAAGAGAACAATAATGAAAGATAATCAATAGAACAAATAAGTGAAGCGGTATGTACCTATATAGTAGACAATTTTAGAGAAGCGGGTAGTCTTTAATGTTACTGATTAGTAATAAAGATAATATTGAAGAGTTGGCAATGAAGAATTTATCAGCAATTAATGAGGTATATAAAAATGAATAGTAGTTATACAAATATTGTAGAAAATTTATAATATATTAAGTTGAATGATAATTCACTTAGATGAAACAATTGATTTTATGAATAATAATCAAATGGCATTTGTGGAAACGCTAATTAAGTTAACAGATTATGAAATCGATATGAAAGAAATTAATATGGTTAAATCAATGGTAAAGGTTGCAGCATTTCTAAAAGAGGTAAAAGATTTTGATTTTTCTTTTCAGCTCTCGATCAATAAAGAACAAATTTTAAATTTTACTAATTTACGTTTTATTGAGCGAAAAGAAAACGGTTTTCAGCCGCAGAGCAAACCACACTGGTGGTTTTGATTGGGCATATCCCAAATGAAAAAAGGAGCTAAACAAAAACCTAAGCTCCTTTTTCTTTTTACTTTCTATGTTCTTTTCTGTAATATTCATGAAATACTTTCATTAAAGCTCGTTTTTCAATTCGGGAAACGTAGCTTCTAGATATGTTTAATTTTTTGGCAATTTCTCGTTGTGTTAATTCTTTTTCATCGTTTAAACCATATCGATAAACAATTACTTCACGCTCACGCTTATCTAAAATTGCAAAGTAATCTTCCATCTTTTCGATCTCCATATTTAACTGAATAAATTCAATTATATTCTGGTTTTCTGCTTCTAAAATATCAATCAGGCTAATCTCATTTCCTTCTTTATCTTGACCAATTGGATCGTGAAGCGAAACATCCTTTTTAACTTTCTTTAATGCACGTAAATGCATTAATATCTCATTCTCTATACATCGAGCTGCATAAGTAGCAAGTTTTGTTCCTTTTCCAGAGGAATAGCTTTCAACGCCTTTAATTAAGCCGATTGTTCCAATGGAAATAAGGTCTTCGGCATCTTCACCAGTATTTTCAAATTTCTTAACGATATGTGCCACGAGCCGGAGATTATGTTCAATTAATTTATTGCGTGCTGTCTCGCTTCCGTCCTGCATTTGTTGGATATATTTTTTTTCTTCATCAGGTGGTAAAGGCTGGGGAAAAGCATGATTTTTTACATAAGATACAAAGAACATCGCTTCTTTAATAAGTAAAGCGAGTGCGCTTAAAATGCCGGACAAATTTATCTCCTCCTTGATGTACACAATGGTTAATAGCCCATACGTTAATTCTATGTGTCTCAAAGAAATAAAGTGTCTGTCCGACGCTAATTCTGTTAAATTCATATAGTTGCTTTTCGATAAAAGTTGTTTAATTAAAACTGCTATGGCTAATGATATTTAAAGTTAAATAATGTAATAAATACCAAAAAAATTTAAACCTAACCTCTTCTAAGCTTAAAAATCATTCACTTCCTTAGTAAGACGATGATAAAACAGAACTATATTGCATAAAATGAAGAAGAATATTGCTATGACAGAAAAGTTGCTAGAAGAATACAACAAAGAAATGTATTCATTTCCAGTTGAAATTGATAACCACCAAAAAGTTAGTAAAACGCCAGACGCTGAGGAATAAACAAACTCGCGATCTCCGCCTTGCAATGTCGATTCGGAAAGAGATTGCATGTTAGCATTACATTTCAGATAGTTTTAATTGGTCTGTAGAGCTCTGTAGCTGTTGAGCATACAAGTAGTAATAAAATTAGTAATAAAATTATGTGAAAATGGCAGAATTCGAAATTTGGTTTCAATCAAACCGTTTTTTGTTGTTATTTTATTTCATTTGATGATACAATAAGAATAGAAGGAAGGGAGAAATATATGTTAGATAAATTGACTACTGAATCCAGGAATGAAAACACTTACAATATCGATGCAATGTCTATTAAGGATATTGTAACCATCATGAATCAGGAAGATAGTAAAATTACGAACGTTATAGAAACGCAAATCTCAGAAATTGAAAAAGCGATTTATCTTGTCATTAACTCTTTTCAAAATGGTGGAAGATTAATATATATTGGTGCTGGTACTAGCGGAAGACTAGGTGTCTTAGATGCTGTAGAGTGTGTACCCACTTTTGGTGTGTCACCGGAAATGGTTCAAGGAATTATAGCGGGTGGTGAAACAGCCTTTTTACAGGCGGTTGAAAGGGCAGAAGATGATGCTGAGAAAGGTGAAAAAGATTTACAGAAAAGGGAGATCACAGAAGCGGATACAGTGATTGGAATTGCGGCTAGTGGGAGAACGCCTTATGTTATAGGGGCTTTGAAATATGCTACTAAAATAAAAGCAAATACAGTAAGTATTGCTTGTAACAAGGAGGCGATAATGAGCAAATACGCAGATGTTGCAATTGAATTAGAAACCGGTCCAGAGGTGATTACGGGCTCGACAAGGCTAAAAGCTGGATCTGCGCAAAAGATGGTACTAAATATGATTTCTACAGCTGCAATGATTGGAATTGGTAAAGTCTACCAAAATTTAATGGTCGATTTAAAAGCAACGAATAAAAAATTGGTCGACAGATCAAAACGAATTATTATGGATGCGACAGGGGTATCTGCAGATGTGGCTGAAGAATATTTACAGTGCTCGAATAATAATGTGAAAATTGCCATTATCATGATTTTATTACAATGTTCCTATGACGAAGCCCAAAAAAGGATTCTCCAGGCGAATGGATTTGTTCGAAAAGCGCTAAATAAGGAGGAAGATGGGAAATGAAAAAGGAAGCCAAAATGGCGCAGGACATTTTAGAATTAGTAGGCGGAAAAGAAAACATTCAACAGATTAGCCATTGCATGACACGTCTACGGCTGAAGCTCAAAGATGATAGTAAATCCGATTTAGATGCTTTGAAAAATGTAACCGGTGTCATGGGTGTTGTTGTCGATGATACGTTACAAATAGTGGTGGGTCCGGGAACAGTTAATCGCGTGGCTGACCAATTAAGTCAATTAACAGGATTACGAATTGGAGAAGAACAGGGACCAGATGAAGATCATTTAACGTTTGAAGAAAAAGCAGCGCTTCAAAAACAACAAATAAAACAAAAAAATAAAACGCCTTTTAAAAACTTTTTACGGCGCTTAGGAAATATTTTTATTCCGTTAATTCCAGGATTAGTTGCTTCAGGTATTATCAATGGAGGAGCCAACTTCGCAAAAAACGCAGGTGCTGATCCTGAAACAACCTTAATGCAAATTTTACTTCTCTTCGGAGGCGCTATTTTTACCTATTTAGCAGTCCTTGTCGGCTGGAACACCGCAAAAGAGTTTGGTGGTACTCCCGTGTTGGGGGCAATCGCTGGGATGTTTTTATTTAACCCAATGTTAGCTGAAATTACGATCTATGGAGAAGCGTTAATACCTGGACGTGGAGGGTTATTTGGTGTGATTTTTGCTGCTTGGTTAATGACCTTTCTTGAAAAACGGGTACGAAAAATTATTCCAGCAGCAGTGGATATTATTTTCACTCCATTGATTACCGTATTAATCGTAGGACTTGCTTCACTATATGCCATTATGCCAGTAGCTGGAGTATTATCAGATGGAATTACAAAAGGATTAACTTCATTAATTGAAGCGGGTGGATTTATCGCTGGAGCAGTATTAGCTGGATTCTTCCTTCCGTTAGTAATGGTCGGTTTACATCATGGATTAACGCCTATTCATTTAGAACTTATGAATACTTTTGATAATACAGCATTACTAACCATCCTAGCAATGGCGGGAGCTGGTCAAGTAGGAGCAGCAATTGCCATTTATGTAAAAACAAAAAATAAACGATTGCAAAATATTATTAAAGGCGGTCTGCCTGTAGGATTTTTAGGTATTGGGGAGCCATTACTTTATGGAGTAACGTTACCTTTAGGACGACCATTTATTACAGCTTGCTTAGGCGCATCACTAGGTGGTGGTTTTCAGGCAATTATGCATACTGCAGCTAAAGGTATAGGGGTATCAGGATTATCGCTTATTCCATTGATTGATGATGGAAAGTATATAATTTACTTTTTAGGCCTGGTAATTTCCTATGTTGGGGGCTTTCTCTTTACTTATCTATTTGGCTTTAAAGAAGAGATGGCAAAAGATATTTAAATAGTAGTCTATTCATTTTTACCAAGGGAAACAATATTACCAATTTCCCTTGGTAATTAATAAAACGATACAATAAAGGATGATATATATGTTAGGTATTTCAGTCTATATTGGAACGCAAAATTTAGTAGAGCAATCAGCTTATCCTTATATAAAAAAGATGAAAGCAAACGGTTTTCATTCCATTTTCACATCATTACATATTCCTGAAGATGATCCATCTAAATATAAAAATCAACTACAAGCTTTAGCGAATCTCGCAAAAGAGTTGAACATGGAGCTCATGGCAGACATTTCACCATCTTCTCTATCAGGATTAGGATTTGATTGGGAAACAGCTTACGAATTATTAACTTGGGGGTTAACGGGATTACGGGTTGATTACGGCGTGGATGAAGATACCATTGTACGTTTATCAAAACAAATGAAAATTGCATTAAATGCTAGTACACTAACTCCTGCTTTTTTAGATAATTTAATATTAAAAGGATTAGATACTTCTTCGGTTGAAGCGTGGCATAATTTTTATCCACGGCCAGAAACTGGTTTAGGATGGGAAGATTTTCTCAATCAAAATAAGTGGTTAAAAGAAGCAGGATTGACGATCATGGCATTTATTCCTGGCGATGAGGCACTAAGAGGACCACTTTACGAAACACTGCCGACATTAGAAGCACACCGATTTGTTTCTCCCTTTGCAGCATACTTGGATCTTGTCAATAAAGGAAACGTGGATAAAATTCTAATCGGGGATAGCGGGGCTAGTATGAAAGTATTAGAGCAGTTTTCAGCTTATCAAAGAGACGAAATTCTTCTCCATGCTGTACGGAGTACAGGAGTATCGCAAACAGAGTTAAACCTAGTTAAAGGGACGCATACTAACCGGGTTGATCGTGCGCGTGATTGTATCCGTTCGGTTGAATCCAGACATTACGCTTCCGTGGGAGCATTACAAATTCCTGCTGTAAATTGCTCTGAACGTCCAGTAGGATCGATTACGATTGATAATCGTCGCTATAAGCGATATCAAGGAGAAATACAAATAACCACTAGAGATTTACCGAAAGATAAGCGCGTAAATGTAATTGGAAGAATAGTTCCAGAGGACTTAATGCTATTAAGGTGGGTAGAGGGCGGACAAAAATTTACGATTCGGTGGGTTTAGTTTAGTAATTGATAAAGCTCCAGCAAATATATTCAAATAAGAAAAAAGCAATGCAGTCCTTCTAGAGGTAGCCATTGCTTTTTCTAAACTTTGAATAAAAGTTACATTATTGATTTTTCTTTTTATATACTTTTACAGCATGTTCATATTCATCATTACGGTTTTTTAAATACGGTTTTACCCCAGATGTATGTGCAGCTCTACCCATCATGTGAGCACCAACAGGAGCAGTTAACATGATAAATACAATCGCTAATAGTAACTTACCACTAACAATAGAATGCTCTAAATACAAATACGTAAAAGCCCCGATTAGGATAAAAGCAATCCCTAACGTAGACGCTTTTGTCGCAGCGTGTAATTTTGTATATACATCTGGAAAACGAACAACGCCAATAGACGCAGACAATATAAAGAATGTACCAGCTAAAACAAATAACGCAACTAAAAGATTTAAAACAATGTTAATCCACGTCTCTATCAATGATAACACCCTTTTCTAGGTATTTTGCAATTGCAAGCGTTGAGAGAAATGCAAGAATTCCAATGAGCAAAATGACGTCATTTAGTTTTGTAGTTACCAAATAGATAGACATAAGGCCAGCAAGCCCCATTAAATTAATGCCAATTGCATCAAGTGCAACAGCTCGCTCCGGTTGTGTAGGCCCGGTAATGACACGGTATAGCAAGAGGGCTAGGGATAGTGCTATGCCGATAAATGAGATCATGAGGGTTATCTGTAATATATTGTCAGTTGCTGTTAATATATTCGTCATCTTGTCACCTCCATGATCGCTTTTTCAAACGTATTTTTAATAGACTGAATGGACTCACCACTGTCATTAATATCCATTGCATGAATGAACAATTTTGTGTTATCACGAGAGACTGCAACGGATAATGTTCCTGGAGTCAAGGTAATTAAATTTGCCAGCAGCGTAATTTCCCAATTACTCTTAAGTTCGGTTGGAAACGTAAATATACCTGGTTCAAAATCGGGTTTTGGTGTGTAAACGAGCTTGACAATTTCAATATTAGAAGAAATCAGCTCTTTAATAAATAGTAAAATCAAGCTGATAATTTTTATAACCCGCTGTAAATAAAACGTGTCAGGTACAAACCTGCGTAATAGAAACAAAAGTAATATACCCAATATATATCCAGCAATGAAGCTGGAAACAGAATAGGACTCTCCTAAGAACATCCACATAAAGGCGATAATTAAATTAATTACGATCTGAAAAGCCATTATTCATTACTCCTTTAGCACAGAATCGATATAGATTTCCGGGTCAAGTAAATAAGCTGCTATAGACTCGATACTTGGATAAAATAATTCTGCCCCAACTCCTAGCAAAACAGCTAGAGCTAATAGAGCAAAAACCGGTGTCAACAAGCCTTTGATCGGCTTCTTTTCTATATTCCCCATGGTTTCTTTATCGCCCCAGAAGCCGTTTATAAATATTTTAACAATCGAATAAAGGATGAGCAGACTGGTTAATAAGCCAATAATAACGATGGCTATTTCCCCTTGCTCAAAAGCTCCCTTAAGCAATAACAATTTGCCTATAAATCCACTGAAGGGAGGAAGTCCAGCTAACACGGCAGCTGATAAAAACAACAGCCACCCTAATGATGGATAGTAATGAATAAGTCCGCCCATTTTGCGTAAATCAGAGGTTCCGGCCACATAGGAGATAATGCCAACTAATAAAAATAGCGCTGTTTTAATAATCATATCGTTAACAAGATAATAAATAGAGCCGCTAATTCCAGAGTCATTCAAAACACCAATTCCTAATAGGATAAATCCAATGGCTGGAATGATGTTATAAGCGATGATTAGTTTAATATTTGACGTAGACAACGCTCCAATTACTCCGAATATCATGGACAAGCCTGCTATCCAGATAAACATTTCATGGGTTAAATCTGTTCGATGGACAAATATGAGTGAAAACACTCGTAAAATAGAGTAAATCCCTACTTTTGTCAATAGAGCACCGAACAAAGCAGAAATAACAGGGTTAGGGACGATATATGACTTCGGTAACCAGTAGTAGAGCGGAAATAGTGCTGCCTTTGTCGCAAAAACAAAAAACAGTAAAATCCCAATTGTTGTAATAATACCTTGCTGTTCCACTTCTTGAACCCGCTCAGCAATTTGCGCCATATTGACGGTACCAACAACCGCATATAAAAAGGCGACGGTCGTAACAAATAGCATGGATGAAAATAGGTTAATTAACAAGTATTTAAGTGATTCTCTTAACTGAACCTTTTCGCCGCCTAATACAATTAGACCGTAGGAAGCCATTAATAGTACCTCAAAGAATACAAACAGGTTAAACAAATCACCTGTTATAAATGCACCGGAAACTCCAGTGATAAGGAAAAAGAAAAATGGATAGAAGTAAAAACGTTCTCTTCTTTCTAAGCCGGCGTGTGGTGCGTAAAAGGCACATGCAGTTGTAATAACATTTGTTGTTAATACTAATATTGCAGCTAAGCCATCCATGACTAAAACGATCCCGTAAGGAGCAATCCAGTCTCCTGTTTCCAAGATCACGGAACCGTGTTCAAGTACATACCAGGTGATGTAGCCCGCTGTTCCTAAGCTAATAATGGAAAACAGCTTCGCCAACACTCTGGAAATGTGAACACGCTTATTGAAAAAAATAAGCACGATAGCTGCTATTAATGGGATGATGATTGGCAGTATTGCTAAATTACTCATTTTCGTTACCCCTCAATTGTTCCATATTGTCCGTTCCATTTTCTTGCGTGGATCTGTAAGCTAATACTAAGAGTAAACTGGTTACACCAAAACTAATCACAATAGACGTCAGAATTAAAGCCTGAGGCAATGGATCCGTATAGCTTTCGATTCCGTCAATCAAGATAGGTGGCTGACCAGTTTTTAATCTTCCCATTGTAAAAATGAAAATGTGTGCACCATGTGAAAGTAAAGCAGTACCTATAACAATTCGTAGTAATTGTTTTTGCAACATATTGTAAATTGCAGTAGCAAACAATATACCCGCTAATATAGCTGTGATTATTTCCATGTTTACTCTGCCTCCTTATTCTTTCTGTATTTAATGAGGCCAACAATGGCTAAAGCTGCAATACCTAAAACAGAGATTTCAAACAATGTATCTAAGCCACGGAAATCAACTAAAATAACGTTTACGATATTATAACCGCCGCCCATTTCTTTTGAATTTTCTACAAAATAATCCGCTATCGATTCAAACCACCTACTGCTATGTGCCGAGATTGCTACTAAAGTAACTAAAGCACCGAATCCAATCGAGATGGTTGCATTCATAACTTTGGTTTTAGCTGAATCCGTCGATTTACGCAATTTAGGTAAATGGTAAAAACAGAGTAAGAAAAGTGCGACAGTGATTGTTTCAATAACCAATTGAGTTAAAGCAATATCTGGAGCACGGTAAATGACAAATAGAATAGCTACACCGAAACCAACGACCCCAACTACTAAAATAGCTGCTACATTATGGTTCATGTAAATAGTAGCAATTGCCGCAACAATCATAATGAGAACAACTGCAACCTCTATAAATGTCACCTCAGCAAGTTGGTCTGTATTAAACGCAAATCCATTTGTTAGGTACATAAATAGCAATGAAACAATAAGCGTTGTTCCAAGAATTAACGACATATATGTTTTTAACGAACCGGTCATGTAGTAGTTCGTAATTCGATTTGCGACAGTGCCAATTTTGTTTACGATCGCATCGTAAACATGATTAAAGCTTACTTTACCAGGCAAGACTTGATAAACGGACTGCCATTTTTTTCGCGTTAAAAACAATACTGTTCCAAATCCAACGACCGCTAAAGACATTTTGAATGGTGTAATAAACCCATGCCAGAAAGTAATTTCTTTATACACTACAGTACTGTTAATCGCAGTAGCTGCATGTTGTAAAAAGGAGGCATTGACGATATTTGGGAACAGCCCAAAAATGACGACTCCAACCACTAAAATCATGGGAGATATGAGCATTCCAATTGGAGCTTCATGTGGTTTTTTTGGCAGTTGATCCAACTGTTTCTTGCCAGTAAAAGTACCGAAAAATAGATACATGGAATAAACAAACGTAAAAATACTTCCGAGTACAGCTAGATATGGGATTGCTTGACTCCAAAAGTCAGAGCCTAACCCTAGTGTTGAATCGAAAAACAATTCTTTACTGTAGTAGCCATTAAGAAATGGAAATGGAACTCCAGCCATAGAAAAGGTTCCGAAAATGGCTAATGTAGCTGTAATTGGCATTAATGTAGCAAGTCCACCAAGCTTACGAATGTCTCGTGTACCTGTTTCATGATCGACGATACCAGCTACCATGAACAGGCTACCCTTGAAAGTAGCATGGTTTAAAATGTGAAAGACAGCTGCAAAGACAGCGGCTTTTGTGCCGAATCCTAGCATTGCCATAATCATCCCAAGCTGACTAATGGTAGAAAAAGCTAAAATAGCCTTTAAGTCTGTTTGCCTTACTGACATATAAGCTCCCCAACATAATGTTACAATACCAAACACGCTTACGACGATAAAGAAACCTTCATATCCTGAAAAAATTGGCGAAAAGCGTGCTACAAGGAAGAGCCCAGCCTTTACCATCGTAGCAGAATGCAGATAGGCACTGACAGGTGTTGGAGCTTCCATTGCGTCCGGTAACCAAATATGAAATGGAAATTGAGCAGATTTTGTGAACGCACCTAGTAAAATAAAGCCTAATATGAGAGGCAAATAAGTGCTGTTTAAGATAAGATCTACTTGGCCAATCATTTGTTGTATGCTCGTTGTACCTGTGACTACATACAATAAGATAAAGCCACCTAACATGCTAAGTCCGCCAAATACAGTAATGAGCATTGATTTTAAAGCGCCGTAGCGTGAGCGCTCTTTGAAATGCCAATAACCTATTAATAAAAACGAAGATATCGATGTTAATTCCCAAAAAGTGTATAGCACAAAAATATTATCCGATAATACTACACCAAGCATCGCACTCATAAACATGAGCAGATAAACATAAAAATGTCCAAGACGCTCTGATTTGTCAAGATAATAGATGGAGTAGAGTACTACCAATGAACCAATTCCGCTAATTAACAACACAAATAACAAACTTAAACCATCCAGGTACAAATCAAAGTTAATTCCTAAGGATGGGATCCAACTGTATTTTTCCTTGATTGGTGTAAAATCGTTGCCAATAAAAGAAACGAAGTATAAGAAAATCAAAAAAGGTATAAAAAAAACAAAGATCCCTGTATGTAGTTTTTCTTTCAATTTACTTAATGCAGGAATAAAACATGCAATAAGCAGTGGAATGAGTACTGCGAATATCATTTGATTGGAATTCCTCCTTCACCAACTGAAACGGTTTACTATTATAATGTTTTTTATTGCGTGAATCTAGACAGGTACTACGACTGTTGATGTAGACGTCCCGTCATAGCTAGGATAAATAATCATTTGTTGTTATTTTTATGCGTGATTTATGATTTCATAGCAATGAATTAAGAGAACGGTTCATTGTGGTACAATATCCTTCGGGGGAAATAACTTCTTCTTAGGGTCAACAAATGGTATTAGCAAAAAAGAAAAATCATATCTGCAACCAGCTTTCACACAAAAGTATGTGAAGCTTTACCCAAGAATATTCTAACACAATACATGACCAATAAAAATAAAAAACCCTTAGATATCATAAATTCGTAAAGGGTTTTTGAGTTTCTTCATATTTAATATAATGGGTGATTCATCAACCTGATTTTGTATCTTTTATTTTATGTGACAATTGTCTTCTATGAATTTCTTCTTCAATTAAGGAGAGAAAATCAGGGCTTAAATTTAATTCATTTGCTGTAATGTATGATTCGAGTAATAATTCGTCGGACAAATGTTCCATAAATACAGCCCCCCTAAAAGTGGAAATCTTCTGTAATAAAGTTACTAATAATTTACCATGAACCTAGGAGTAGGACAAGGCGCAAGTTATCTACAGTGCATTGTAGATAACTTGTGTACAAATGATATAAAAGTGCTATAAACTCGGTTAAATCAACTCGAAAATTGTTAATAAAGTTATCCACAATGAAAAAAATGAAACTATTTGTCGAACGATTTATATAATAATACTAGGTAAATCTACATAGTTCTCCTAGACTTAAATCATGGATGCAGAAAATTGCTGATAGACGACTTAAAATGTGTCGAATCAGCAGTAACCTATTGACCGCTTTAAACTAATAGACTTATTGGTAAAATAACAAAAAGTGGATGAATATGACAAATCTAAACTAGTTAACAAAATTGCTTTCCGTTAGTTGGTAGGGATTCGTAGGGATGAATAAAATTTCCTTTATTAATATAGCAAGTTGTTATAGGATTAGGTTATAATTGTATTCTTGTATTGACAGGTTAAACGAGAATAATGCAAAAGAGACGTTTTTCCATACTGTACTGTATAAGCGGAAAAGGTGATGTAGAATTACAAATTAATTTATTGTGAGATATGATACGATACGCATTTAAGTTATCTTTTTATCCCAATATAAGGTGCTGTAAGACTCCCACTTCAGGAGTTGGATAATAATCTATATGCAACAAGTCTAAGTGGAGATAACAGTACCTAAATGCCCTACTTCGTAAGCGACCTTTAGGTCATACCCTTGGGCTACGAACGATCGGTGGGGATGAATGAAAAACCCGCGGTGGAAGATTCACTTGATACAATTGAACAAAAGAATAATGAGGTGGAAGTGTGTTAAAGAGATTTTTGCCAGACGAGCAAGTAAAAAGTATATTTGAAATACACCCTGAGGCATTGAAGGAAAAAGGCATAAAAGGTATTATCACCGATTTGGATAATACTTTGGTCGCCTGGGATGTAAAGGAAGCTACTTCGGAAGTGGTGCAATGGTTTAAATCCATGAAAGAGCATGGCATCAAAGTTACCATAATATCAAACAATAATAGAGAGCGAGTAAGTGTGTTCTCAGAGCCATTGGATACACCGTTTGTATTCAGTGCACGTAAACCGCTGATCAAAGCATTTAAAACAACTGCAAAACAAATGAATTTAAAGAAAGAAGAAATTGTTGTGATTGGTGACCAAATTTTAACCGATGTGCTTGGTGGTAATACGGCAGGATTTTATACTATTTTGGTCGTTCCAATCGTAGAGACGGATGGAAAAATAACCAAGATTAACCGTAAAATTGAACGGCGCATACTTGCTTATATGCGAAAAAAAGGAAAAATAAACTGGGAGGAAAAATAACCGATGGAAACAGAAACGATAGATTGTCAGGGCTGTGGAGTACGTATTCAAACAACAGACAAAGATCAGCCAGGGTACACACCTGTTTCTTCTCTGAAAAAGGAAGTGGTTCTATGTCAAAGATGCTTTCGTTTAAAACATTATAACGAAATTCAGGATGTATCAATAACCGATGACGACTTCTTGAAGATGGTAAGTTCCATTAGAGATACGTCTGGCTTGGTTGTCCATATCGTGGATATTTTTGATGTAGGCGGCAGTTTAATTCATGGGTTGCCACGATTAGTTGGAGAAAAATCTATTTTATTAGTTGGAAATAAAATGGACTTGCTTCCTAAGTCTGTTAATACAAGGAAGTTATTACAATGGTTGCGGTCGCAAGCAAAACAAGCGGGCTTAAAAGTAGCAGATGCTTGCTTGATTTCTTCAGCAAAAGGACATGGCATTGCTGAACTTTCGGAGAAAATAGAACAATATAGACAGGGAGATAATGTTTATATTGTAGGAACAACCAATGTCGGAAAGTCAACGTTCATCAATCGATTAATCAAACAATCTACAGGATTTAGTGAGGTAATTACAACTTCTTACTTTCCTGGTACGACACTTGGTTTTATCGAGATCCCCTTAGATGATACGTCATCCCTGATTGATTCACCAGGAGTTGTTAATAAACAGCAGATGGCACATTATATTAGTGGTAAAGACTTGAAACTCATCACACCAAATAAAGAGATAAAGCCAAGGATTTATCAGCTGAATGCTGGACAAACCCTGTTTTTTGGTGGGTTAGCGCGGCTGGATTTTATAAACGGGGATAAACAGTCGTTTGTTTGCTATTTTTCCAATCAATTACCGATACATCGTACAAAACTGGAAAAAGCGGACGATTTATTTGCAAATCACAGCGGGGAATTGCTGATACCACCGACTGAAGCGTCGATAGATCAGATCCCGCCTATGATTTCAGATACGTTTCGCATCAAAGAAGGTAAGTATGACATCGTTTTTCCAGGTTTAGGATGGGTTAGTATTTTAGGTGAAGGGGCAACAGTAGCTGCACATCGTCCAAAAGGTGTAGCTGTTTCTATTCGTCAATCATTCAATTAGGAGGAATATTTGGTGCTATTTCGTCTTGGTTTAATCGGCTACCCTATCGCTAACTCCCTATCGCCATGGATCCATGAAAGATTTATGGAAACGACGGGTACGAATGGGAGTTATCGCATTTATGAAATGAATCCGGAACGTTCTTTTGCTACAATTATAGAACAACTCCGATCACTAGAATTGCATGGTTTTAATGTAACGGTTCCTTATAAAGAGAAAATTATCCCTTATTTGGATGAAATGGATGAGAGGGCTGTTAAGATTGGAGCTGTTAATACCGTTGTAAATAGTAATAATAAATGGATAGGTTACAATACAGATGGCATTGGGTATGTTCGTGCATTACAGTCGAAGTTCCCGGAATTATTCCATGAAGCGGACCGTAGCGCACTAATCCTTGGTGCAGGTGGAGCAGCTAGAGGAATCTTTACAGCCCTTGAAGAGGCTGGATTTAAGCAAATTGATTTGGCTAATCGTACGAAAGAGCATGCTATTGCGATTTGTCAGCATCGTGAACATGACTCACAAGTACTTTCTTTTGGAACAGCTGAGGATTGCTTGGGTGATTATGATATTGTCATTCAGACAACTTCTGTAGGAATGAAGCCAAATGTAAACCGATCTATTTTTACAAAGGCTGATTTTTCACCTATCCCTATTTATAGTGATATCATTTATCAGCCCATCAAAACAAAGTTTTTACAGCTAGCAAAACAAAGTGGTGCACAAGTTCATTATGGGCATACCATGTTACTTTATCAAGCTCAATATGCTTTTGAGATATGGACAGGGTGTAAACCCAATATTGGACAAATGGAGGAAGAATTAGAACAGATGTTGAAAGGAAGATAACATGTTAACAGGAAAACAAAAACGATTTTTAAGAGCAAAAGCAAACCAATTGAAGCCTATTTTTCAAGTAGGGAAAATGGGTGTTAACGAAAATATGATTCAACAAATCGCAGATGCTCTAGAAAAGCGAGAACTATTAAAGGTGAACATTTTACAAAATTGTTTAGAGGATAAAACAGTAGTTGCTGAGCAGTTAGCAGAAGGAACAGGTGCGGAAGTTGTCCAAATAATAGGGAATAATATTGTCCTTTATAAGGAATCCAAAGATAATAAGCACATCGTTCTACCATAAAGGATGAGATTATGAAACGAATAGGAATATTGGGTGGAACATTTGATCCACCTCATATTGGTCATTTAATCATTGCTGAAGAGGTACGGCTTGCTTTAGATTTAGCTGAAGTTTGGTTTATCCCTTCTTATACTCCACCTCATAAGGACAACGCAAAGACGGGGCCAGAACAGCGGTTAAAGATGGTTCGTCTAGCTACGAAAAGTAATCCTTATTTTAAGGTTGATACGATTGAGATAGAACGAAGCGGGAAGTCTTATACGATTGATACCATCGTGGAGCTAAAGAGACGCCATCCTGATAATGAATTTTATTTTATTATTGGCGCAGATATGGTGGAATACTTACCACATTGGTATCGCATTGACGAGCTGACAGAATTTGTGACATTCGTTGGCGTGAAACGTGCGAATTATCAATTGGAAAGTCGATATTCGATTTTAATCGTCGACATTCCTTTGATTGAAATTTCGTCAACAGTGTTACGAGAACGGTGTATGAATGGCGTTTCTGTCCAATATTGGTTACCCGCTCCTGTTTATCAATATATAAAGGAGCATCAGTTATATGAACATTGAATTTGCTATGGAAAAAGTAAAACCACAACTGACAAAAGAACGTTACGCTCACTCAATACGAGTTGCTGAAACGGCAAAAACGTTAGCTCATCGGTTTGGAGAAGATGTATCTAAGGCTGAGTTAGCAGGTGTACTGCATGATTATGCGAAATATCGTCCTAAAGAAGAGTTGTCACGTTGGATTAAAACCTCATCCGTATTACCAAAAGATCTGCTCCATTACCATCATGAGCTTTGGCATGGTCCAGTAGGTGCACTCCTAATCGAAAGCGAACTTGGACTTAAGGATAAAGCAATTCATGGGGCAATTCGCTACCACACTACCGGAAAGGCAAATATGAGCAAGTTAGAGATGATTATCTTCCTAGCAGATTATATTGAACCTGGGAGGAAATTCCCCGGAGTGGATGAAGTGAGGAAAATAGCACAGAATGATTTACATAAAGCTTGTTGGATAGCCTTGGCGAACACGATTTGTTTTTTAATTGGTAAACAAGCTACTGTCTATCCAGATACACTTTATGCGTATAATGATTTAACGAGATTGGGTTATGGAGGTAGTGTGTAATGAAAAATGAACAAATAGTACAATTAGCAGCAGATGCATGTGACGATAAACGTGCAGAAAATATTATTGCCCTAGAAATGAATGGCGTTTCTTTAGTTGCAGATTATTTTTTAATTTGTCATGGCAGTAATGAACGACAAGTGCAAGCGATTGCTAGAGGTATCAAGGAAAAAATGGAAGAAAACGATATTCCTGTCCATCGATTAGAAGGATTTGAACAAGCAAGATGGATTCTTGTGGATGTTGGTGATGTAGTTTGCCATGTTTTTCACAAAGAGGAGAGGAGCTACTACAATTTAGAACGTCTTTGGGGAGATGCTGCAACTTATCCGATTGAAATAGGGCAGGATCAGTAAATATGGCCTATGAACGATTGGCGGATATTTATGACAGCCTAATGAGAAACACGCCATATGATAAGTGGTTGCACTATACGGAACAAATTTTGCAAACAAGAAATATACAATATATTGCAGACTTAGGTTGTGGAACAGGTGAGATTACATTACGCTTGGCTCAATTATATCCCCATGTAATTGGCGTTGATTATGCAACGGATATGTTAGCTAACGCCGAGCAAAAAAGTAGAGCTACAAGTGGATCTATTCAGTGGATTTGTCAAGACTTAAGAGCGTTAAAAGGTATTATGGGCCTTGACGCAGCTGTTAGTTTTTGTGATGTGATCAATTATATAACTACAGAGGAGGAGTTGCTTCGTACATTTCAGAACATTTATGACGCACTTAACTCAAAAGGCGTTTTTTTATTTGATGTGCATGCATTGCCGTTTGTAACGGATCATTATATACATGAAACCTTTGCTGATGTTACAGAAGAAGCGAGTTACATATGGTTTTGTCTGCCTGGTGATCATACAGGTGAGATGTTCCATGAGCTTACATTTTTTTCAAAAAATGAAGTGGGCGATTACGTTCGATTTGACGAAGTTCATCATCAACGCACTTTTTCTGTTGATTTTTATAAAAAATTATTACAGCAAACAGGCTTTCGAAATATAAATATGTACGGGGATTTTTCGATAGAAGCAAATAGTGTAACTGAAAACACAGCCAGGATTTTCTTTTCTGCTGAAAAAGGCGATAGATAATGCTTTTTTAAATCGAAAAGGAGTTTTCATACTTCTTGTGGAAGTAACCTATAGGGAGCAGTTAACCGACTCTAAAAGCTGCTCCGGTTATAAGAAAAATATGGGTTCAGGAAAAGGAGTTGAATCCCTTGTACACAAGTAAAATGAAACGTATATTGTTCATAGTTGCAATCCCTCTCGCTATCATTGTTGTTTTATTATTGGCAAGTGAGAAGGATGATCACGGAACAGATGCGAAAGTGATGGTGAAAGATGAGCCGCTAGATCCTACTGATCCTTCTTCTGATCAGGAAGAAGAAACTTCTGCAACTCAATCGATATATGTGGATATTAAGGGAGAAGTGAAACATCCGGGGGTGTATGAGATGGAATCAGAAGCACGGGTCGTTGATGCTATTGAAACAGCAGGCGGGTTCACGACTAATGCGGATCAATCTCAGGTGAATTTGGCGCTAAAAGTTCAGGATGAGATGGTTATTGATGTAATAGCAGTTGGAGAGAATGGATCATCGGTAGTTAATGAACAAAGCAATGGAACAGTAAAAGTCAAAATCAATCAAGCTACTGCGGAAGAGATTGAAGCGTTAAATGGTATTGGACCTGCAAAAGCAGCAGCAATTGTTCAATATCGAGAGGAACATGGTCTTTTTCAAAAACCGGAAGATTTGTTGAATGTTTCGGGTATTGGCGAAAAAACATTGGAAGCTCTAGAGGATGAAATTCAAGTTCCTTGAGTGGCTCTGAATGCGGCTAGTTATGTCTCTAATAGGGATGTTAACATTGTTTAGCTTTTGGATACGCTTTTAATTCGACATTATTGTAAATAGCGTTTCCCCAGAGAATAGTATTTTATTTTTAATGAATACTCCATCTAAAAGTAGCAGAAAAAGGAAGAAACTATAGGATAGTTGAGTTTGAAAGGGGAGTACGAATGGAACGTATTTCATGGGATCAATATTTTATGGCACAAAGTCACTTGTTAGCTTTACGTAGTACATGTACTAGATTAATGGTCGGTGCTACGATTGTACGAGATAAACGTATTATTGCTGGTGGATATAATGGGAGTGTTTCTGGAAGTGTGCATTGTATTGATGATGGTTGTTATGTAATTGATGGTCACTGTGTTCGTACGATTCACGCTGAAGCAAACGCACTATTACAGTGTGCTAAATTCGGTGTCCCTACAGAAGGGGCAGATATTTATGTCACTCATTTTCCTTGCTTGCAATGCTGTAAGCAATTAATTCAAGCAGGTATTCAGACCGTCTATTATGCTGAGGATTATCATAATCATCCTTACGCGATTTCTTTATTTGCTGAGGTTGGCGTAGAAACGAAGAAGGTCGTACTTGATTATGTTATGGTTGATACCAACTATGCAGAGAAACATCGATTTATGAAGGAGCTTGTTCGAATAATGGATCAGAAACCTCTCGATCCTGATGAATTAATGCATTTAAAAGAAGAAGCGGTACGTCTATTTCAATTAGATGAAAGGTGAATAGTGTGAATGGTAATTGGCATTTTGTCGCATGTGCTGCTTTTATAAGTATGCTGGCAATATTAATCTCATTCAGCACATTGCTTTTTGGAATGTTTCTTATATGGATTAGTTATTTATTTTACATCAAGCGGATAGCTACCCTTCCATTGGTGCTATCCTTTTTATCCCTTCTCTTTTTCTACTTTTATCTTCCACATCTATCTAGCAACAACCAGTTGGATCCGTTTAAGCATCCAATAACTATTTCAGGATCAATTGTCAGTCCAGTTGAAAAATCTACTTCTCGGGTTTCTTTTGTTATCCAAGACGAACAGATAAATGAAAAAATTGCAGTTACGTATTTTCCGAAACAGGAGGACAAATACGATGAGTCTATACGCTATGGTTCTACTTGTTCATTCACGGCGGAAATTAGCATCCCTGACACTGCAACCAACCCCGGACAATTTGATTATCGCAGATATCTTTTAACGAAAGAAATCCGGTATGAAGCTGTTCTATCCAATTTGCAATTATTGCAATGTGTAAAGAATGGAGGAATATTGCAAAGCCTCGATCAAATTAGACATTCTGTATTGGACTATACGGATAAACGATTAAGTAAAGAAACCTCTTCTTGGGTGCGCGCGCTAGTTTTCGGAGATGATTCATCCGTAAACGAAGAAACAGTTGAATTGTTTCAACGGTGGGGAATGAGTCATTTACTCGCTATTTCAGGTTTGCATGTCGGTATTATTACAGGCTTATTATACTTTGTACTTATTAAGTTAAATTTACTCACCAAGGAATGGGCAGAATGGGCAATTCTTATCTTTCTCCCTATATATGCTGTTTTAGCTGGCGGAGAACCTTCTGTGTGGCGAGCTAGCTTAATGGTATGTATCTTGATCACTCTTCATAAAACAGGCTGGAAATGGAATGTTACAGATGTTTTAAGTCTTGTATTTTTATTCTTGCTTGCTACTGATAAATTTATTATGTATCAAGTTAGTTTTCAGCTTTCGTTTGCAGTAACGTTTGCTTTACTTTTATCAAAAAGAATTCTTTCTCAGACGAAAAATCGCTTGTTTCAAGTTTTATATATTAGCTTTATTGCCCAGATAGCGATTTTGCCAATTCAATTTTACTACTTTTCGTTATTTCAACCTGCATCCATTGTAGTTAATTTATTAATGGTGCCTTATTACTCCACTTTTGTTATTCCAGCAATGTTTTTATTACTTCTCTTTACCCCACTGCCATGGGTTTCTCTACTGGATAATTGGTTTATAAATATTCACCATATAGCAATGCAAGTTGTTCATTGGTTTGATGAACATTTGCATTTTCCATTAGTTAGCGGCCCGTTACCTTGGTTTGTTGTCCTATTCTATTACATCCTGTTTATCCTTTTTATGCAATGTTGGGAAAAAGAAAAGCTACGGTATGCTTTTTATTATGGATGCCTCATTGTGCTCTTGTTAATTGGAAATACTTTACGTCCTTATTTTTCCCCAAGTGGTACTGTTACCATGTTAGATATTGGGCAAGGGGATGCTTTTGTTATTGAATTACCTTATCGTAAAGGAGTTATCCTTATTGACGCTGGAGCAACGTTTTCATTTACAGATCATGCTCCATCAAGGCGTATATATGAGCAAGTTATAAAGCCGTATTTATTTTCGCGCGGGATTCAGCAATTAGATGCGGTCATTTTAACCCATGAAGATATGGACCACATTGGAAGTGTTCCGTATTTATTTCAAGAGCTTGCAGTAAATACGATTATTGTTAGCCCGTTTTTTGATACCGCAAAGCTTAAATTTAACCGTTTTCCAGAGGATGTTAACTTGATCACAGCAAGGGGGTATTCAGAAATAAACGTTGGTGGTCATTTGTTGCAAATTCTTGCTCCGATGCAAGATAACCACGACTCTAATCAAAACTCCATGGTGCTGTTTACAAATTTAGGAGGAAGAAATTGGCTGTTTACAGGCGACATAACAAAAGAGGAAGAAAAAGGTGTGATTAGCAAATATCCAAACTTGAGGATAGACGTGTTGAAAGTGGCCCACCACGGAAGTGACACGTCAACGGATGAAGCTCTCCTGCAAGAGTTTTCACCGGAAATCGCATTAATACCTGTGGGAAGAGATAATCGGTACGGGCATCCTGCTGATGATGTGATACAAAGGCTAGCAGACAAAGGGGTGACTATCTTACGAACGGATCAACATGGAGCTGTTCAATATCATTTTCAAGACAAGGCAGGGATATTTACACCTATAAAATGGTAAAGACATATTTAAATAATCATGTAATATATGTGCTATGGGAGTTTCTACTAAAAGCTTACGTATCATTTCAGCTGATGTTTTAATGCTTGAAGCAGTGCGTTGTTCGGCTTCGAAATCCATAACTATCCAAACAATTAGTAAAACTGTCATGAACGTAACAGCGCTTAAAAACATATACTTTATTAGATGTGTAAAACTGTACCATTTTTGGTTTTGGATGGTTGCAAAAGATAAAGATATCTCTGGTATAAATAACATTTATATGATGAGCAATGATACACCAAGAACAAAGGCGCAGAGCACCCGTTTAGCAACGTAGTGAATGGTACAGCGTGGTTTTCTTTATCCCCCCTGTTGGTTAGTAGCCCAAGGGTATGACCTAAAGGCCCTTACGAAATAGGGGATTTAGGTGCTGTTACCTCCCGCTTCGACTTGTTCCGCTCACATCTTCCATCCTTAGACCGTAGGAATTTACAACGCCTTTTTACGGGATAAAGGAAATATGCCACGAAAATAAAGGTAGGCCGACATCTGGAGGAAAGCCTGTTTTAGTTGACCTTTCTCTTAGCGACAAACCAATGAGGTCTTAGCGGAGGGCGCATTTCTAAAGTTGCATCGTTGCTGGGCTCATGCGCCGGACGTGACTAGTCCGTTATTTCATTATCCGCAATTATCTAATTTTAGAGTTTCCTATACAATAAAAAAAGAGACTGAAATCAGTCTCTCTTTATGTACGCTACTTATTCATGTCTGTTTTATTAAGATCCCAGCACACTAACCGTTACCCCAATTGCAAAAATTAACAAAAAGAAAACAAACGAAAATGTAAAGCCTTTAATGTTATCGACGACGTCATTTGTTTTTGATTGAATATCCTTTTCAAATTCGTTCATGTTAACCCCTCCCATATCACCAATAGTATAAGCTAACTTATTAAAAAAATCCAGTATACCTTTATTGTAACATATAAACGTTTTCATACCAAAACTAGAAAGACTTAACATCGATAATTTCAAACGGAAAGGAAATGATAGAAATAAAACAAATATCGTTTAGTGCATGGTTCCTAGGGCCTTTCACTAAGCGTTTATATAGATTAGAGAGGGATTGTTCTTTTCTTACCCGGATTTTCCCTCTCTCTGATTTTTTATTTTGCGGTCGAAGCTCATATTTTTTTACCTTGCCATTCTCTCCAATACGCTTTACCATAAATAAGACAGGTTTTAAATATGGAGTGATATGATGGATTATATCGAGGTAATCAAACAGCTAAATAAAAAGCAAGTAGCACCTATATATTTAGTTTACGGAAATGAATCCTTTTTTATACAACAGCTAAAGAATAAAATAGAGCAAGTAACTATTGATGGCAATAAAGATAACTTGAATGTATACGATTTAGAGGAAACGCCTATTGAAGATGTGATTGCAGATGTTGAAACGTTTCCTTTTTTTGGAGATCGCAAATTAATTATTGCTAATAATGCTTCATTTCTAAAAGCAAAGCCGGAAAAAAATGCTGTTGACCATCAGTTAGAAGTATTGGAAAATTATTTAACTAATCCGGTAGATTATTCCATTTTATTAGTGGTTGCACCTTATGAAAAATTAGATGAGCGAAAGAAAATAACGAAACAATTAAAAAAACATGCGATTGTAGCAAATTGCAGGGAAGTTAAAGAATATGAACTAAGGAAATGGATGGAGCAACTCACTGATCAATTGAAAATTCACGTAACGGATGAAGTTTACGATATGCTTGAATCTGAAATTTCGACGAATCTTCACCTTTTAGAAAGTGAATTACATAAATTTTCCCTATACGTTGGTGAAAATGGACAGGTGACAAAAGAAATTGCAGACAACTTAATGTCCCGTACTGCCACAAGCTCTTCCCTTCGATTAGCAGATGCTGTTATGAATCGCAATTTGCATCAAGCTATCGAAATCTATAGGGATTTAGAAAAGCAGAAAGAAGAACCGATTGCTTTAGTTGGTTTACTTGCATTTCAATTTCGTATGTTGTTAAGAGTGAAGCTATTGAAACAAAAAGGCTATACGCAGGGGCAAATGGTAAAACAGCTTGGTGCCCACCCATATGTTATTAAATTAGCTTTAAAACGAGAAGGACAATTTTCAGTAGAGGCTTTGCAATATTTCATGAATCAGCTTACCGAAGCAGATAGTGTGATGAAGCAAGGAGGCATGGAAAAGGATTTGGCGTTTGAAATGCTACTTTATCAATTAGTGCAAGGAAATAATGTTGTACGACCATAAAGGTAACAGAAGTATCATTAAAATGGTTCTAAAAAACGCTCGAGGGTTTACTACAATATATACAAAGAAGTGTACGCGCTGGCGCTGCTTGAAAGTAGTAATGCTCTAATAACATAAATAGCATATCTAGGTAATATGTTAATGTCTGGAAGTAAAAAAACGATCCTTAATGGATCGTTTTTTTATGCGCCAAGCTGGTTGATTTTGTTAGCTAGACGGGATTTTTGACGATTTCCAAAATTCTGATGGACAACGCCTTTTTGAACAGCTTTATCGATTGCTTTTTTAGCAGCATTATAAGCGATGCTCGCATTTTCTTTGTCCTTTGCTTCAATTAGCTTTTCGACATGTTTGATGTGTGAACGCATGGTTGATTTTTGTGTAATATTATTAGAACGTTTCTTTCTATTTGTATCAACACGTTTAATTGCAGATTTAATATTTGCCATTGACTTCACCTCCTAAAACTAACACCATCATCGATTGTATCTCGGTTTATGATCCAAAACAAATCGTTATGAGACTCCAATTTTTTTGTCTATCGACAAAGGTCATTTTACCAAAGGAAGCATGTGTTTTCAAGTAGCTACAACATACTTAAGTGAACTTTTATTGTTTAATTGAGTGAAAGAGATAATGTAGACACTAATCTATACCTTATTATTCAAGGGCAGGAGGGAAGAAAGCCTATACAAAAAAGATATCCAAAATTGCTTATTATCGATTGCTTTACCTTAAGGATGATTTACTTACATGTATGAGTTAAGTATCATTGTTCAAACTAAAAATAAAATGGATAAAGGGTGATAACCAATGGAGCAACAAAATGAACAATTTGTTCCTTACCAGGTGAGGACAGATCTTGCAGTTGAAGCTAAAGATATGTATGTAGAGAAGCAAGATCAATCGGAACAATCAATAAAAGGTGTAACTATTAAAGAAAAAGAGAAGGATGGCATTAAAATTTCCTACGTAGATATCGATCAAACAGGTGCTAAACTACTGCAAAAAAAAGCAGGAACATATATTACGATTTATGCAGATGGCGTAAAACGCCAAGATACAGATAGACAGTATTCGGCAGCCCAAGTATTAGCAAAAGAGTTAGAGGAATTATTAGCTTCTAATCAAATCCCTAAGGATGCAAAAGGGTTAATTGTTGGCCTTGGCAATTGGAATGTAACCCCTGATGCGCTCGGACCAATGACGGTAGAGAAGGTGTTAGTAACAAGCCATCTATTTCGATTAGAGCATGAAACAGTTGCAAATGGATATCGTTCAACAGCAGCAGTAACGCCAGGCGTTATGGGGGTAACGGGAATTGAAACAAGTAATATTATTTTTGGGATTGTAGAGAAGTTCGAGCCTGATTTTGTTATTTGTATTGATGCACTTGCTTCACGCTCGATTGAAAGAGTGAACGAAACGATTCAATTGTCTGATACAGGTATACACCCTGGATCTGGAGTTGGGAATAAGCGTAAAGAAATTAGCCAAGAAACATTAGGAATACCAGTTATTGCAATCGGTGTCCCTACCGTTGTTGATGCAGTAACGATTGCCAGCGATACAATCGATTTTATCTTAAAACATTTTGGCAGAGAGTGGCGGGAAAAAGATGCACCATCAAAAGCTTTAACTCCTGCTGGTCTTTCATTTGGTGATCGAAGTTTAAGTAAAGAAGATATGCCAGATAAAGAAAAGCGTGAAACTTTTCTTGGGATCGTAGGCGGGTTGGACGATGAAGAAAAAAGGAAGCTCATTACAGAAGTCCTAACACCTCTTGGGCATAATTTAATGGTAACACCAAAAGAAGTGGATGCATTTATGAAGGATATGGCTACGGTTCTAGCTAACGGAGTAAATGCGGCACTTCATGAAAAAGTCGACGTGGATAACTTTAGCGCTTATAGCAGATAAGCGACAAATAATGTGGAAAAGGCATTCTCTTCATGGAGGGTGCTTTTTTTATAGCGTGCCATGAGAACTTTCACTCTATCATTTCAGGAATAAAAATCCTAATATATAACATCATTGGTTCTAGCTTTTGAATCTAAAACATAGAGTAAACTAGAAGCGTTAATAGTTTACAGAGAATACTCAAAAAGCTTAGTAACGATCGTAGTACATTAAACGGAGGATAAAGGTCTACATTTTAATATAACATACCTTAAATTAATGAAAGCCTACCTTAGTTTCATATGCTTACTATTGTGGGCGTTCTGCCAAAAGAAAGTGTATAGGCGTAGCAATTGGATACAGTCTTCACGCTTTTCCAAGCAAGTAGACTTTTGTAAAACAGCTTATCACCATGAATAAAAAATATAAAAAAGGATGCTTCATTCATGCTTTTATACGAATACGTTTCGAACGATAGTGGTGATTTAAGAAGGGGTGAAAGAATGAAAACAAAAACGCTATGGTTTCTCTTACCAAGAAGCAGTATGTATATCATTGGCTTTATATTACTTTTTTTGTTCATAGCAACTATGACAGCTATAAAACCAGCATACCGGCTGTCATCAGAGATGATTAGTGAGTGGACAAGCGATATAGATAGTTCCTTTTTTTACTATCTGCTTCGTTTAGAAAATCGTGCGTTTCATGAAGGGTTTCTAGCGGATAAAGCAAAGCCTGACGTAACGAAGACTTTATTTCAAATAACAACTAATTTAAAGCCAAATGATCCGCGTAGCTTGTTAAGAAATGAAATACCTGGATTTTCTAATTTCGATAATCAAATGATTGTAGCAGGGCAAGGTACTGATTTTACGAATTTTCCAGTAGAGTCATCCCCTCCATTGGAAGACGTTTTAAAAGAAAGAAAAGCTGTTCTAGAGGAAAGTGAAGAAGAACGAACAGAAAAAGATAAAAAAGCTAAAAAACAGCAACAAGCTACACCGACAACTGGTGATAAACAAGTTGTTTATATATACAATTCCCATAATCGGGAATCTTTTCTACCTCATTTACCAGAGGTAACAGACCCTAATCAGGCACATCATAAAGAAGTGAATATAACAAAGGTAAGTGACCGTTTAGCAGAATCGCTGCAAGATAATGGTATTGGAACGATAGTAGAAGATACCGATATCATGCATGAATTGAATAAAAAGGATTGGGACTATGGCAAATCCTATCAAGCCTCTAGGCAGGTTGTGGAAGAAGCGTTTGCAGCTAATAAACATATGCGATATGCGTTTGATTTACACCGTGATTCCATTAGTAGAGATAAGACGACCACAAAAGTTAATGGTAAATCTTATGCTAGGCTTATGATTGTTGTTGGTGCAGAACACGCGGATTATGAAGAAAACCAAAAGTTGGCAACAAACTTACATTATTTACTAGAAGAAAAATATCCAGGCTTGAGTAGAGGAGTATATACCAAAAAAGGCGCAGGTACGAATGGTATTTTCAATCAGGATTTATCCGAAAATGCATTGTTATTTGAATTTGGTGGAGTTGAAAATCATTTAGACGAACTATATCGTTCTGCTGATGCACTTGCGGATGTATTTAGCGAAATGTATTGGGACGCAGAGAAAGTGGATGCGTCATCTTAGGAGGTGTAGAAATGACTCGTGCTGTTATTGTATTACTATTATTAGCGGTTTGTTTTTTAGCTGGGGTTGTTTACGGTAATAATGGTGGAGAGGAGGGCATTGTCCCGACAACTTTAACGGAAACAGATGAGCATGCGATTGAAAAAGAGGTACAACCGGCTCCCGATGGGCAGCATGAGGCATTGTCCACACAACCTGAGATGCCTGCACCGGCAACTGAAAAAACAGCTTCCGTATTAGAAGCTGGTATTACTAGTTTTTTTGAAGCTGTAGTGACGATTTTACATCAAATCGCCGAGCTGTTTTTTTAGCCAGCATGGTAAAAAACAAATTTGTTGTTTAATACAGGATTTTTAAAACGATCTTCGTCTAGCTCGTGCACCAGTGGCGCCACGATGAATTAGCTGTATCATTGTTCTTGAATATCATTGATTCTATTGCTATAATCTAACCTAGTCATTGTCGTCGATAATTTAGGTTTTCTACTAAAAGATATTGGTAGAAAAAGTAGGAGTGAACATCATTAATGACAGAAATTCAAAGAAATGTGCGTAATTTTTCGATTATCGCTCACATTGATCACGGGAAGTCTACATTGGCTGACCGTATTTTAGAGCATACGAAAGCCATTACGGAAAGAGAAAGGAAAGATCAGCTGCTTGATGCAATGGATTTGGAAAGAGAACGAGGTATAACCATCAAATTAAATGCAGTGCAGCTAAATTACCGAAGTAACGCTGGCGAAGATTATCTATTTCATTTAATCGACACACCTGGGCATGTTGATTTTACATATGAAGTATCAAGGAGTCTTGCCGCCTGTGAAGGCGCCATTTTAGTAGTGGATGCAGCACAGGGAATTGAAGCACAAACGCTAGCCAATGTTTATTTGGCATTAGATAATGATCTGGAAATTATACCGGTAATTAATAAAATTGATTTACCTAGCGCAGATCCAGAACGCGTGAAACAGGAGCTTGAAGATGTTATCGGTATTGATAAAGATGATGTTATTTTAGCTTCTGCGAAGGCGAATATCGGGATTAATGAAATTCTGGAGCGAGTCATTGAAGCGATACCTGCCCCTGCTGGAGATCCTGAAGAACCATTAAAAGCTTTAATATTTGATTCCATGTATGATCCGTATCGTGGTGTTGTAGCTTATGTTTGTATTAAAGAAGGTTCTTTAAAGGTTGGCGATAAAATAAAGATGATGGCTACCGGTAAAGAATTCGAAGTAAATGAATTAGGAGTGTTTCGACCAAAACCAGTAACGAAGGATGAATTGATTGTTGGGGATGTTGGTTATTTAACAGCATCGATTAAAAATGTAGGTGATTCCCGAGTTGGAGATACGATTACATTAGTCGAACGTCCAGCCGTAGAGCCGTTACCTGGTTATAAGCGTTTAAATCCAATGGTCTTTTGCGGGTTGTATCCGGTCGATTCAAAAAACTATAATGATTTACGTGAAGCATTAGAGCGTTTAGAATTAAACGATTCTTCTTTACAATATGAGGCTGAAACATCGCAAGCTTTAGGTTTTGGTTTTCGTTGCGGATTTTTAGGCTTATTGCATATGGAAATCATTCAAGAGCGAATTGAAAGAGAGTTTAATATCAACCTAATCACCACAGCCCCAAGTGTTATTTATGAAGTAGAACAAACAGATGGAACAACGATAACAATTGATAATCCATCGTTCATGCCTGATTCACAGCAGATTAAAGAAGTGAGAGAACCATACGTAAAAGCTACCATTATGGTTCCGAATGAATATGTTGGTGCAGTGATGGAAATTGCGCAAAAGAAGCGTGGTCAGTTTATAGACATGGAATATTTAGACGATATTCGTGTTAATGTAATTTACCATATTCCGTTGTCAGAGATTGTGTATGATTTCTTTGATCAGTTAAAATCACAAACAAAGGGATATGCTTCGTTTGACTATGATTTAATTGGCTACAGAGCTTCTAAGTTAGTGAAAATGGATATTTTGTTAAATGGTGACACGATTGATGCATTATCGTTTATTGTTCACCGAGATTTTGCTTACGAACGTGGTAAGCATATTGTTGATAAATTAAAAGAACTTATTCCGAGACAGCAATTTGAAGTTCCAGTACAAGCGGCAATTGGCAACAAAATTATTGCTAGATCCACCATTAAAGCGATGCGAAAAAATGTTCTATCCAAATGCTATGGTGGTGACATTTCCAGAAAAAGGAAACTACTAGAGAAACAAAAAGAAGGAAAAAAACGGATGAAGATGGTTGGTTCCGTTGAAGTTCCTCAAGAAGCGTTTATGGCTGTTTTGGAAATGGATGATAATTAAAGTTTGATTAAAACTATATAGAGCGTTCTGCTGCCGTAATGCCGTCATAATCGGCTTTGGCGGTAGAACGTTTTTAAAATTTATTATTTCTCGAATACGAGAACCCCGAATTAAGAGTCGTAGCGATATGAAGAAGTAAAAGCGAGAAATAACCGCAGCTAAATTTCCGATTCGCTCGATTTGACAAAATGTCGATCAAACAAGGTGGGACACACAGAAAAGGTGTGCTGCTTTTTCCAGTGAACGATAGAGGTTAGTCGTTGTACTATTTTTATGAGTAGGGGAAGGAAAACTCCTACTCCATGAAGTTTACATTTTATATGTATTTGTATCACATCGGTATTGGTGGCTAGTATATCTTGTATTTGAGGTATTAAAGCCATTAATAAACGATATATAAAAATGATGACTTTACTAGTCGGATTGACTTAACTTATTCGAAGTACATGTCATCTCTCTAAATAAAGTTTGTTTTCCATGAAGGAGTATTTTATGACATCTATTCAATCTGTCTATATCCACATTCCGTTTTGTCAGCAAATTTGTCATTACTGTGACTTTACGAAATTCTTTTATAATGAACAGCTAGCAAACGATTATATTGAAGCGTTAAAACAAGAAATATCTACTTATGTACAGGAAGAACAAATGAACGTGAGGACGATATTTATTGGAGGAGGAACACCTACTGCTTTAACCGTTCAGCAATTGGAAGCTGTGCTAAGTCATATCACACGAAAATTTAATCTTGACGCATGTGAAGAGTTTACGATTGAGGCAAACCCTGGTGACTTTAGTAAAGAGAAGGTTGAACTATTACAAGCTTATGGGGTTAATCGAGTATCCTTAGGTGTACAAGTGTTTGATAATGCGATGCTAAAAACGCTAGGTAGGATCCATACTGTTAAAGATGTGTACAATACCGTGTCATTATTGCAAAATTACGGCATTCGTAATATTAGCACAGATTTAATCTATTCTCTCCCCAACCAAACCGTTGAGCACTTTCAAGATTCATTAGCTAGGGCAATGAATTTAAATCTGCCACATCTTTCAACATATGCGTTACAAATTGAACCGAAGACGGTCTTTTATCAGCGTTATAAAAAAGGACAACTACCTCGACCTCCGCAAGAGGATGAAGTGAAAATGTATGACATATTAAAAGCAACGGCAGAAAAAAATGGGTTACACCAATATGAAATTAGTAATTTTGCTAAACAAGGTTTTGAAAGTAAACATAATTTAGCCTACTGGAATAATGATTTCTATTACGGGTTTGGAGCTGGTGCTTATGGATACTTACCTGGGAAGCGCTATGGCAATATCCGACCATTACCTGCGTATATGAAACAAGCAAAAAAGGACGGTAAACCTGTTTTACATGTGGATGTTATTGGCAAAAAAGAGCAAATCGAAGAAGAGATGTTTCTTGGTTTACGCAGAATGGCGGGCGTGAGCAAACACCAATTTGCAGATAAATTCGGTCTCTCCATGGATCAGCTATATCGTTCCTCGATAAAAGAACTGGTACGTCGCGGCTGGCTGATGGAAGAAGAAGATAAGGTCGCATTAACAGAAGAAGGAAAAATATTAGCTAATGAGGTATTTGAAAGGTTTTTACTCGAAGATACGGTAATCCACTAGGGAAGAATAACCAAATAGTCTGTGTGTAGCCTTATACATACAGGCTATTTTATTATGACTAATATGTTATTTGCAGTTAATGAGACGGAACAATTGTATAGCTTCTCGTGTTATAAACAGCATCATTAACCCTCCCATCCCATTCTATACTGGATTAGTTTTTTATCTCCATAAAAAGATTGTATTCACGCATGCCATTTTATTGACAAAAAAAAGTGGATTTGATAATTTAATATTAGCATTAGCACTCGAAAGGAATGAGTGCTAACAGAGGTGATCATCATGTTAACAGAAAGGCAGTTATTAATTTTACAAGTCATAATTGATGATTTCATCGAGTCGGCACATCCAGTTGGCTCACGTGCTATTGCAAAGAAGGAAGTGATTCCATATAGTGCTGCAACCATCCGCAATGAAATGGCTGACTTAGAAGATATGGGGTTTCTTGAGAAAACTCATTCATCGTCTGGTCGTATTCCTTCTGAAAAGGGGTACCGCTATTATGTGGACCATCTTATTTCGCCAAGTATTTTACAGAAAGAAGGCAATGTGATAAAGCACATGATTCAAGATGGTTTTTTTGAGTTTGAGCAAATTGTACAAATGTCTGCAGAGGTATTATCAGAGTTGACCAATTATACATCTATTATATTGGGACCTGAAATCTTTGAGACAAAATTAAAGCAAATTCAAATCATACCATTATCAGCCAATACTGCTGTTGCTATACTTGTTACAAATACGGGGCATGTTGAGCATCGTTCATTTTCAATTCCTGAGGAAATAAATAGCTCTGACTTGGAGAAAATGGTCAACATTTTAAATGATCAGCTACATGGCGTTCCGATATTGCAGTTGGCTGAAAAATTTAATGCAGAAATTGATGCGATGATGCAGAAGTATGTTTCTGATTTAGATAAGTCATATCAACACCTAAAAGGTGCATTTCTACAAGATCACCCAGTCAAATTATATATCGGCGGAAAATCTAACATGCTTATGCAACCTGAATTCAATGATGTGAATAAGATTCGAGCTTTTTACACGATGATTGAAAATGAAGAAGAAATAGTGAATTTATTAAAGCAATCCAATGATGGCATTAAAGTTTCCATTGGTAGGGAAAATGATGTTGATGCCATTAAGGATTTAAGCTTAATTACTGCTGCTTACCATTTAGGTGAGGGGCAAATGGGAACGATCGCGTTGCTTGGTCCAACAAGAATGGAATATCGTAAAGTGATTTCATTATTAAGTATTCTTTCTCATGAAATGACAGACGTATTGTATATGAGGTACAAAGATGAAAATTAATTCATAAAGCTAGACGCGTCTAGGATGAGCAGCTCATAAAACCCCACTGTTTCGTTCTGAGGCTCAACGTGTTATAGTGTATGATGGTTAGTTTAAATAGGAGGTGTCAGGCGTGGAGGAACAGGAAAAACAGACAAACACGACTACTGATGAAGAGAATAACGTTAACGAAGAGATAGTGGAGGATGAAACAGTTGAATCTGTAGAAGTTTTAGATAAAGAGGAAACAGAAGAAGCGAATGACAGTGAAGAGGATATTTCACAATTACAATCAAAATTGAATGCATTACAAGCAGAAAAAGAGGAAATGTATCAACAATTACTTCGAGTTCAAGCTGAATATGACAATTTTAAAAAGCGTACGATTAAAGAGCGTGAAGCAGCTCGTAAATATCAATCACAGGATTTAATTCAAGAATTGTTACCTGCTTTAGATAACTTTGAGCGTGCTTTGCAAGTCGAAAAAACAGAAGCCACTGCAAGTATTATTGATGGTATCTCTATGGTTTATAACCAATTAAAAGAGGCGCTAGCTTCACAAGGAGCAGAAGAGATTCCAGCAGTTGGGAAAGAATTTGACCCAAACATACATCATGCTGTTATGCAAGTAGAAGATGAGGATCAGCCATCGAACACTGTTGTAGAAGAGTTGCAGAAAGGCTATATATTAAAAGATCGTGTAATTCGTCCAGCAATGGTAAAAGTAACAAAATAATCGTTTTTGCTAGTTAAGGGAGGAAATAACTATGAGTAAAATAATCGGTATTGACTTAGGTACAACAAACTCTTGTGTCGCAGTAATGGAAGGTGGCGAATCTGTCGTAATTCCAAACCCTGAAGGTAACCGTACAACTCCTTCTGTTGTAGCGTTTAAGAATGGAGAAAGACAAGTGGGTGAAGTTGCAAAGCGCCAAGCAATTACAAATCCCAACACGATCCAATCTATTAAGCGTCATATGGGAACAGATTATAAAGTGAAAATTGAAGATAAAGAATATACACCACAAGAGGTTTCAGCTATTGTACTTCAGCATCTTAAATCTTATGCTGAAGACTATATAGGGGAGAAGGTTGAAAAAGCTGTTATTACAGTCCCTGCTTACTTCAACGATGCTGAGCGTCAAGCAACGAAAGATGCTGGTAAGATAGCTGGTTTGGAAGTAGAGCGTATCATTAACGAACCAACAGCTGCTGCATTGGCTTACGGAATCGATAAAGAAGATGAAGATCAAACGATTTTAGTATATGACTTAGGTGGAGGAACCTTTGACGTTTCTATCCTAGACATTGGTGACGGTACATTTGAAGTTGTTTCTACGGCTGGAGATAATCGTCTAGGTGGAGACGATTTCGACCAAGTTATCATTGACTATATGGTACAAGAATTCAAGAAAGAAAATGGTATTGATTTATCAAAGGACAAAATGGCTACGCAACGTTTGAAAGATGCAGCGGAAAAAGCGAAAAAAGAACTCTCCGGAGTATCGCAAACACAAATTTCCTTACCATTTATTACAGCAGGAGAAGCTGGTCCATTACACTTAGAAATGACATTAACAAGAGCGAAATTTGAAGAACTCTCCTCAGATCTTGTTGAGCGTACGATGGTACCTACTCGTAAAGCTTTATCGGATGCTGATTATTCATCAAATGATATTGATAAAGTTATTTTAGTCGGTGGTTCAACAAGAATTCCTGCTGTTCAAGAAGCAATTAAACGTGTCATTGGTAAAGAACCATCAAAAGGTGTAAACCCGGATGAAGTTGTTGCACTTGGTGCGGCTATTCAAGGTGGTGTCCTTCAAGGGGACGTGAAAGATGTTGTATTATTAGACGTTACTCCACTTTCTTTAGGTATTGAAACAATGGGTGGCGTAACAACTAAATTAATTGAACGTAATACTACAATCCCAACAAGTCATTCGCAAATTTTCTCAACAGCTGCTGATAATCAAACAGCCGTTGATATTCATGTCTTACAAGGTGAACGCGAAATGGCGGCAGATAACAAGACATTAGGTCGTTTCCAATTAACGGATATTCCACCAGCACCACGTGGTGTTCCACAAATTGAAGTTACGTTTGATATTGATGCTAACGGAATTGTTAATGTTCGCGCTAAGGATCTGGGAACAAATAAAGAACAATCAATTACGATTAAATCCTCTTCTGGTCTTTCTGATGAAGAAGTAGAACGTATGGTTAAAGAAGCTGAAGAAAATGCAGAGGCAGATAAAAAACGTCGTGAAGAGATTGAATTGCGCAATGAAGCAGATCAGTTAATCTTTACAACGGATAAAACAATTAAAGATCTTGGCGACAAAGTTTCTGATGATGAGAAACAAAAAGCAGAAGCAGCAAAAGATGAATTGAAATCTGCGTTAGAAGCGGACGACATTGAAAAAATTAAAGAAAAGAAAGAAGCGTTACAGGAGCAAGTACAACAACTATCGGTTAAATTGTATGAGCAAATGGCGCAACAACAACAAGCTCAACAAAGTGAACAAGGATCAAATAGTGACGATAATGTCGTTGATGCGGAATATCAAGAAGTAGATGATGAAGAAGGTAAGGATAAAAAGTAAACATTAGAACAGGAAGATAAAGGAAAGTGGCAGTTCATTTCTTCCATTATCATCCTGTAAATTAAAAGTCAAAGTCAGGTTCCTCTTGGCTTTGACTTTTTACACGTTTATCGTTTGCGCATATTTGCCACATGCATATATATGGTGGTAAGATAAGAGCTATGCAAAAGTGTGTATCGGGGAGAGTGATCAAGTGAGTAAACGAGACTACTATGAAATTCTTGGAGTCGAAAAAGGTGCTTCCAAGGATGAAATAAAAAAGGCATATCGTAAATTAGCCAGAAAATACCATCCGGATGTGAATAAAGAAGCGGATGCGGCAGATAAATTTAAAGAAGCCAAAGAAGCCTATGAAGTGTTAAGTGATGAACAAAAACGGGCGCAGTACGATCAATTCGGACATGCTGGACCTCAAAGTCAAGGATTCGGTGGCTTTGGCGGGGCTCAAGACTTCGGCGGTGGCTTTGGCGATATATTTGATATGTTTTTTGGTGGAGGCGGGCGTAGAAGAGATCCAAATGCCCCACAGCAAGGAGCCGATTTACAATATACGATGGAGTTGGAATTTGAAGAGGCTATTTTTGGTAAGGAAGCCGAGATTACGATTCCTAAGGAAGAGACATGCGATACTTGCTCAGGTTCTGGGGCAAAACCCGGAACGAAAGCGAAAACCTGCTCGCATTGTAACGGTTCAGGCCAATTAAATATGGAGCAAAACACACCATTTGGTAAGGTTGTTAATCGCAGAGTATGTCATTATTGTAATGGCTCAGGTAAAATTATCCCAGAAAAATGTACCACATGTGGCGGTACTGGAAGAGTGAAAAAGCGCCGCAAAATTCATATTTCCATACCAGCTGGAATTGATGAAGGTCAACAAATTCGAGTATCAGGTAAAGGAGAAACTGGTATTAATGGGGGGCCTCCAGGAGACTTATTTGTTGTTGTGCATATTAAACCACATGAATTCTTCCAGCGAGAAGGAGACCATATTTTCTGTGAACTGCCGTTAACCTTCGCGCAAGCAGCGCTTGGAGATGAAGTGGAAGTGCCAACGGTTCATGGGAAAGTAAAACTAAAAATACCAGCAGGAACTCAATCTGGTAAAGTCTTTCGCATGAAAGGTAAAGGTGCGCCAAATGTGAGGGGCTACGGTCATGGAGATCAACATGTTAAAGTAAAAGTAATAACACCTACGAAGCTTACCGATCGCCAAAAGGAATTGTTACGAGAATTTAATGATATCAGTGGCAATGATGCAACAGATGAACAAGATAGTTCCTTATTTGAACGATTTAAGAAAGCATTCAAAAGTGAATAACGGTGTGTTTCTCACACCGTATACATAATGGGTTCGTATAAATGTAATTCACCCAACAAATTATTATGTAAAAATAGTTTTAAGCACAAGCCTCATCGCAGAGTAATTAGTTGTTTTAAATAGTTTACGCTGCTAATAAGTTTTCCATTCAGGGGTGATTCATACATTACTACTTGAAAGATGGAAACACTTATATGTTAGCAAGCAACCACTGATAGGTGAAAAAATACTTTGTACCATTTTACTAAAAGCTAAACATGGGCGATTACATGGGAGACTTGGCACCAGCCAAGTTTTCTTTAACAGATAAGAAAGTATAAAAATGTTGGCTTTGGGATAACGATAAAACGGAATAGTCACGTCCGGCTTAAGCGCCCAGCAACTAGGTAACTTCACGAATCCGCCCTACAGTAAGTCATCATTGGTACGTATCCTTACCATGTTACCTAAAACCTTAGTTGCTTCGTTCCAGTTGATACGTTGCTAAACGGGCGCTTGGACCTTTGTTAAATGAGAAAAGGGTGATTCAAAATGAAATGGTCTGAACTTTGTATCCACACGACAAATGAAGCTATAGAACCGATATCGAATATTTTACATGAAAATGGAGCAAGTGGTCTTGTAATTGAAGATGCATTAGATTTAGAGAGGGAACATCCTTCTATTTATGGGGAAATATATGAATTAAACCCAGAAGAATACCCAGAGGAAGGGGTTTATATTAAGGCTTATCTTCCTATCAACAGTTTTTTAGGTGAAACGGTGGAAGAAATAAAATCAGCAATCAACAACTTAATGTTATATGATATCGATTTAGGTAGAAATCAGATCACCTTAAGTGAAGTCCATGAAGAAGAATGGGCCACTGCTTGGAAAAAGTATTACAAACCTGTGAAAATATCGAAACGGATTACCATTACGCCAACATGGGAAGATTATCAACCTGTAGATACAGATGAAATCATTATTGAACTTGATCCAGGTATGGCCTTTGGTACTGGTACACATCCAACAACTGTATTAAGTATTCAGGCATTAGAGCAATTTCTCCATAAAAATGATACAGTAATTGATGTAGGTTCAGGGTCTGGTGTGTTAAGTATTGCAGCAGCACTATTAGGTGCTTCGCGCGTTTATGCGTATGATTTGGACGATGTAGCTGTAAAGAGTACGGTGTTAAATGCAAAATTAAACCACTTAGAGGAAAAAATAACTGCAAAGCAAAATAATTTATTGGACCATGTAAAGGTGGAAGCGAATCTTATTGTATCCAATATTTTAGCTGAAGTGATTGTGCGGTTCATTGGAGAAGCTTGGGAGCGATTGAAATCTGGTGGTTATTTTATTACATCTGGGATTACACAGAGTAAAAAGCAATTGATAAAAGAACATTTGGAGCAACAAGGTTTTGAGATCATTCAAGTCAACGAATTAGAAGATTGGGTTTCCATTGTTGCATTAAAACCGAATCAATAGTAGAAGAAGGTGTTAACTATTGCAACGTTATTTTGTACCTGCACATACATGGTCTGAGAAAACGATCAAGATTACCGGAGATGATGTGCACCATATGAAGCGTGTAATGCGATTTCAGGCAGGGGATGAGATTATTTGTAATCATCCAGATGGACAAGCGGCAATTTGTCAAATCACATTTTTAGACAATCAGGTTGTTTATGCCGATATTGTTAACTGGTTAACTCATCATGCAGAATTACCTGTAGATATTGCTATTGCACAGGCACTACCAAAAGGTGACAAGCTGGAATGGATTTTACAAAAAGGGACAGAGCTAGGCGCACATCGATTTTTGCCTTTTCAAGCCGCTAGATCCATTGTAAAATGGGAAGAAAGGCGAAAAGAAAAGAAAGTAAAACGATGGCATAAAATTGTTAAAGAGGCTAGCGAGCAAAGCCACCGCAATAAAATTCCATCAGTAGACCCTTGTCAGGATCTTTCTGAAATCATAGAAGCTGCAAAAGACTATGACTTCGCTTTGTTCGCTTACGAAGAGGAAGCTAAATCAGAACAACATCAGTCATTGGGTTCGGCATTAGCAAGACTTGAGAAAGAACAAAGTCTACTTGTATGCATTGGCCCTGAAGGCGGATTTTCAGATGAAGAAGTGAAACTTTTAAAAGCAAATGAATTTCAAGCAATACGGCTTGGACCAAGGATTTTACGGACAGAAACCGCTGCACTATATACGTTAGCTAGTATATCGTACCACTTTGAAGAAATGAGGTGTTCATCATGCCAACAGTAGCTTTTCATACATTAGGTTGCAAAGTAAACCATTATGAAACAGAAGGTATATGGAACATGTTTAAGGAACATGGTTATGAAAGAGTTGATTTTGATCGTAATTCAGATGTTTACGTGATTAATACGTGTACGGTGACAAATACAGGTGATAAAAAAAGCAGGCAAGTTATTCGACGAGCAATCCGCAAAAATCCAGAAGCTGTTGTCTGTGTTACTGGTTGCTATGCCCAGACTTCTCCAGGAGAAATCATGGAAATACCAGGGGTAGACGTAGTTGTAGGTACACAAGATCGAAAGCATATGATCAGTTATATTGAACAGCATAAAAAATCAAAAGAACCGGTAAATGGCGTTTCTAATATCATGAAAAATCGAGTCTTTGAGGAAATGGATGTCCCTGAGTTTTCTGATCGTACTCGTGCATCTTTGAAAATTCAGGAAGGCTGTAACAACTTCTGTACCTTTTGTATTATCCCTTGGTCACGTGGGCTATTACGTTCAAGGGACCCACAAAATGTAATTGAACAAGCACAAAAGCTTGTAGATGCAGGGTATAAAGAAATTGTATTAACAGGTATTCACACAGCAGGATATGGTGAAGATATGAAAGATTATAATTTTGCCATGCTTTTGCGCGATTTAGAATCCAAAGTCAAAGGGTTAAAGCGAATCCGTATTTCTTCTATTGAAGCTAGTCAAATTACTGATCAAGTCGTGGAAGTGTTAGATCAGTCCGAAAAGGTTGTCAGGCATTTGCATATTCCATTACAATCGGGATCAGATTCGGTATTAGCGAGAATGCGTCGTAAATATGCAAGTTCCTATTATAAGGAAAAAGTGATGAAATTGAAAAAAGCACTACCAGGGCTAGCAATAACTTCTGATGTTATTGTCGGCTTTCCAGGGGAAACGGACGAAGAATTTCAAGAAACATATGATTTTATTAAGGAAATTGGTTTTTCTGAACTCCATGTATTCCCATATTCTCGCAGAACAGGTACTCCAGCTGCTCGGATGGAGGGCCAAGTTGATGATGAGGTTAAAAATAACCGTGTCCATCAACTGATTGAATTATCAGAGCAGTTAGCTAAGGAATATGCTTCAAACTACGAAAATGAAGTACTTGAAGTAATACCTGAAGAACATTCTCAGGACGAACAACATCCAAATCATTTGATTGGATATACAGATAATTATTTAAAAGTAGCTTTTTCTGGTACGCCAGATATGATTGGAAAGCTCGTGCGTGTTAAAATAACGAAAGCAGATTACCCGCTTAATCAAGCAACATTTGTAAGAGTGCTAGATGAAACAGCATATGGTAAAGTGAGTGCCAACTAATTTACGCGGCAATTCGTGAACAAATACTTTCTAAAAAAAGCCTGTTCACTTTTGCCGGCTTTCTTATGGAATTAATCTGACAATCCATTTTTTTCCACAATGTTTGAACAAACTCTTTTCTGGGACCATATTAGATTTCTTTTGCAATAAATGCTATGATATTCAAAGAGGTACGTACAACTATGTTAGGAAGGAATGAATTTGATGGATAATTTAGCAAAATATATTGATCATACGCAATTAAAGCCAGAAACAACAAAAGAAAAAATTGCTCAAATTGTGGAGGAAGCTAAAGAGCATAACTTTGCATCTGTGTGTGTTAATCCATATTGGGTCCCTTACTGTTTCGAACAATTAAAAGCAACATCAGTTAAGGTTTGTACAGTCATTGGTTTTCCATTAGGAGCTACTTCTACTTTCGCAAAGGTGGAGGAAACCAAGCAAGCCATTAAGGATGGTGCGACAGAAGTAGATATGGTTATTAACATCGGTGCATTGAGATCCGGAGATAAACAAACGGTTCTCGAAGACATAGAAGCAGTAGTGAAAGCGACAGAAGGTCAAGCACTTACAAAGGTAATAATTGAAACTTCTTTATTAACAGAAGAAGAAAAGGTACAAGCATGCCAACTAGCGAAGCAAGCAGGTGCTGCCTTTGTAAAAACATCAACAGGATTTTCTGGTGGTGGTGCAACCGTTGAAGATATTCGTTTAATGCGCAAAACGGTGGGGCCGGATATGGGAGTAAAAGCTTCTGGTGGTATTCGTGATTTAGCAACGACAAAAGCAATGATAGAAGCTGGTGCAACAAGGATTGGCGCAAGCGCAGGTGTGTCTATTCTAAAAGGTGAGCAGGGCAGCAGTGGATATTAATATGTATAAATTATGGTTTGTTTGGAAACAATCAGTTGACCAAAATAAAGGATTATATTATACTTTAAAAAGCATGTGAATTGAAAATCATATGCTAGTACAATCTGTTTTGTGCTTCGGAGGGAGGGAAATTAGCATGTCAAATACAACTCGCGTTCGTAAAAACGAGTCTCTTGAAGATGCTCTTCGTCGCTTTAAGCGTAGTGTATCCAAAAGTGGTACATTGCAGGAATATCGTAAGCGTGAACACTACGAAAAACCAAGTGTGCGTCGCAAAAAGAAATCTGAAGCTGCTAGAAAGCGTAAATTCTAAAGAGGGTGTAATCAGTGACATTACTCGAAACATTAAACCAAGATATGAAGCAGGCGATGAAGAACAAAGATAAAATTACCCTTAGTGTAATTCGCATGGTAAAAGCTTCTATACAGAATGAAACCATTAAGCTTGGAAAAGATCCATTATCTGAAGACGAAGAAATGACAATCTTGTCGAGAGAAGTTAAACAAAGAAAAGATTCCCTCCAAGAATTCAAATCAGCTGGACGCGATGACCTTGTGCAACAACTTGAAACAGAATTAGATATTCTGCAAACATATATGCCAAAACAGCTTACGAATGAAGAGCTAGAGGCAATAGTTCAGTTAACGATTGAAGAAGTGAATGCAACTTCCAAAAAAGATATGGGAAAAGTTATGAGTGCGATTATGCCTAAAGTAAAAGGTAAAGCAGATGGTTCACAAATTAACAAACTTGTACAAAAACAGTTAAGTAACTAAAAAAAGAGACCCTAGTCAATCGATTGATTAGGGTCTCTTCTTAATAAGAAGAGGTTTATAAATACTACCGGCTATTCAAGGTAGGAGAACGACGTTATATGTATTTCTAAGTATACGTGTCCACCAGGTCTCGTAATTAATTAGCTCTACAATGTATCCATTTTTAACGTTTGTATTTCCATACTAGATAACATCAAGAAAGGGACTATACGCCCGTGAGAATAAACAACAATAAAATTGGAAATACTTTCAAAAAATGTTTCTAAAGAGCTTGATAGGTAAAGAATAATGAAGTAAAATGGTTTGTTAATTGCTTTTTTAGATGTTGATAATTCCTTGCAATCCGAAGAAGATCAAAGGTTCTATAGAGATAGTGTCATTGAATTATTTATGGTATATTTTAATAAATTTACTTTAAATTGAAACCTTTATTGAGAAATATGCGTATAGCATAGTACATCATGAAGGAGGTGAATGCAATTGGCAGTTAAACGACTGTTTACATATATGATTTTTTTAAGTACGATTTTAATTACTATATTCTATGTTGAATTTGGTGTATCCGCAAATGATGCGAATCATAAAACCGTTCATATCATCCCAATAGAAAAAGAAGTTGAAAGAGGGTTGCAAGCATTTCTGGATCGAGCAACTAAGGAGGCTTTAGAAGAGGACACAGATCATATTATTTTTGAAATTAACACGCCAGGGGGCAGAGTCGATTCGGCTGGAGAGATTGCAACTATTTTGCAGGATCTAGATGTTCCAACGACTTCATTTATTGTCAATCGAGCATTATCAGCAGGCTCTTATATTGCTTTAAATACAGATACGATTTACATGCGTCCGCAGGCTACTATGGGAGCGAGTGGTGTAATAACATCTGACGGAAATGCAGCGGATGAAAAAGCTCAATCAGCTTGGATAGCTGCGATGAAAAGCGCTGCAGAATCAAAAGGAAGGGATCCAAAATACGCGATGGCAATGGCCGATGAGTCTATAGAGCTACCAGAATTAAATGCAGGTGAAGGTAAGTTTTTAACTTTAGGGCCATCTGAAGCATTAGAAGTCGGGTATTCTGAAGGCACCGTTGATAATAGGAATGATCTTCTGCAGCGATTAGGTTTAGAAAATGCAACGGTTATGGAAAAGGAACCAACTTTGGCTGAAGAAGTAGCCAGATTTTTAACCAATCCTGTTGTCATCCCAATTTTATTATCGATTGCAAGTCTTGGTCTGGTTGTAGAACTATACTCACCTGGATTTGGCGTCGCCGGAATCATGGGGCTCATTTCGCTTGTGCTATTTTTTTACGGACATATCGTAGCTGGTTTAGCTGGTATGGAAGCTGTTATTTTACTTATATTAGGGATAGGTCTCATTATTGCTGAATTCTTTGTTCCTGGTGGTATATTAGGCTTGCTTGGAGCAGGTGCAATTATTGGTTCTTTGTTTATGTCAGGATATGATATTGGTCATATGTCCATGAGTATTGGGATTGCGTTTTTGCTATCATTCATTGTTTCCATTATACTTTTCCGCAGAATGGGAATGGATAAAGGTATTTTTCGCCATATTATACTTAAGGACCAAACGACAACAGAACTGGGGTATGTGTCTTCGGTAAATCGCTTAGAGCTAATAGGTTTGGAAGGAATTACTGTTACACCATTACGCCCTGCTGGTACAGCTGTTTTTGATCAGGAACGTTTAGACGTCATTTCAGAGGGACGGTTTATCGATGAAAATGAAAAAGTTAAAATTGTAAAAGTAGAAGGCGTACGTATTGTTGTACGGCAAATACCTTCAGAGGACGTTTAACTTCTGTTCGTATCGGACTTCCGACGAATAATAAGTTTTACAATATATCAAAAATAATAAGGAGGAAACTAGATGGACTTACAAAGTATAATGCCGTTAATTATTATCGCGGTTATTTTAATTGCTGTAGCTATCTTATTTACTTTTATTCCAGTAATGCTTTGGATTAGCGCTTTAGCAGCAGGTGTAAAGGTGGGTATTTTTCAATTAATAGGGATGAGACTTCGTCGAGTTGTTCCCAATCGGGTTATTAATCCGCTGATCAAAGCGCATAAGGCTGGACTAAACGTAAAAACGAATCAGCTTGAAAGCCATTATTTAGCAGGTGGTAATGTAGACAGGGTTGTAAATGCTCTGATTGCAGCTCACCGTGCAAATATTGAATTGCCTTTTGAACGAGGAGCGGCGATTGATTTGGCTGGTCGTGATGTACTAGAAGCCGTTCAAATGAGTGTTAATCCTAAAGTAATTGAGACTCCGTTTATTGCGGGTATTGCAATGGATGGAATTGAAGTGAAAGCAAAGGCAAGAATTACGGTGCGCGCTAACATCGACCGTCTTGTCGGTGGTGCAGGTGAGGAAACAGTGATTGCTCGTGTAGGAGAAGGTGTTGTAAGTACAATTGGTAGTTCACATACACATGCAGAAGTGCTAGAAAATCCAGATTCGATTTCTCACAATGTTTTAAATCGTGGCTTAGATGCAGGTACAGCCTTCGAGATACTGTCGATTGACATTGCGGATGTAGACATTGGTAAAAACATTGGTGCAATCCTGCAAACTGATCAAGCTGAGGCGGATAAAAACATCGCGCAAGCGAAAGCAGAAGAGCGTCGTGCAATGGCTGTTGCGCAAGAACAAGAAATGCTTGCTAAAGTACAAGAAATGCGTGCTAAGGTGGTGGAGGCAGAAGCTGATGTACCATTGGCTTTAGCAGAGGCGCTACGTTCTGGAAACCTTGGTGTTATGGATTATATGAATTATAAAAATATCGATGCAGATACAGATATGCGAGATTCTATTGGCAAACTTTCCGGGAACGGTAATGATGATCACGAACAATAGTGAAAATTGCGACAAGTAAAGGGGGAGTTATATGGAAGAACTCTTCGAAGCTATTTTTGGCAATGCTTTTATCATTTTTGCAGTAATTGCGGGAATTATTGGTTTCTTTAAAGATTCTTTTAGCAGGGACAAAGAAGAGAAAAGCAAACACTCTAAGCCTACGAATAAGCCAGTTCCGCCTTTTGGGGGAGGGACTGTCAAGAAACCAAGCAACCCTATGAAACGTCAAGAACGCGCAAGAGACTCCTTTTCAACAGCGTCCGCTTCCGAACAAAAACAAGAGCAAATGGAGCAGTTAGCAAGGCAAATAGGAACAAATTTGCAAGCGCCGTTGGAGGAATTTCAGCAGCATGCTAAGTCCATTCAAACCAAGCGGCATGATGGAAAAAAGCACCTACACAAGCAAAAGCTGAAGCGTCAGGTTGCTAATAATTTGACGCAAGAAGGGTTAGTTAATGGGATTATCATGGCTGAAGTATTAGGTAAACCTAGAGCTAAGAACCCTTATCGCAGTATCCTTTCTGACCAAATGAAAAGGAAGCAAATTTAATAATTATCATGGAAGCCAATTGTACAGCAAACAAGTACAGTTGGCTTTTTTATTGTATAGGAAACTAAAGAAAGAGGTACTTGTGGATAACGAAATAACCGAATATACACGTCCGGTGCATGAGCCTAGCAACGATGCGACTTTAGAAATGCGCCCTCCAATAAGGCATCATCGTTTCGTCACCTCACCATGATTCCTAAAACTTTCGTTCCGTTCGTTACGTTGCTAACCGGGCGCTCTGCGCCTTTGTTCTGCTGTTAATTTCAATAGTTTTTTGTAGCAACACATACGTTTGCTACGTGGGCTTTAAAAAATATAGCTTTCAAGGAAATTCTCCCACCACTCCATACTTCTATAACATACATGACGTGCTCCCATTTTCTCTTCTGTCTTTCTCTAAGAGCTTTTCTTTCATTGTTCTTAATTGTGTGGATGAATCATAAATATATAGGTGAGAGGGGGCTGCATTTGTGAAAAAATGGCATCAACAAATTCGACCATGGTTAACGAAGTCTTTTGCACTTCCTTCAGATGTATTACTTGAACTGCCAAGAATTACGGTGATTGGTCAATTGCATGTTTATATTGAAAATCATAAAGGCTTGGCGAGCTATTCAGATACAGAATTAAAACTTAAGGCCAACAAAGGCTATATACGAATTACAGGGTCAGCCTTTGTTTTAAAGCTCATGTTACCTGAAGAGATCTTGTTAGAAGGAACGATTAGAGATATAACCTTTATTCCAGATGGAGGAGAAGGATATGAAACAAAAAAATAAACCTAATGCAGCTGGAGCTGTAACTATCGTTGTAACTGGCGATCGACCGGAACTGTTTTTTCAGCACTGTACGAGTCATGGAATACGGATATGGGATGTAATGAAGACAAGTAATCAAGCGTGTCAAGGTACGATAAGCCTCAAGGATACAAAATATATAAAAGGGCTACGACGAGGTATGCATTATAAAATTAAATTCATTGATAGAAAAGGATTTCCGTTTATCATTCGTCGTTACTTAAGAAAAAAAGAACTGCTGTTTGCATTTATATTAAGTTGTTTATTTCTGTTTATTTTGTCTAATATCGTATGGGATGTCAAAATAACCGGTGTGCCTAAAGACATTGAGGAAAAAATAGGTAAACAATTGAAGGAATACGGTATCCAGCCAGGTTCATGGATTTTCTCACTTAACTCTCCAAAGCAAATTCAACAGCAATTGTTAAGCGATGTCCCTGAATTGCTTTGGGTTGGCATTGATCAAAAAGGGACAACCTTTCAATTGGAAGGTGTAGAAAAAATCGTTGTTAAAGAAGAAGCAGAACCAAAACCTCGAAACTTAATTGCTGCTAAAAAAGGGATTATCAAGAAAATGTACGTTTCCCAGGGTGTTCCCAAAGTAGAAGTGCATGATTATGTGGAAAAAGGTGATTTACTAGTTTCTGGAAAAATGGTGGATGAAGAAGAATCAGAAGAAAATGAAAAAAAGAAAATCAAATATGTAGCGGCCGACGGAGATATAACAGCGTTAACCTGGTATGAAGTGAAAGTAAGTGTGCCATTAAAGACAAGTTCTGAACAATTAACCGGAAACCAAGAGAAAAAATACCATCTTGGTTTTGGTGATTTTAACATACCCGTATGGGGTTTTGGCTCACCGGATTTTAAGAATATACAACAAGAAAAACAAGAAGCAAAGCTTCGATTTTTAAAATGGGACTTGCCTGTAAAAATAATTGAAACCAAACTCCATGAAAAAACGTATACATCAGTGAAACGGACAAAACAAGAAGCAATAGAGGCAGGAATTACACAAGCGAAAGAACAATTAAAATTAGAATTAGGTGAAGCAAGCATCCTTTCAGAAAAAGTTTTGCATGAAACTATAGAGAATGGTAAAGTTAAATTAAACTTATATATGAGTGTAGAAGAAAATATTATTGCAACACAACCTTTACGTCAAGGAGATTGAATATGCCAGAAAATCTAACAGCAGTTGATTTACAATTAACAAGTCCAAATGAAGCGTTAGCGCTGTTTGGCAATAATGATAAACACCTGCATCAATTAGAAGAAATGCTTCAGGTTTCAATTGTAACGAGAGGAGAGCAAGTGCGCGTTTCTGGGAATCTAGATACGATTGGCCTTGTTCAAGATGTCTTACAAGCATTGCTCTCCGTAATTCGTAAAGGATTAACCATAACAGAAAGAGACGTCGTTTATGCAGTAGAATTAGCGAAAAAAGGAAAAATAAATCAATTTGAAACCTTATTTGAAGATGAAATTACAAAAAATGCAAAGGGGAAACCTATCCGCGTTAAAACACTAGGACAAAAAAAATATATTTCCGCGATTAAAGCTAATGATCTCGTATTTGGAATCGGTCCAGCAGGTACGGGGAAAACATACTTGGCTGTTGTAATGGCAGTTCACGCACTTAAAAATGGGTATGTAAAACGGATCATTTTAACAAGACCTGCTGTAGAAGCAGGAGAGAGTCTAGGTTTTCTGCCGGGTGATTTAAAAGAGAAGGTCGATCCTTATTTAAGACCACTTTACGATGCTTTACATGATGTTTTAGGAACAGAACATACCATGCGTTTGATTGAAAGAGAGACCATCGAAATCGCTCCATTAGCTTATATGCGTGGAAGAACATTAGATGATGCGTTTGTTATTTTAGACGAGGCACAAAATACAACACCGGAGCAAATGAAAATGTTTTTAACGAGATTAGGTTTTGGCTCCAAAATGGTAATTACCGGTGATATAACGCAAATTGATTTACCTAAAGGTATGCAATCAGGTCTACGAGTAGCCAGTCATCTGTTAAATGGGATAAAAGGTATGGCATTCGTTTATTTAGAGCAAACGGATGTAGTGCGGCATCCCCTTGTTCAGCGAATTATTGATGCCTATGATAAAAACAGCAATAACAGTGTAAGTTAAGCCTGGGCTCTGCTTTTTACATGATGTTCAATAAAATTAATGCTATTCTCATCGTACCAGTTTTGAAAAAATAGCATTTGCTTTGCGTTTGATTGATTTGAAGAGCATATTTAGAAATATAAAAGAATGAAGGCAGTGGGCTTGTTTATTTTTGGCTCCTGAATGTAAAGTTTTTTAAGTCTACTGCTTCTTGAGCTGAGGGCGATGGAAAGAAGTCTAAGCAGGAGAGAAGGACACGTAATTGCCGATTCGTTTACATCATGATGTTTGAACGAAGCATATATGTTTTTACTTTTTCAACCATAAGGGAGGCATTGACAGCGATAGATCGCACGCAGGCTTTTCAAGGACATGCTAAGTACCTTGCCTTTGAAATTATTATCTCAACAGGGCTCGAAAGCACCTCTCGGTGACTGAAGCATTATTTATCCCACATAAAAGGTGTCGTAAGACTACCGCTCAGGAGCAGGGTAATCTGTAACGCACCAAGTTAGCGAGAATAACAGAGCTCTAAGAGGCCTTTAGCTCATACCACTACGGTACTAACAACCCGTGGGAGATGAATGAAAACCCCTACAGATTAAAGATTCACTTTATGATTCAGTCGTAGTTAAATTTTGGTTTTTAGAAAGGAAGAGAGCAGTGGATAAGAAAAAGCTTCATCCGCGTACTTGGTTTTCATTTACAAAACGTTTTAATAAATGGGGAATGATTACAACTGCTACTCTTATATTAGGTTTGTTTTTCTTTTTAATCATGATTGATAATGTACAGACTGAGACGTATGAAATAGAAAGATTTAGCAGAGCAAAAGAAACCATTCGTTCTCCAGTAACCATTGAAAACAAGCAAGAAACGGAACGAAAAACAAGAGAAACGGTTCAAGCTGTAGAAGATAGATATAACATTGATCAGGAAATCACAGATGAACGAATCGCTTATATTACAGAGATTTTTGATGCAATAACTAAACTGGAAGAAGAGTTAAAAACATCTGAAAAAAATAAGGGGGATAAAGAGACAGCCCCTATTTCCGAACAAGAGAAGGTCCAGCAATTAAAGCAAATTCTATCTGTTGACATACAAAAGGGAGTAAGCGACAATCTTTTGTCACAGCTCATCCAAGTTCCCAAAGAAGAACGAGAGCAAGGAAAGGCATTTTTTTTAGATGCCGTGTCAGACACCTTAAATAATGGCGTGCGCACGGAAAACACCCAAAGTGCTATTTCCAATGTACAACAAGAAGTTAAATATGCCGATTTAGATGCTGATATGAAAGAAGTGTTGACCCGTTTAAGTGAATTTGCAGTAGTTGAAAATTCTTTTTTTGATGTGGATAAGACCTCGACCGCTAGAAAGGAAGCCGCTAGTAATGTTGAGCCTGTTGTGATAAGAGCTGGTGAGATTATCGTTCGTGAAGGGCAAGTGATTACTAACGAAGTATACGAAAAGTTAGATCTAGTTGGAGTGCTGGATAAGGAACGTAATTTTGTTCCTGGAATTGGCTTGGCTTTGCTTGTTTTGTTGATTGCAAGTGCGATAGCTCATGAAATGAATTGGCTCTCAAAAAAAAATCATCTGGATATGGCAAAAATAATTGCTATTGTTGTTATCAGTATGATGACTATTGCCTTAATGAAAATCGTGAGTATCTATACAACACAAGTTAACCAGTTGTTCTATGTAATGCCAATCGCTACAGGAGCTTTATTGATGAAACAGTTAATTCATGAGCGTTCAGCGGTTATTTTTAGCACGTTGTTCGCTATTTTAGGAAGTGTTATTTTTAACCATCAAATTCCTGGCTCTTTAAATGTTGAAGTAGGTATTTATTTTATGCTTTCTCAATTGGCAGCTATTTTCTTTTTACGAAATGTAAAAGACCGACTTGCGGTAATGAAAGCTGGAGTAGGAATTGCAACGGTCAATATAACGACTGTACTATTATTTATATTTCTTTCATTTGAGAAATATGCACTAGGAGATATGTGGATTCCATTATCTTTTGCAGCTGCTTCCGCTTTCCTGTCAGCTGTTTTAACGATTGGCCTATTACCTTATTTTGAAGCTGCTTTAGGAATATTGTCAGACATAAAGTTATTGCAATTATCGAGTCCGAATCATCCGTTATTAAAGAAATTGCTGACGGAGGCTCCCGGCACTTATCACCACTCGGTAATGGTGGCTAATTTAAGCGAAGCAGCTTGTGAATCGGTTGGTGCAAATGGTTTACTAGCAAGAGTTGGTGCGTATTACCATGATTTAGGTAAAACTGTTCGACCTCATTATTTCATTGAAAACCAATTAGCAATTCGTAACCCACATGACTTTATTGAGCCAAAAGAAAGTGCTGAAATCATTATTAGTCACCCTTACGATGGAGCAGAAATGTTAAAAAAACATCGTTTACCTAAAGAAATTATTGACATAGCTAAACAGCATCATGGCACTTCTTTGCTGAAATATTTTTATTTCAAGGATAAGGAACAAAATGAGGATGTGGAAGAAGCAACGTATCGTTACCCTGGACCAAAACCACAAACGAAAGAAGCAGCGATTATTAGTATATGTGATTCGGTAGAGGCTGCGGTACGTTCTCTGCACGAACCAACAGAACAGAAAATAGAAGAAATAGTTGCATCGATTATTCAAGATAAGTTAATGGATGGTCAGTTAAATGAATGCCCCATCACTTTACAAGAGCTAAATATAATTCAACAAACAACATGCAGTACATTGAAGGGGATATTTCACTCACGTATTCAATATCCCATGAAGGAGGCAAAATAAGTGTATATTGATTTTCATGACAAAACCAACTCAGTGGAAAGTGATTATATCGATGTGATTCAACGGTTAATCACATTTGCTGCTAGTAAAGAAGGGGTTACTCAACAAGCTGAAGTTTCCATTAATTTTGTTAATAATAAGGAAATTCAAGAATTAAATCGTAACTATCGTCAAAAAAACACGCCTACAGATGTTCTGTCCTTCCCTATGCAAGAACTTGAGGAAGGAGAAGAAGAGGTAAATATACTGGATGAGAATTTGCCCATTCTTCTTGGGGATATTGTGATATCCGTTGATAAAGCGAAGGAGCAAGCAGAGGCATATAATCATTCACTTGAAAGAGAATTAACATTTTTAGCGTTGCACGGTTTCCTTCACTTACTAGGATACGATCATCTATCTAAAGAGGATGAAAAGCGGATGTTTTCCAGACAAGACGAAATTCTAGGTGCGTTTGGAATTGAAAGATAAAAAATCAGTTATTGGATTCTCTTATGCCTGGGAAGGGATTCGTTTTGTTATAAAAAGTGAGCGTAATTTTCGAATTCACTTATTTGCTGCAATTCTAGTTTTAATTGCAGGATTGATCTTACAGATAAGTCTCATCGAATGGATCATTATTGTAATTTTGATTGGAATGGTACTTATAACGGAAATGCTCAATACTGTTGTGGAACAGATGATAGACTATATGAAACCGGAAGTGCACCCTGCAGCTAAACAAATTAAAGACATAGCTGCAGGGGCTGTCCTTATAGCTTCCATGATAGCTGCGATTATTGGTTGTCTTGTTTTTATTCCCAAAATTGTTTTACTTATGTAATGTTATTATGCTAAACTTACCAGAAGAAGTAATGGTTAATCATAGATGAGCTTATGTTTAGTCATAGAAGCCTCGCCTATTTGATACAAAGCATGAAGATACTGCTATGCTTTAACCTTTTTCAGCAATAAAATCAGGAAGTTATGTGTAAAAATATTAAAAAATATTGTCTGCCGCAGCGTTTTTTGCTGTGGCTTTTTGGTATTTGGCGAATGCTGATAAAATTTGCTACTCGTTATTAGTGATTATAAATGGTGGAAAAAGTATTTATCCCTAAATTTTTACATAAAGTAACGGAAGGCGAGAAGATTGTCAAAAAAGAAATGTAGGAATAAAAAATATTAAAGCTTTTGTCGATTACATGAAACGAGTGCTTTTTTATAGTATGATATGAATAAAACATTTATGACGTTTCGGAGGCAACCAGATGGAAAAACAATTTAAATCAGGTTTTATAGCAATTATTGGTAGACCAAATGTTGGAAAGTCTACTTTTATGAACCGAGTGATAGGACAAAAAATAGCAATTATGAGTGATAAACCTCAGACAACTAGAAATAAAATACAAGGTGTATTAACCCTTCCGGATGCCCAGATGGTGTTTATTGATACACCTGGTATTCATAAACCCAAACATCAGCTTGGTGACTTTATGGTGAAAACAGCTATAAATACATTGAATGAAGTAGATGCAATTCTATTTATGATTAATGCGGGTGAAGGATACGGAAAAGGGGATCAATTTATTATAGATCGCCTGCAAAAGGTGAATAAGCCTGTCTATTTAATCGTAAATAAAATTGATCTTGTCCACCCAGATGAACTCCTGCCGCTGATTGACCAATATAAGGATAAGCATAACTTTAAAGAAATCATTCCGATTTCAGCTTTGCAGGGTAATAACGTAAACCATTTGTTAGATGTTTTGAAGGAGCAATTAGTAGAAGGACCGCAATATTATCCGGAGGACCAAATCACGGATCATCCAGAGCGCTTTATCATTAGTGAATTAATTCGTGAAAAAGTGTTGCAATTTACCAAAGAAGAAGTACCACACTCTATAGCGGTAGTTATTGAGAATATGGTACATCGTGAAAATGGTAAATTGCTTATTCAAGCAACTATCATTACGGAAAGAAAGACACAAAAAGGGATTCTAATTGGTAAGCAAGGATCAATGCTTAAAAATATTGGAAAAGCTGCACGGAAGGATATTGAAAAACTACTTGGTACAAACGTGTTTTTAGAACTTTGGGTAAAAGTTAAGAAAGATTGGAGAAACAAGCAAAGTCAACTTCAAGAGTTTGGCTTTCGCAGTGATGAGTATTAAATAACCATATTAACAAGCTGTTTTTGCCTAATGTGAACTGCTTTTACGTTAGAACCAAAGTGTAATTATAATTGAGAGTTCTATTTGTTACTATGGTTCAATAATACATGGTAAATTTTAATACTCATTTGTTTTGTTCTTGTGGTCATTCTAAGTAATAAGTTACATTTTCAAACATTTTAAAGAAAGGTGGGGGTTTCTTGTGATCGATTTAACCTGGAAGTTATTTAGTCAAACGGGAAACATTGAAACCTATTTAATCATGAAAGAGTTAGAAAATGAACAAAGCCTTTATGAATCACAACAACAAGATGAGACAAATGAAACTCCTATGGATACAAGACTATAACGTATAGTTTGAAGTTCGCTTAGAGAAAGGTGACGCTAATTGTTAGAAAAAATACAGGGTGTTGTGTTAAAAACGCGTGATTATGGGGAAACACATAAAATTATAACGATTTTTAGTAAAAAGCTAGGTAAGCTTTCTGCTATTGCAAAAGGTGCTAAAAAACCAAAAAGTAGAATGGCTGCTGTGACGCAGCCATTTATCTATGCAGAATTTCTAATGTATGTTAATAAAGGTCTCAGTACGATACAACAAGCGGAGGTCATCGATTCTTTTCGTTCCATACGTGAAGATATTGTTAAAACAGCTTATGCAGCATATCTTGTAGAATTAACCGATAAATTAATGGATGATAAAAAACCAGATGTATTTATTTTTGAACAATTTTTCCAAACGATGCAATGGATTAATAAAGAAGAAGACGCTCAAATCCCGCTGATGATGTTTGAATTGAAGCTATATCAAAAAGGCGGATTCGCACCAACAGTGGCATGTTGTAGTCATTGTAAAACGACAACGCCTCCGTTTGCGTTTTCTATTCAGGAAGCAGGTTTGTTATGTTCATCGTGCAGAAGTATGGACTCACAAGCTATTGATTTACCAAAAGGGGTTGCAAAATTATTATCGATCTTTGCTTCTGTTGAATTACAACAAGTGACAAGCATCTCTGTGAAAGAATCAAATAAACGATTATTGCGGGAGTTATTAGATCATTATTATGATTATTACGGTGGATACTATCTAAAATCAAGAAAGTTTTTGCAACAATTGGATCTGTTGAAATAAGTTGACAGTCATTACTGTTTCGCTTATTATTCATACATAGAGGATTATATACCGAATATATGCTGAGATGAAGAACAGTACTTTTGTGCCCCTATCGATAGCGAGCTCAGGATAGTGTAAGCTGAGTAGTTAGGTCAAGAGGAAAGGCGCTTCGGAGCATGGTTAGTAAAAGTGGCTTTTATAAAGAAGCAAATAGGGTGGAACCGCGGTTTAAACCCCGTCCCTATGTCCAAAGGACATAGGGACGGGGTTTTGTATTGCACTACTGTAATGGAGGAAAAAATGATGAATATTCAAGAGATGATCTTAACGTTACAAAAATATTGGTCAGAGCAAAATTGTATTCTCATGCAGGCGTACGACGTTGAAAAGGGAGCGGGAACCATGTCACCAATGACACTGTTACGCAGCCTTGGTCCAGAGCCATGGAATGTTGCTTATGTGGAGCCTTCAAGGCGACCTGCAGATGGAAGATATGGAGAAAATCCTAACAGACTTTATCAGCATCATCAATTTCAAGTTATTATGAAGCCTTCTCCGGATAATATTCAAGAACTGTATTTAGGATCGTTGGAAAAATTAGGCATTGACCCGCTTATCCATGATATTCGGTTTGTTGAGGATAATTGGGAGAATCCGACTTTAGGTGCAGCAGGGCTTGGATGGGAAGTGTGGCTGGATGGTATGGAAATTACACAATTTACGTATTTTCAGCAAATTGGCGGATTAGAGGCAAATCCAGTTGCTGTGGAATTGACCTATGGGATTGAACGATTAGCCTCCTATATTCAAGATCGAGAGAATGTATTTGAATTAGAATGGACAAACGGGGTAACAGTAAAAGATATCTTTTTCCAACCTGAATATGAACATTCGACGTATACATTTGAAACATCCAATACGGAAATGTTATTTGATTTGTTTACAAAATATGAGCAAGAAGCGAAAGATACGATGGAGAAGGGTCTAGTATTCCCTGCCTATGATTATGTGCTTAAATGCTCCCATACATTTAATTTGCTAGATGCAAAAGGTGTTATCTCCGTAACAGAACGAACAGGGTATATTACAAGAATTCGCAATTTAGCAAGAGGTATTGCTAAAACGTATGTAGCTGAAAGAGAGCGACTAGGATTTCCAATGTTGAAAAAGGAGGAGCAATGACATGGCAACAGATGCTTTATTTGAAATCGGACTGGAAGAGTTACCAGCTCGCTTTATTGATGATGCAGAGAAGCAATTACATGATAAAACAGCTGCTTGGCTTGAAAGCTTGCGTATTTCATTTACGAATTTAACAACGTATTCTACACCACGTCGTTTAGCTGTACTTATTGAAGGACTTGCTGAGCAACAATTGTCCATGGAAGTAGAAGTGAAGGGGCCTGCAGAGAAGATTGCAAAAGATGAGACCGGTAATTGGACAAAAGCGGCCGTTGGTTTTACGAAGGGACAAGGAAAAACAACGGATGATATTTATACAAAACCGTTTAACGGCACAACCTATATTTTTGTCAAAAAACATATTGAAGGAAAGAATACGATGGATCTCCTACCTGGATTTAAAGATATTATTACATCGATTAACTTTGGCAAAAATATGCGCTGGGGTACACAAACAATGCGGTATGCCAGACCAATTCGCTGGTTAGTTGGCTTATTTGGGTCAGCTGTTGTTCCTTTTGAAATCGCAAATGTATCTAGTAGTAACACTACTTTTGGTCATCGGTTTTTAGGAACGCAAATAACCATTAATGAACCGAAGAGCTATGAAGAACAATTACATCAACAGTTTGTTATCGTAGATGCAAAAAAACGTGAAGCAGCAATTTTACAAGGGATACGTGAATTAGAACGAGAACAATCGGTTCACATTCCGATTGATAAAGAATTATTGAATGAAGTAAGGAATTTGGTAGAATTCCCACAAGCATTTCTAGGCTCGTACAAACGCGAGTTTTTATCCATTCCTGAAGAAGTACTCATTATCTCAATGAAGGAACATCAACGTTATTTTCCTGTTCGAGCGCAATCGAGAGGAGAGCTATTACCATATTTTGTTGGGATTCGTAATGGTGACGATACGTCATTGAATACGGTGATTAAAGGCAATGAGAAAGTGTTGCATGCACGGCTTTCTGATGCAGCGTTTTTCTATGATGAAGATCGAAAGCGTTCCATGAGTGAATTTTTAACGAAACTAAAGCGAGTTGTGTTTCAAGAAGATCTAGGAACCATTCATGAAAAGGTAGAACGCGTCATCATACTAACTCGACTCATTAGTCAGCATATTGAATTACCGACTGCAGATATTAATCGCGCTGTCCGCGCTGCAGAAATAAGTAAATTTGATTTAACTACCAGTATGGTAAATGAGTTTACCGAGCTACAAGGGGTTATGGGCGAAAAGTACGCTGCTTTTTATGGAGAAGATGCGATCGTCGCTCAAGCAATTCGAGAACACTATTTACCAAAATCTGCAAATGGTGCTTTGCCCGAAACAGCGGTAGGTACGGTTGTTAGTATCGCTGATAAATTAGATACCATCACAGGCTGTATCTCTGTTGGGCTAGTACCAACAGGATCCCATGATCCGTATGGATTGCGCCGCCAAGCAATTGGGATTTTAAGGATGATCCATGCGAATAAATGGGATATATCTGTCGAAAAGCTTATCGGACTAGCTTTGCAAGTATATGCTACTTCCAAAGTACAGCTTGAAAATCAGGATGAAGCAGCTACTATCATTGAAGATTTCTTTTTGCATCGCGCGGCTTATATTTTAAAAGAAACAGGAATTGAACAGGACATTATTCATGCCGTATTACATCAAGCGATTGGTAATTTTACGTATAGTTTAGCAAAAGCGGAAATTTTATCATCAAAACGGAATGATGAAACTTTCAAATTATCACAGGAAGCTTTTGTCCGCGTATTAAATTTAGCCCAAAAAGCAGATTCCATCGTTATGGATCCGACATTATTAAAAACCGATTCTGAAAAAGCGTTATATGAAAAATATTATTCCGTTAATCAAGCATATCGTCAGTCAATTCGGGATGCTAAAGAGGATTTACAACTGTTAGAACAATTAACAGAGCCGATTCACCAATTTTTTGATCAAAATATGGTGATGGTAGACGAAGACGATATTCGTAATAATCGATTAGCACTGTTGCATCAAATTGGTCAATTAATCTATAGCTACGCAGATGTAACGAAAATCGAGTGGAAACAAAGTTTTTGATTGAAATAGCCAAATCTTAGGTGTCCTTGAAAAAGACAAAAAACTTTTTCTACGTAGCACACCTCCTGAGATCGACCGTGTACAGGGCGAACGAATCGGGGATTTAGATGCCGCCCGCAGACTTTTTTGAGTCTACTCGGGCTCTTAGTAGGAGGGGAGAGGGGTCTTCCATTCGGGATAGATATGGCACAGAAAACTTCTTTATTCGTTCGTTTTCTTGTGCAACCGGCATTATTTTGGCATTCTTATTCCTTTTATCTGCAAACCGATGATAGATTTAAAAGTATAGAATGATTTCTCATTCTGTCTTGGTTCGTCTATAATAGGTATATGGTTAGATCGTCTTGAGGTGGTGAAGGCATGGATTTATCAAATAGACAAGAAGAAATAATTGAAATTGTAAAGGAAAATGGTCCAATCACTGGGGAGAATATCGCTGAGCGTCTTCATTTGACGAGAGCGACATTACGTCCGGATTTGGCCATTTTAACCATGGCGGGTTTTTTAGATGCCCGCCCTCGAGTTGGCTATTTTTACACAGGAAAAACGGGCAATGAATTGTTAACGGAACAGGTAAGAAAATTAAAAGTACATGAATATCAACATATACCGATTGTTGTGAAGGAAAGTGTTTCTGTATATGATGCAATCTCAACGATGTTTTTAGAAGATGTGGGTACACTTTTTGTAGTTGATGAAGAGTCTTGCCTTACAGGAGTATTATCACGAAAGGATTTATTACGTGCAAGTATTGGGAAGCAAGATTTAAATGCCATTCCGGTGCATATCATCATGACAAGAATGCCTAATATAACAGTTTGCCGGAAAGATGATTTGTTAGTAGATGTAGCTCAAAAGCTAATGAACAAACAAATTGATGGCATCCCAGTCGTTAAAGATTCAAAGTCCGGCTTGGAAGTTGTCGGTAGAATAACAAAGACGACAATTACGAAAGCATTTGTTGAATTGATTATGGATGATCATGTTTAACAAAAGAGAGAGGAGTATATGGTGATGTATACGCAACCTGTATATGTATTATCAGATTCAGTAGGAGAGACTGCGGAACTAGTTATTAAGGCTGGTTTAAGCCAATTTAATCATGGAACATACAAAATTCAACGTATTCCGTACGTAGAGGATAAACAAACTATTGATGAAGCTTTACAGCTTGCGGTAGAGAGTAAGGGACTTATCGGTTTTACGCTTGTTGATCCTATTCTGAGAAACTATGTAAACGCACGGGCAAAGCAAATGAATCTTGAGGCTATTGACATTATGGGACCCGTACTTAAATCCATGGAACGTGTATTTGAGCATGCCCCACGCATGGAAGCGGGCTTGGTTCATAAGCTGGATGAAGATTATTTTAAACGGATTGAGGCGATTGAATTTGCAGTGAAATATGATGATGGACGGGATTCCAGGGGCATCGCAAGAGCAGATATTGTCTTAATCGGTGTATCCAGAACTTCCAAAACTCCCCTTTCGCAATATTTGGCACATAAACGTCTGAAAGTTGCTAACGTGCCAATTGTTCCTGAGGTCGATCCTCCCGAGGAATTGTTTGAAGTGGAGGCAGCAAAATGTATAGGGCTGCGTATTAGTGCTGAAAAGTTGTATGAAATTCGTAAAGAAAGATTACGGGCTTTAGGTCTTGGAGATCAGGCAACTTACGCGAACATGGAGCGTATTCATAAAGAATTAGAGTATTTTGATAAAATTGTTAATAAAATTGGCTGTAAAGTCATTGACGTATCTAATAAAGCTGTTGAGGAGACAGCTAATAGTATTAGACAGATCGTTAAAAAGTGAGGGAGAGAGAATTTGATCTTTCTCCTGAAACTTTTTCCTTGCAATAAAAAGAGAAGAAACCGAATAGCATATGATTAAGAAGTAACTGGGATGGAGATAATAAAAATTTAGGAACGTTTTATTAGCTTTTTTTTTTGGATTATATTATAATAACATTTTGTACTGTACACATATAGAAATGATTTATTTAAATAGTAAATGTATATGTTAAATTTAATCAGAATATCTATGATTGATTTGTTAAAAAAAGCAAGTTTTGATTTTTATACGTAAATAGAATAGAATGAGGTTTTGTATGTTAATTCGTTTTAACGATACGATTTGAGTATTTCGTATGACGTTAATGTCGTTTTTTGATGCAAACGTACTAAAATATCTTATTTCAAGCAGGAATTTATAACATTGATATAGAATACTGTTAATAAAGAGCAATACTTCTATTTGTTCTACGTATGATAAAAGGATATTTTATATCTAGGGAGTTTAAAATAACAAATTTATGTCAACCTTATCCTTCAACTTTGTCTCCACACCTTATTTAGAAGGAATTTTTTTCGGGAATAAAAAAAATATTGTCGAAATTTAAAGGATTTTCATTATGGAAGGCGAATAATTAATAGCATGGTGATGTCTTATGGCTAATCAAATTCCTGAATCATTTATAGAAGAAATTCGTAAGGCAAATGATATTGTTGATATTATCGGGGACTATATCCAGCTAAAAAAACAGGGGAAAAATTATTTTGGATTATGTCCTTTTCATGGAGAAAAGACGCCATCCTTCTCTGTAACTCAAGACAAACAAATTTTTCATTGTTTTGGCTGTGGAAAGGGTGGAAATGTTGTCACCTTTTTAATGGAAATGGAACACTTCTCATTTTACGAAGCTATCCAATTTTTAGCTGAACGAAGTGGAATTTCAATGCCGCAAAATGTACAAAGGCAAAAAGAAACTTCTTTGTCTCAGGAAAGTCAAGATATGTTATCTGCACATGAATGGTTGACGAAACTATATCATCATTTATTGCGCTTTACGAAAGAAGGAAAGGAAGGTTATGCATATTTAAAAGATAGAGGGATAGATGAAGAAGCTGCAGATGCTTTTCAACTGGGCTTTAGTCCGAATACAGATCAGTTTACAGCCGAATTTCTCAAAAAAAAAGGATATCACGAACAATTGCTTGTCAAGGCTGGTCTACTTCAGATAAATGAATTAGGACAAACTACTGATCGTTTTCGTGGGAGAATTATTTTTCCGATTCGTAACCATTTAGGAAAAACAGTTGCCTTTGGAGGGCGAGCAGTTGGTGATTATAAGCCAAAGTATATTAATAGCCCGGAAAGTGAATTGTTCCACAAAGGAAAATTACTTTATAATTTTGATCTGGCTAAAAGATATATTCGTAAAGAAAACGAGGCAGTTTTATTAGAAGGGCAAATGGATGTCATTGCTGCGTATCAAGCAGGAGTTCGAAATACAGTAGCTACTCTTGGTACTGCTTTAACAGAATTTCAAGCAAAATTACTAAAACGCTATGTAAATACCGTAATTATTTGCTATGATGGGGATCGCGCCGGGTTGGCTGCTGCTTACAAAGCTGCTGTCTTATTACAACAATGCGGATGCGAAGTGAGAGTTGCATATCTGGAATCAGATATGGATCCAGACAGTTTTATTCGTACGCATGGAGGACAAGCTTTTAAAAATGAAGTAATTAAAGCTAGTGATACTTTTATGACTTTCTATATGCGATTTTTGAAGAAAGATTATCAATTAAATCTGGAAGCTGATCGTATAGAATATGTTGAAACAGTACTAAAGCGGCTTGCTATGGTTGATAGCCCTATTGAACGGGAATATTATCTGAAAGAACTAAGCAATGAATTTGAGATTTCCATGGATGCTTTAAAAGACGAAATTTCCAGATATCGTGAAAAGATTGGAATAAATAAGGATAATCAACCAAAGAACAGATATACTAGTAGTACAGTGTGGAATACGGTAAAAACAAAATTATTGCCCGCATTTCATAATGCAGAACGGCAGCTAATTGCATATATGCTACAAGACGAAAGTATAGCGGCGAAGGTTCAAGAAAAAATTGGAGCAAGTTTTCATATAGAGGCACATAAGATTATTGCTACTCATTTATATGCTTATTATGAAGAAGGAAACGAGCCTGATGTTAGTTTGTTTTTGGAAAAGATTAAAGAAACAAACCTGCAGCAGGAAGTAACAGAAATTGCCATGTTACCGTTACAGGAAAATATAAGCGATAAGGAATTAAATGATTATATTCAAAAGATTGTAGCTAACCAGACAGAAAAGGTGACAATACAATCATTAAAAGAACAGCAAAAATCTGCAGAAAAACAAAATGACCCTATAAAAGCAGCGCAAATTGCTAAACAGATTATTGAAATAAATCAGCAATTGAAGAATACAAATTGATTTTATTGTACTCTGGAAGGAGGGGGACTCATGGCCGAAAATAAGTCTTCACAAACGAAAGAAAATGAGCATGAACTAACATTAGAACAAGCAAAAGATCAGTTAGTGGAAATTGGAAAAAAACGTGGTGTTCTGGCATATGAAGAAATAGCTGATCGGTTATCTAATTTTGCTATTGAGCCTGATCATATGGATGAATTTTATGAGTACCTTGGAGAACAGGGGGTTGAAATAATCGGTGAATCCGAAGAAGACCCTACGATGCAGCAAATAGCAAAAGAAGAAGAATTTAATTTAAATGATCTCAGTGTACCCCTAGGTATTAAAATAAATGATCCTGTACGTATGTATTTGAAGGAGATTGGGCGCGTTGACTTATTGTCAGCAGCAGAGGAGATTGATTTAGCGACAAGAATCGAACAAGGCGATGAAGAGGCAAAAAAACGTCTCGCTGAAGCGAATCTACGTCTAGTTGTCAGTATCGCAAAGCGGTATGTCGGTCGTGGCATGCTGTTCTTAGACTTAATTCAAGAAGGGAACATGGGTCTTATTAAAGCTGTAGAAAAATTTGACCACCGTAAAGGCTTCAAGTTTAGTACCTATGCAACATGGTGGATTAGGCAAGCCATTACTAGAGCAATAGCGGATCAAGCTAGAACAATTCGCATTCCTGTACACATGGTTGAAACCATTAACAAGTTAATTCGGGTGCAGAGACAATTATTACAGGATTTAGGCAGAGAGCCAACACCTGAAGAAATTGGTGAAGAAATGGAGCTTTCGCCAGAGAAAGTACGAGATATTTTAAAAATTGCGCAAGAGCCTGTCTCGCTTGAAACACCTATAGGTGAAGAAGATGACTCTCATTTAGGTGATTTTATTGAAGATCAAGAAGCAGTCTCTCCTTCTGATCACGCGGCTTATGAACTTCTTAAAGAGCAACTAGAAGATGTATTAGATACACTTACAGATCGTGAAGAAAATGTACTTCGATTACGCTTTGGTTTGGATGATGGTCGTACTAGAACACTAGAAGAAGTAGGAAAAGTATTTGGCGTAACCCGTGAAAGAATTCGTCAAATTGAAGCAAAGGCATTACGGAAACTAAGACACCCTAGCAGAAGCAAACGATTAAAAGATTTTTTGGATCAATAAAGTAATTGTCATTAGGCAATGGTCGCCATTGCCTGGTGACTTTTCTATGTCACAAGCTGAAACGGGGTGATTACAAATAGAAGAGCGAAAACAAATTATAATCAGTGAAATAGAGTTTTGGAAAAAACATAAATTATTACCCACTGAATATTGCGACTTTTTGTTAACATTATATACGAAGGGAAACTACGCCCCATCAAACCGTAAAGATAAGCTGATTTTCGCAGCACAAGTTACTTTTTTGTTGCTTATGATACCGTTTTCAGTTCTTATTGTCTATTTTACGCAATTTCAGATATTTTTGCAACTAGCACTTTTAATTCTTTTTTTAGGTTACTCCTTAATGGTGTATTGGTCAGCGAAAAAAAAGCAAGCAAATTTTCTTTATTTTCCTTTAGTCATTGCGTTACTGGTCGCGTTATTATTTACCGTACATGTAACCACGTATTTCTTTAGTGGAGTTATTGTGTTTTGGCTAATTGGAGGACATTTTTTATTTTGGATATTATATGGATGGTTTAATAAAATCTATTTTTTAACGATTATTGGTTTTACTTCTGCTTTGTTTTTACTTATTTATACCATTTTATAAAATTTCATAGCGAAACACTTTAAAGAATTGTATTTTTCAAGTAAAATGAATATAGTCTTTTGGAGTTACCAGTGCTCTTTCAAAAAAAGGACGGCGAAAATCTAGCGGTTCGCGCCTTTTTTGAACAGCAAGAACTAATAACAAATGGGGATTACATAAGGAGGAAGTGGAATGAAAAGGAACCCTGTTATCCCTTATGCATTAATTGCAATTTTAGGGATACTTGCAGTAATTGTAATTTCAGTTGTAGGGTTAGGTCAACGTGATGACATCCAACAAGCAGCAGAAGGCGGCGGGGAAAAGACGGAAGAAAGCCAAGAAGGGGAAACGGCTGATGATCCTGAAGCCATTTACGAAACGAATTGCGCAAGTTGTCATGGTGGTGACTTATCTGGGGGCATGGGGCCAGACTTAACCCAGGTAGGTAGCAAATTATCGAAAGATGAAATCCAAAATATAATCATTAATGGACAAGGGCAAATGCCTGCTGGAATGGCTAACGAAGCAGAAGCGCAAGTGTTAGCAGAATGGTTAGCAGAAAAGCAATAAGCATTTGCGAAGGAAGGATACAAAGGAAAAGCTTTCTGCTCTGTAACAGAAAGCTTTTCTTTATCTTTTTGTACGATAAGAAAGCATGAAAATTTTGGCATTGGGATACCGATATAACGGAATAGCCACGTCCGGCTTCAGAGCCCAGCAACTAGGCGACTTTAGAAATGCGCCCTACGACAAGTCATCATCGGTTCGTGGTTAAGAGGAAGGCCGACTAAAAACGGGCTTGTCGCTCAGGCGTCGGCATACTCCTGTTGCAGGAGCATGATTCCTAAAACTTTAGTTGCTTCGTTCCAGTCGCTACGTTGCTAATCGGCCGCCCCACGCCTTTGTTCTTTAAGCGAAGAAGGTTTTGTAAATAGATAAATGTTAAGTGCTAGCCACTTTCCTTATTAAAGGCTTACAAGCCATGGGGCGTTCAACAATAAACGTCCACTACGCATCTTAATCCCGAATGTAAGGTGCCGTAAGGTTCGCTTCAGAATCCCAAGTAGATAAATAGAAGTTAAGTTGGGATAATGGCATCTAAATTTCCTATTTGTATTCTAGGGTTTTTAAATCTCACCTGTGGACTAATCCCCAGTAGGAATGAAAGAACGCCACGGGTGAGTTTTAATTATTGTGCTCGGATGCTAGTCTTCACTAAAAAGCCTTGAATCTTTTATTAATTCATACCTTTTTACGTAATAATTCGTGATTGGAGGATAGAACGTGAACGTTAAGATTTCGAAACGACTGGAGCAAGTAGCTTCATTTCTGCCTAAAGGAGCAATATTTGCAGATATTGGCTCGGATCATGCATATTTACCGTGCTATGTATGTCAAAAAGATCCTATGGCAGTTGCTATTGCAGGAGAAGTAAATAAAGGTCCATATCAAAGAGCAGTGGAGACAGTTCAGGCGTATAGTCTTCAAGGGCAGGTTGAAGTTCGGCTTGGCAATGGGCTAGAAATAATACAAACAAATGAGGTGCAGCAAGTGGTCATTGCTGGTATGGGTGGTACATTAATTCGAGATATTCTTGATAGAGGACAAGACAAGCTACCAACCACAGACCAAATTATTGCGCAGCCGAATGTAGATGCAAGAGCCGTTCGGAAATGGTTAGGTATTCATGGATTTACCATTACTGATGAAGATATAATAGAAGAGAACGGACACTGCTATGAAATAATCAACGCAAAGCGCTTAAGGATTTTTGAAAAACAACATATAATGGATGAGAAAGCCTTATTATTTGGTCCTATATTATTGCGTAAAAAGCCACCAGCGTTCTACAAAAAGTGGGCACAGGAAGCAAATAAGCTGGAGCGTGTGTTAGAACAAATGAATCAAGCCACCAAAGTAGATCAAACGAAACAGGAACAATTTATGCAAGAATGGAAATGGATGAAGGAGGTAACCAAAGATGAAAAGTGAATGCATTACTGGTGATGTTTTTCAATATATGGAACAACTAGCGCCAAGACAATTGGCTTATAACTGGGATCCAGTCGGCTTGCAAGTTGGGAGTCACAACAAGCCCGTAAAAAAAATAATGGTTACTCTAGATGTGCTGGAGTCTGTTGTAGATGAGGCAATTGCTGAAAATGTGGATGTTATTATCGCTCATCATCCATTATTATTTAAACCTGTCCAGCAAATTAATACAAATTCACCTACTGGCCGTATTATACAAAAACTGTTATCGAATGATATAACGGTATATGCTGCACATACTAATTTAGATATAACGAGAAATGGGGTAAACGATGCATTATGTGATGCTATAGGTATAACAAATACTCATGTTCTCGTTGAGAAGGAAAGCGAACCGTTGATTAAGCTAGTTGTTTATGTTCCAAAAACACATGTAGAAGAAGTAAGAAATGCGATGAGTGAAGCGGGAGCTGGGCATATCGGAAATTACAGCCATTGTACATTTCAAACAAATGGACTAGGAACCTTTAAGCCGCTAAAAGGAACCGACCCCTTCATTGGATCTGTAGATCAGCTTGAACGAGTAGAAGAAGTAAAACTAGAGTCAATTATTGAGCAAAGTAAATTACCTTCTGCACTAAGGGCAATTCGGCAATCGCACCCGTATGAAGAGCCAGCGTATGATTTGTTTCCGTTAAAAAATGAAGGAAACGTATATGGTCTTGGAAGAATAGGCGAATTAGCAAAAACTGTCGATTTAAAGGCGTTTTGTGAGCACGTTAAAGCTTCTTTAAAGCTCGATCATCTACGTGTTATTGGAAGGTTGGACAAGCAGGTTAAAACGGTTGCGGTGCTTGGAGGAAGCGGAGAAAAGTATATTTATCAAGCTAATAGACAAGGGGCCGATGTGTTTATAACAGGGGACATGACGTTCCATCTTGCCCAAGACGCACAAGAAATGGGCTTGGCAGTGATAGATGCTGGGCACTACGCTGAAAAAGTGATGAAAACTTCAGTGCAGGAATATTTAGTATCTTGCTTTAACGATACAAATGTAGAAGTAATTGTTTCAACAACGAATACAGATCCATTTCAATATGTGTAAATGAATACTCTGAAATGGGAAGGGGTACATGCATGAATCATACATTTCAAGAATTTACTTTTGTTCCTGTTATGGAGCAAGTAATTAAACAGTTAGAATTTCAAGAACCAACATCAATCCAAAAGCAAGTTATTCCAGCTGTTTTAGATGGAAAGAGCGTAATTGGACAATCGAAGACAGGCTCAGGGAAAAGTCATGCTTTTTTATTGCCATTGCTTAATGGGATCGATGAGGATAAAAATCAAGTTCAAGCAGTTATAACAGCACCAACGAGGGAACTAGCTACACAGTTATATGATGAAGTTAAAAAGATCGTTCGCTATGCTGATAAAGAAGGGAAGTGGACTGCAAAGCTGTTGGTTGGTGGTACCGATAAACAAAAAATGATGGAAAAGCTGAAGCAGCCTCCTAAAATCATTGTCGGAACACCAGGTAGAATTTTGGATATGGTGAAGGAAAATGCAATATCTATTTATACAGCCAATACCTTCGTCATAGATGAAGCAGATTTAATGCTTGATTTAGGATTTATCCAAGAAGTGGATCAACTATTAGTTCGGTGTCATCCTAATGTGCAGATATTAGTGTTTTCAGCTACCATCCCGCAAGCTTTACAGCACTTTTTTAAAAAATATTTGCAACATCCGGTACACATAAAAATTGCTGATGAAATTTCTCCCGAAACGATGGAGCACCGCCTTATTCACTTGAAGCAAAGAGAAGAAGCAACGATCATCGCTGAGATTTCGAAGGTGATCCAGCCTTATTTGGCTATCATCTTTACAAATGGAAAAGAGAAAGCAAATGAATTAGCTGCTTCTCTTCAGGGGAAGGGAATAGAGGTAGGTCTGATTCATGGTGGGTTATCTCCTCGAGAGCGAAAGCGTGTATTGAAAGAGATTCAAAATTTACGCTATCAATATATCGTGGCAACAGACTTGGCAGCGCGTGGCATCGATATTAAAGGCGTTAGCCACGTGATTAATGCGCAGTTGCCTAAAGAAGAAGACTTTTATATCCACCGTGTTGGCAGAACAGCACGAGCAGGTATGGAAGGCACGGCGATTAGCATTTATCAGTCGGAGGACTTACCACTCATTAAAAAGTTGGAAGAAAAAGGTTTAGTTTTTACGTATGTGGATGTTCGTGATGGAGAATGGCATACGGCAAAACCGTGGAATCAACGTTCGCTCCGCTCAAAACAGGGGACTGATATGGATAAGGAAGCATGGAAACGAGTAAAAAAAGCCAAAAAAGTAAAACCAGGATATAAGAAAAAATTGCAACAGGAAAAAGAAGCGATTAAAAAGCGATTATCCAAAAGCAAATATAAAAAGAGGTAGTACGTATTTAGGAGAGGTGAACGTAATGTTGAAAATCGGGTCACATGTATCGATGAGCGGTAAAAAAATGTTACAAGGTTCCTCGGAAGAAGCGGTATCTTACGGTGCGAATACGTTTATGATTTATACAGGCGCGCCGCAAAATACGCGCCGGAAGCCCATTGAAGAGTTGAACCTTGAAGCAGGTAAAGCGCATATGAAAGAGCATGGTATTGAGGAAATTGTTGTCCATGCGCCGTACATTATTAATATTGGGAACTCTACGAAACCACAAACATTTCAATTAGGAGTCGATTTTTTAAGAAGTGAAATCGAACGAACGGACGCTATTGGAGCAAGGCAAATTGTTCTACATCCAGGTGCTCATGTCGGTGCAGGAGTTGATACAGGGATCAAACAAATTGTGACAGGGTTAAATGAAGTTTTAGAAAAGAATAAGGATGTTGAAATTGCCCTAGAAACGATGGCTGGAAAGGGTTCTGAAATAGGTAGAAATTTTGACGAATTAGCTAAAATTATAGATGGGGTAACCCATAATGAAAAACTATCTGTTTGCTTCGATACATGTCATGTACATGATGCCGGATATGATATTGTGAATGATTTTGATGGGGTCCTAAATGAATTTGACAAAATTATCGGCGTAGACCGAATAAAAGTAATTCATGTCAACGATAGTAAAAATGAGATAGGAGCACATAAGGACCGACATGAGAATATCGGCTTTGGTCATATCGGTTTCGATGCTTTATTATATGTCATTAACCATCCGCAATTAACGGAGTTACCGAAAATTTTGGAGACACCTTATGTAGGAGAAGACAAGAAAAATAAAAAGCCTCCATACCGATATGAAATCGAAATGATCAAAACTGGGAAATTCGATAACGAACTAATAGAAAAAATTATGGCGCAATAAAAATTGTGAACGAAAACCCCTTTATTCACGAAAAGTTATGAGATAAAGGGGTTTTTCATGGAAATTAGTGCTTGTGGATAACGAAATAATCGAATAGCCACGTCCAGCGTATGAGCCCAGCAACGACACGGGTTAAATGCGCCCTAAGATAAGCCATCATCTGTTCGTCCCTAAGAGGAAGGCCGACTAAAAACGGGCTTGCCGCCCAGACGTCGGCTTACCCGTGTTTTAGTGGCATGATTCCTTTATTTCCGTTTATTCGTTCCAGTTGCTACGTTGTTAAACGGGCGCTTGCGCCTTTGTTCTACTTTTTTATCACGTGTATGCATGACCCTAATTCAGGATTAGAATAATCTGTCTACACCAAGTCTGAGATGAATGAAACCTCATGGAAGAATCACTTTATCTGCATGGAACGGGTATTATTAGGATGTGATATTCCTAAGTGTAAGTAGTGGATACACTGCAAGACAAATGTTCAACGCCCTTTCAAGGGTCCTTTGGGTCATATGCTTGTGGTATTTACTATTCGTGAAGGAATAAGCAAAACCACTAATTAAATTTCTGCTATGCCTACATCGTTAACGAAATAAATGGCCCAGTCCATAAGAATGAATAAGGTCATTAAATAATTTTTGTGCCTTTTTTGCTGTTGCTGGATCTGTGATGTGCGCTAGTTCTTGCAGCATTTTTTTCCTTCCTTCTGCATGAAATGGATCTACATTATGCTGTTTTAAGTAATTGGTTATCTGTTCTGCCTCTTGAGCCGTTAAAGAAAATCCATATTGTTTTCCATAGTAAATTATTTCCTGAACGGACAACTGTTTTAATTTCTTTTGAATGATATCTTTAATGAAATTTGCCATCCCTTTAACTCCCTTTAAAACGTTCTACCTTACTATATGTTTTACGGGGAGTAAACTCAACTTGTCCTTGTTAATTTTCAGTATATACAAGCCTTTTCCAATTAATAACATCTGTAAAATTGATAAAAAAACATAAGCTAAGTGTGTACCTCAAATGAAAAAGGAGGTCTCATACAATGGATCAATATCCGAATAGAGGAATGAAGGATGTTGAAGAACCACCGAATTATGGTGAAGAAAGAAAAAACCAAGATTTCGTTGGTGTTGAACCAGACAGCTCAAGGGATGAAGAATTTGCTACTGAAATAACTGCAGATGATGTAGGCTCAGAAGTAAATGAAGATATAGATGGAAGTACAACCTTTGGATGGGTTGGTATTGCGTTATCCATTATTTCGTTTTTTATCTGGCCAATCGTTTTTGGTACTGCAGGTATTGTTCTTGGATTTATGTCTAGGAGTAGAGGTGCAGATGCATTAGGGAATATTGCAATAGCAGCAGGAGCAGTCTCTATTCTAATCACATTGTTTATTTTACCATTTGTTTAAAGGAAGGGCGCTTGCTCCTTCCTGTTTTTTTGTTCAATGATGAGAATGTTGTAAAATATCCTCCCTTAAGAATAATAAAAGGTAAAATGTATAGTTTTGACACACGTTGGCGAATTAAAGGAATAAATGGACTTATCTACATTTGTTTGTCTAATAATATTTAGGAAAATAGTATATTTCACCCGGTGATAGGGAAAAAGGATCTGAGTTAGGGTTACTCAATTGGAAATCGCTTAAAATCTGACTTACATCTAAATCTTGATGTAATTGAGGGTTTATCCGCTCAACAATAGAAAGAACGGTGTCATCTGCCTGTACTTTGATAGGGATAACATGATAAATAGTAGAAGAGGGGGCATCACGAACAGCCTCACCTTCTTTTTGGGAATGGATATTTTCTTGCGTGATATCCTGATAAATAATATAAATAGCCATAAAACAAGCGATTAAGGAAATCATTTTTTTGATAAAATCCATAAAATTAACTCCTTGTTATGAAACCATTCGTTACCCAAAAACGTATAAAATATAAGTAGTATGGAGAGGGGGTCACCATTTTGACTGTTTTTGAGATGGAATGGATAGGGATATTAATTACTGGATTCGCTACTTTATTCCTCATCGGTGAAATTCTAGTTAATATGCGGGGTGTTTTTGGATTATTAGGAATCGGGTTTATTACCGTATATTTTGGAGCATATGTTGAAACAAGCTCGATTATTATTATGCTTATTATTTATTTTGTTGGATTATTACTTATTATCATTGATGGCAAATTAATAAATGATGGAACGCTGGCGACGATCGGTTTAGCAAGTATGCTAACTGCTGTGGCACTTCCTGCTCCAAGTTTAACATCTGGATTATATGCTGTGTTAGGGGTACTCTTAGGGGGTGGAGCTTCGCTATTATTTTTAAAAGTATTTAAGCGCAGAGAAATGTGGAATAAAATCACACTAAAAGATCAGCTAACGAAGGAGGCTGGTTATAATTCCATGAATGAAACCTATGAGAAGCTGATTGGTGAAGAAGGGATTACATTAACGGACCTAAGACCAGTTGGTACTATTCGGATTCATCGAAAAGATTACAGTGCCATATCAAACGGGCAATGGATTGAAAAAGACACAAAGGTTAGAGTCGTTCAAGTAGATGGCACTCGAATCTTAGTAGAAAAAATGGAGTAACACGGAATAAGGCACAAACACCCGTTCAGCAACGTAGCGAATGGAACGAATCAACGGAGATAAACAAATCAGGGTGAGGCGAAGAACCGATGATACCTTAACATAGGGTGCATTTCTAAAGTCGCATCGTTGCTGGGATCATGCGCTGGACATGGCTAGTCGGTTATCTCGTTATCCCCAAGTACCTCATTTTATATTTTCTTATCTTATAAAAAAGAACACCAGTGGGTGCTCTTTTTTTGCGTTTAAAATCCGTTTGCTTTAATAACGAATAACGATGCAATAGTTGCTTTTTAAATAGAGGTTATGTTTAGTCGTAATGGAAACAAGAGGTATAGCAGCTTGCTTAACAACGCAAAATATTATAATGGTGTTGATGACAGCCTTTCTTTTGTATTTAAAGTCAGACTTCCTGTTAAAGTGTAACCCTCATTAGTCATATACTTGAAATTTATAACCAGCTAGACTTGGAAAATGGATGGTGTGTTAAATAAGACACCTGATTCTTTTTTATTGTTTTTCATAAGCGAAGTTTTTTGGAGTATGGTCATATTCTAACGTAAATAAAAAGAATAAAAAGCCCAATTGTAAATTTAGTGTTAAAAATATTTATAACTACTTTACAAAAAGTTTATATATATTTAATATTGGTATGGTGCGACAAGATTCAACATGATGAAGGGTAGGTATGAATTTTGGAAATTGATATTCAGAAACTGATTTTTGAATTCATCGGTGGACTAGGTATTTTCCTTCTTGGTATTAAATATATGGGAGAAGGCCTTCAAAAGTCAGCCGGCGATCGTTTACGAGATATTTTAGATAGATTTACAAGCAATCCGTTTATGGGTGTACTCGCTGGAGTCATTGTTACCATTTTAATTCAAAGTAGTTCGGGTACAACGGTTTTAACTGTAGGACTTGTCAATGCTGGTTTTATGACATTAAGACAGGCAATTGGTGTCATTATGGGAGCGAATATAGGTACAACTATTACAGCTTTTATTATTGGAATTGATATTGGAGCATATGCATTACCGATTATCGCAGTCGGTTGTTTTCTGTTGTTTTTCTTTAAAAATAAAAAAGCAAATGCGATTGGACAAGCTGTATTTGGATTTGGTGCATTATTCTTTGGTTTAGAGCTAATGAGTAACGGAATGAAGCCATTACGAAGTTTGGAAGCATTCCAAGAATTAACGGTTAGCATGAGTGACACCCCAATTCTTGGAGTTGTCATCGGTACGGTTTTTACATTAATTGTGCAAAGTTCTAGTGCAACGATCGGTATTTTACAGGGTCTATTTGCTGAAGGTGCAATGGAGTTAAAAGCAGCTATTCCTGTTCTATTTGGAGATAACATTGGTACAACCATTACAGCCGTATTAGCTTCTCTTGGGGCAACTGTAGCGGCAAAACGTGCTGCATTTACACATGTTATTTTTAACCTTGTGGGAGCTACCATTTTTATCATTATTCTTGATTTATTTACGATATTTGTCGCTTTCTTACAGGACCAGTTTTCGCTTAGTCCAGAAATGACGTTAGCGTTTGCTCATGGAAGCTTTAATATTACCAATACAATTATCCAATTTCCATTTATTGGGGCATTGGCTTGGTTGGTAACAAAAATGATTCCTGGTGAAGATTCGATTATTGAATACAAGCCAAAACATTTGGATCCTATCTTTATACAGCAATCTCCGACATTGGCGTTAGACCAAGCAAAATCGGAACTTGTTCGCATGGGGGAGTATGCCTATAAAGGTTTAGAAGAAACAAATAAGTATTTAAATACACATTTAATGAAGCATTCTGAAATGGCGATGCAAATTGAAGGAGCTTTAAATAATTTAGATCGGAAAATTACGAATTATTTAATAAGTTTGTCAACGGAATCACTTTCTGAATTAGAAAGCGCAAAGCATTCTACATTATTGGACTCTGTTCGTGATATTGAACGCATAGGGGATCATTTTGAAAATATTGTTGAGCTTATCGACTATAAAATTTCCAATAAAGTGCATTTAACAGATAAGGCAAAAGAAGATTTGAATGAAATGTTTGAATTAACCATTTCCACTGTCCAACAAGCAGTAGAAGCTCTAGAAGATATGAATCGAGAGGAAGCACTTGCTGTTATTCAAAAAGAAGACCAAATCGATAAGATGGAGCGGAACTTCCGTAAACGACATATTATCCGTATGAATGAAGGAGTTTGCAGTGGTTCTGGGGGGATTGTGTTTGTTGATATTATTAGTAATTTAGAACGGATCGGGGATCATGCTGTGAATATTGCTGAGGATGTATTAGGAGATTAACCCTTACTTTTTCTGCCTTGTCTCTAATTGGGATGAGGCAGAGGAGGATTTGGTTACTTTAATAAAAAATAGAAAATTTTAATTTTGTCTTTTTGTATTGCATTCCCAATCGAATAATGCTATAGTTAATATTGTCGTTTTTAAGAGATGGCGATATATGATATACATAACTGAACAAAATCAAATTTTTCTTTATTAAACAATTGACAGAAGTTGTCGAACGTGGTAAATTATATCTTGTCGCTATAATATGAAGTGGCATTCTAAACTGTTCCACAGTAGCTCAGTGGTAGAGCAATCGGCTGTTAACCGATCGGTCGTAGGTTCGAATCCTACCTGTGGAGCCAAATCGGCGGTGTAGCTCAGCTGGCGAGAGCGTACGGTTCATACCCGTGAGGTCGTGGGTTCGATCCCCTCCACCGCCATTATTATATAATTCGTACGGCGGTCGTGGCGAAGTGGTTAACGCACCGGATTGTGGCTCCGGCACACGTGGGTTCGATCCCCACCGGTCGCCCCATTAATAAACGAATTGGACCCTTAGCTCAGTTGGTTAGAGCTATCGGCTCATAACCGATCGGTCGCAGGTTCGAGTCCTGCAGGGTCCACCATTATGTACTCGGAGGTATACCCAAGTCTGGTTGAAGGGATCGGTCTTGAAAACCGACAGGGGTGTAACAGCCCGCGGGGGTTCGAATCCCTCTACCTCCTCCATACATAACATTTTTTCGAAATACAACTTTATATGCAGGCTCGGTAGCTCAGTCGGTAGAGCAAGGGACTGAAAATCCCTGTGTCGGCGGTTCGATTCCGTCCCGAGCCACCATGATTATAACAAGCATATGCTTGTTTTTTTGTATTTGTATTGGATAAAAATGAACTACTGTATACCCCTACAATCATTAATTTCCTCTAGCATATGATTTTTTCCACCCTTTTCAAGCAATCGCCTTTTTAATACTCCATTTAAGTGGTTGAGATAGAGTTGTTCGTTTAACTTGGTAAATAAATGCATATGATTTGCAACATCTAATAAGCTTTGGTACCCTTTCAATAAAAGGGTGAACATTCGATCCTTTTTTACAAAATGGATATGAGGAGGAAGGAATAATGGCTAAATTTGAATTACCTGAGCTACCATATGCTTATGATGCATTAGAGCCTACGATTGACAAGGAGACAATGAACATTCACCATACGAAGCACCATAATACGTATGTCACTAAATTAAATGGTGCTTTAGAAGGACATGCAGAGCTTCAAAATAAATCTTTGAAAGATTTAATGAGCAATTTAGATGCTGTGCCAGAAAATATCCGTACTGCAGTAAGAAACAATGGTGGTGGACATGCTAACCACAGTCTTTTCTGGAAAGTTCTTTCCCCAAATGGTGGTGGAGAACCGACAGGAGAACTCGCTACTAAAATCAAGGATGCTTTTGGAAGCTTCGATAAGTTCAAAGAGCAATTCGAAAGTGCTGCAGCTGGACGCTTCGGTTCAGGATGGGCTTGGTTAGTTGTGCATAATGGAAATCTGGAAATTATGAGCACGCCAAACCAAGACTCTCCATTAATGGAAGGTAAAACGCCTATTTTCGGAGTAGATGTTTGGGAGCATGCATATTATCTAAAATATCAAAACAGACGTCCAGAATATCTTTCAGCGATCTGGAATGTTGTTAACTGGAACGAAGTAGCTAAAAACTATAATGAAGCAAAATAATATAGATACAACAATAAAAAGCATGTGATGAGTCACATGCTTTTTATTTGGTTACATAAATATGAACTGCTTTGAGGGTTCCAGCTTAATTCTTCGTATATACAGTACTTCAAGTTTGATATACGACGTGTAAACTGCGCTGATTGGATAAAAATGATTTAGCAATTATACATAACATTCCTTCATATTTTCGTTTGTATATCTGTTTCTCAATTGCCCAAACTAGGACTGACATAAAAAAGGGGAATCAGATATGCAGAAAAGCCACTTCTTTCATTTTGACAACAATAATATAAATAAGGACTTTATCTTTTTACTTCTAATCGGCGGTTTGTATTCATTAGGTCTGTTTTTATCCAATACATTTGTAAATATTTATCTGTGGAAACAGTCAGGGGACTATATAACAATTGCTGTCTACAACCTAGCTATTTACATTTTTCAGCCGATCACTTTTATTATTGCTGGTAAATTAGCTAAGAAGGTAGACCGCGTCATTGTATTGAGGCTAGGAGTAATTTTTCTCTCACTTTTCTTTTTAAATGTTCTTTTAATAGGAGAAAAGGCGGCTTACTTTAATTTTATGTTAGGAGGACTATTAGGCATCGGTTATGGTTTTTACTGGCTAGCTTTTAACGTATTAACTTTTGAAATAACCGAACCAGATACACGGGATTTTTTTAATGGATTTTTAGGTGTGCTGCAATCATTCAGTGGAATGATAGGACCGTTATTAGCAGGCTTCATCATTGCAAAAATGGAAGCAAATATTGGTTACACTGTTATATTTTCCGTTTCTTTTCTTCTGTTTATTTGCGCCGTGATGATTAGTTTTTTTCTAAAACAAAGAAAAGCTGAGGGGAATTTTTATTTTCGCAGGGTGTTAGCAGAACGCTACCATAATAAAAATTGGAAAAGAATTCAAAATGCTCATATTTTCCAAGGGCTGCGCGAGGGCATATTTGCATTTATTATTGCAATTTGGGTGTTTTTAATTACCCAGAGTGAGTTTTCTTTAGGAATGTTTAATTTAGTATTTTCAGGATTCTCGCTCGTCTTTTATTTTATTGGGACCAAATTAATCAAGCCTTCGATGCGAAAAAAATCAATATTATTTGGCAGCCTAATATTATATTTTTCCATAGCGCTAATTATTTTTGATATTAGCTATGTACAGTTGTTAATTTACGCTGTGTTTATCGGAAGCGCTTATCCAATCATAATGATCCCATATGTTTCTTTAACCTATGACGTTATAGGAAAAGCTTGGAAAGCAAAGGAATATCGCGTGGAATATATTGTCGTGCGTGAGCTGTTTGTAAATATAGGAAGAGTCATTTCCATTTCCGTTTTTCTGCTTTCCGTTTCCCTTATGGATGCTGAGTTAATCATCCCGTATTTATTGGCTATGTTTGGCACAGGTCATATCTTTATTTATTTGTTTGTAAAACATATATACTTGGAAAGTAAGATGGAAAACAAAGTGTTGCTTAAAGAACAGCTAACAGACGAAAAAAATCGGTAGAATAGCGTCTTATAAACAGTTGTAATTGAAGTAGCTGCCTAAGAATTTAAAAATAGATGAAATGCATGACATAAAAATGATATAATATAAATTGCTTGATAGAAGAGAGACATCATATGGGGGAGAAACAATGAAGAAAAAGAAGAAAAAGGCGCAGCTTCCCTTTCGAATAAACCTATTGTTTTTTATTGTTTTTTTAATGTTTGCGGGGCTCATATTACAGTTGGGCGTTGTACAAATTTTAAATGGCGAAGAATTTCAGAAAGAAATTGACCGTACTGTAAAAGATACAACAAAAGTTCCCGTACCTAGAGGGAAAATATATGATAGTAATCATCAAGTCATTGTCGATAATAAACCGCTCTATTCTATTACCTACACCCCGCCAAAGGGAACGCAAGCAGAAGATCGTTTGGAACTAGCGGAAAAATTGGCAAAGTATATCTCTATGGAAAACGGTAAGGTAACGGAGCGGAACAAGAAAGAATATTGGTACTTAAAAAACAAGAAAAAAGCAGATAAGCGTTTAAAAAAGGAAGAAGCTGCAAAGTTAGACACTTCAGAGCAATACAATACCATTTTAGATAGAATCTCGGAAGAAGAAATATCTGGGTTCTCAGAACAGGAGCTCAAAGTTATTGCGATTAAAGCGGAATTAGACAAAGCATATTCATTAACACCGCAAATTATTAAAAACGAAAATGTAACGGCGCAAGAATATGCAAAGGTTTCAGAACATCTAGCTGAACTTCCTGGAATCAATGCAACGACAGACTGGAACAGGGAGTACCCTTATGATGATACAATGAGAAGCTTACTTGGATCGATAACATCACAAGAGCAAGGTATATTAGCTGATAAGGAGCAATACTATTTAACCAGAGGCTACAGTCGAAATGATCGCGTTGGTAAAAGCGGTTTAGAGGAATATTATGAGGATGTCCTCCGTGGACGAAAAGAACAAATTCAATATACAACGACAAAATCAGGAGATGTAGTGGATAGCAATACAGTCGTAGAAGGGCAGCGCGGAAAAGATTTAGTGTTAACGATGGATATGGACTTTCAGGAAAAAGTGGACAAAATTGTGCGAGAAGAGTTAAAAACAGCCATTCAGAAGCATCCTTATGATAATCGATACCTAAAAGATGCTTTGGCAGTAGCAATAAATCCTAAAACAGGTGAAATTCTCGCTGTCAGTGGACAAACGAAAGATGGTAATAAGTATAAAGATGCCACGATAAAAACACTTTATGATGCACATCGTCCTGGATCTGTTGTTAAAGGTGCGACAGTATTAGCTGGGCTGGATTCAGGTGTCATCTCACCAGGCCAGACGTTTTTTGATCGACCGATAAAAATCAAAGGAACGCCACAAAAAGGCTCTTATCAAGCTTTAGGATCCGTAAATGACATTACAGCGTTGAAACGATCATCCAACGTGTATATGTTTTATATTGCTCTTAAAATGGGTGGGGAGAATCGCTATCCGTTTCCACAAAATGGAAAGGCGGCGTTTGATCCTGCAGCATGGCAGGAGATGAGAAATTATTTTCAGCAGTTTGGGTTAGGAGTGGGAACTGGAATCGATTTCCCATTTGAAAGTGTTGGTTATGAAGGTCCGACTAAATCTGCAGCTGGACTATTAATGGACCAGGCGATTGGACAATATGATACGTATACGACCATGCAGCTAGCGCAATATGTTTCAACGATTGCTAATGATGGTTATCGTGTGCGCCCGCGTTTTTTAAAGGAAATGCGTGAACCAAGCAGATCCGACAAGCAATTAGGAAGCGTGTATCGGAGTGAGAAGACAAAAGTATTAAACCAGATTCAAATGGATCAAGCATATATTGATCGAGTGCAAGAGGGGTTCCGACAAGCTTTCCAAGAGCAGAGAGGAACCGTATTTAGCTATGGAGCGTCAAGGGATTATAAACCTGCTGGAAAGTCAGGGACAGCACAAAATGCGATCTATAAAGATGGGAAGCAAATTGCGGAAACAGAAAACCTTTCATTAGTAGGCTATGCCCCTTATGACGACCCTGAAATCGCTTTTGCCGTAATGGTTCCGAATGTAGGGCTTGGCAATGGGTATAAGGTTAACTATGAAATTGGTTTTAAAATAATGGATGCTTATTTTGAAGGGAAAAAAGATAGCGATAAAGATGATACAGATACAGCATCGGAAGACGAATAGAAAAAGAAACGTACAGTCCATGTCTGTACGTTTCTTTTTTTAAAAGATAAGAAAACATAAAAATTTTGGCTTTGTGATACCGATATAACGGAATAGCCACGTCTGGCTTAAGCGCCCAGCAACTAGGCGGCTTCACGAAACGCACTACGAAAAGGCATCATCGGTTCACCTCTAAGAGGAAGACCGACTGAAAACGGGCTTGCCGACCGTACGTCGGCATACCCCTATTGTAGTGGTATGATTCCTTTTTCCCGTAAAAATGCGTTGTAGACTCCCACTTTAAGGAAAGAAGATGGGAGCAAGCGGGAGGTAACAGCATCTAAATCCCCTAATCGTTAACTGAAATATGTGTTAACGTAAAATTTACAAAAAATTAATGTTTACTCAATAATAGGTACATAGTGTTTTGCTATGATAGTATCACGTTGATAAATAGGAGGTAATGATATGCAGACGAGGGGGCAGTTTGACCAAGAGCTGAAAGAAATAGATCAGGAAATTGTTGAATTGGCTAATTTAACAGAAAAAGCTTTGGCAAACGCTGTTCGAGCGTTATATAATCAGGATATTGGCCTAGCTGAGCAAGTAATCGAGGCCGACAAAGTAATTGATAAGAAAGACATAGAAATAAATGATAAAGTCGTGCTTTTAATTGCAAAACAAAACCCAGTAGCAACGGATTTACGACGTCTAATAACGGCTATTAAGATTGTGGCCGACTTAGAACGGATGGCTGATAATGCTAGAAATATTGCACGATCTACCATTCGGTTGGGAGAAAATAAAGAAGTGCTCATCCCGAATCGGTTAAGCACGATGCAAGAAACGTTGGTAAATATGCTTCACACAGCTATCACAGCTTTCACGGAAGAAGACGACAAGCTTGCAGCTCAATTAGCCGAAATGGACGATGCTGTCGATAGGGAAAATAAACTCATTCTAAGTGAATTATTAGGAGAAACAGCAACGAATCCAGATAAGATTCAATATATTATGCAAATTTCTCTATGCTCAAGGTATTTAGAGCGCTTTGGGGATCATATTACAAATATCGGAGAAAGTATTTTATACTTGATTAAAGGTGAAAATTATAATTTAAATTAACTCTATTAAATTAGCACATTCGCTTCAATTGCTGCTGTCGCATTACTAATGTATGAAAATAAAAAAGCTGAGAAGCAGTTTAGTTCTGCTTCTCAGCTTTATTTTGTAATTGCTTCAGCAATTTCTTGTAAACTCATGTCACTGGACACTTTAAATTTACCCAGCTGTACTTTTTGACTATAATCATTGTCTTCTAAATACGCACTAAATTTTGCAGCATCATCAATGATATCATTTGCTTCGAGCTGGTCACTAATTTCTGAAGAAGGCATCCCTTCTTTAATATTTACTGTAAATGTCTTCTTTTCATCTTCTTTATTTTCTTCTTTGTCCGCTGCTTGCTTTTTATCATCATTTTGCTTAGCTTTGTTTTTATCTTCTCTATTGGCATTCTGGTTTTCTTGCTTTTCTTCGTTGTTATCGGATTTATTTTCTGCAGAGTTAGCTTTTGTACCTGGCTGTTGCTGCTTTTTTGCAGCGGTTGCTTCATCTTCATCTACAGATACCGCAATATACTCAGAATTTGTCAGTACATGGTAACCTTTATCCTCCACCAATGTAACCAGCTCTTCATCAGAGAGGTTGTCAGCGGTTTGAATGTTTCCATTCGTGAAAAAATAAACCCCTAACATGATTATACCAGCTGTTAAGAGGCCAATACCAAATAGGCGTATAGGCTGTTTCATTTTGTCCTCCTCCCTTGTTACGATTTGTTTTCTATACGATTGTCTGTGAAGTTATCAGTTAATAGTTCTTCTTCCAGAATCTTAATTTTCTTTTTCATTTGATATGTATCTTGCATCGTTGTAATGGAAAATTGTTCTAATTGACTTTCAACCTGCTCGATTCGATCATTCATGAAAAAGGATATAGCAAGTAAAACGATTCCGACTGCAATAATGGAAATAATTGCATATATCATCTGCTTCCCTCCTTCTATTCAATACTAGTTATAACATAAAATGATGTCGAAATGCCATTACAAATTTATTATATTTTGCAGAAAGAAGCAGAAATATGCTTCTAAACAATACAAAAAACATATATACGTTTCTATGGAAGGAGCCATGTATGTACATTGGATTCCCATTTTAAACAGGTTTACTTTCGAAATATCCCTAACGATAAAGTTTATCTCATTTAAATTCTTGCTTGTTTGTCTAACATTTGGTATTATAAATAAGTCTGAAATGAAATTATCGCTAATGAAGCAACAATTTGGTAAAGTTTGGAGGGAAAAATGATGCGCGTTAACATTACTTTAGCTTGTACAGAAACGGGAGATCGTAATTATATTACAACTAAAAATAAACGTACTAATCCTGAGCGTCTTGAGCTTATGAAATACAGTCCACGTCTTAAAAAACATACTTTACATCGTGAAACAAAATAACGATTATAATAGAACCTTTATCTTTGAGATAAGGGTTTTATTATTATTTTCAATACATAAAAACGGAAATTCAAATCACATGCTAAATATTCTATTAATATTTCCGCACAAATCTTTTCAATTTTAAAAAGGGAGGAGATCTCTAATGACAAAAGAACAACTTCGAAAGTCCACCATAGCTATCTTAAATCAAATGGATGCGGTGCAACGTGAAAAAGTTGAACAGCAGTTACATCATCAATTGGTTACTTCATCCCTTTGGAACAATGCAGATACAATTGGGATTACGATTTCGAAAGGTTTTGAATGGGATACAAATGAGCTAATTAAACAAGCTTGGGAACAAGGTAAAACCGTTTGTGCACCAAAGTGCGTGCCTGCAACAAAAACAATGGATTTTTACGCATTTCATACATATGATCAATTAGAAGTTGTTTATTATCATCTGTTAGAGCCAGACCCAAGTAAAACCGTATGTATACTTCCTGCTAACATTGATTTATTAGTGGTACCAGGTATTGTATTTGATCAGAAAGGCTACCGCATTGGTTTCGGAGGCGGGTATTATGATCGATTTTTAGTAGGTTTTCCGAATTTTACTATATCCATTTTACATAGCAGTCAATTAATTGGATCTATACCAAAGAACGTATTTGATATACCCGTACAGCATTTAATTACAGAAGCAGGTTTAGTGCTTTAGAAAAAAGTAGATGGTAGATTGGTTTTGTCTGCATAAAATATACCAGCTGTGTTCATAACTAAGAACATCAATGATAAAGAGGTGTTCCTATGCGTATGATCGTATTATTTGCTGGTGCTATGGCTGTGGTTGCTTTAGTATTTAGATGGCGTTATCGGATATTAAATACAATATTGGCAATTGGCATTTTAAGAAAATTTGCTGTACAGTTATCTATGAGTTCTCCTTCCATCCGCCGTAAATTTATTCCATGGATGTTTCAAGGCAAATCCAATTGAGAATATTCGGATTACGATTTTTTATAAGAATATAAAATTCCGTAAAACGCTTACTTTAAGAATTGCGATCTAAAAAGGCTAAGTGGCAAATAAAGTTGCATAAATTTCTGATTCGTTTAAGAACCGTTTGGTCATACCCTTGCGATACCAATAATCAGTGGGGGAGGAATCCCCCCTAATAGGATATTCGCTTTGTGAAAATGGATGCTATTAGTGGGGGCTGAATGATTTGGAAACAGAAGAAGTCCCGTAAACGTTATCTTCAATAAATAATACATATAGAGACTATGAATTCGTCTTGATTATACATAAATGGTAAAATAACTTGTACAAAAGGAAATAGGAAAGAATAATAGAAACAGAGAACGTTAGGGGAGATGTGATAATGTATTTAGATGAACAGTATGCAATGTATAGGATGGCTTATCAATTTGTTTCCCGCGATAAATATGATGTTCTTTATGTAAATGAACAAGGAAATGAAATTTGGCTAGAAAAAAATGCTGGGAAGGACTCGAAGGTCTTACGATTGATCAATCAAGGATTTGATTGGAAGAACCATTTAAAAAAAGATATCGCAGTTGTTTTTCAAAAAGTAAAAGCAATGAAGAAGTTTTTAAGAGCAAAACATATTCAAATACATAATATTTATATATCAAAGTACGCTCCTGTTGATTCTTGGGAGTTCTTAAAGCAACCGATGAAGTTAAATGAAAAACAACCAATCACGATGAAATTATATTATTTGTCTCATTCTCATTATGAAGAAGAAAAGCAAAGATTGGAAAAAGAAATTGGAATTCCGTATCTCGATGTTGATTTCTTAAATGAAGAAACAGTAAAAGAAGAACGAGTAGCTACTTACAAACAATTTTTAAGACAGCGGGTTTTGGATGATAAGAAACATACAGAAGGGATGTTTTCTTTTGGAAAGCCTAGACTTACATATATTATATTACTTTTATGTGTGAGTTTATTTCTCTTGTTGGAAACAAATGGTGGGAGCGAAAATATACAAACACTGATACAATTTGGTGCTAAATTTAACCCTGCCATCATCGAAAACGGAGAATGGTGGCGACTCGTCAGCTCCATGTTTTTACATATTGGTTTGTTACACTTAGTGATGAATATGATTGCTGTCTACTACTTGGGTGCATTAGTCGAGCGGATTTACGGTTCGCTTCGATTTTTAATCATTTATTTTCTTGCCGGAATTGGGGGCGGGATAGCAAGCTTTGCCTTCTCTGCAAATATTGCTGCAGGTGCGTCAGGGGCTTTATTTGGTTTATTCGGAGCCTTACTATTTTTTGGCCTTCATCATCGCCGGATTTTTTTTCAAACGATAGGAACCAACGTGCTTATGTTAATTGGTATTAACATTGTGTTTGGCTTTTCGATCCCTGCAATCGACAACGGCGCTCATCTTGGTGGTTTAGTTGCAGGTTTTATTGCTTCTGGCATTGTCCATTTACCTAAACAAAAAGAATGGAGAAAGCAAATTGGTGCAGTTCTTGTCTACTTAGCACTTGCTTATGGAATCATACAATATGGAGTAGCTAATAACATGAGTTCACCAATGTATTATATGATGCAAATCGATGAATTAGTAAAAGAAGAAAATTATGAACAAGTTATCACGGAAGCAAACGATGCATTACGTAATAGTGAAGGTGACGAAGAATGGAAAGCGGCAATATTATTTAACCGTGCTTATGCATATATAAAATTAAATCAACAGAATTTAGCCATCAAAGATTTAAAACAAAGTATACAAATGGATCGAAATTTTCCCGAAGCGCATTATAACCTTGCTTTAGTTTACTATCAGCAAGGAAATATGGAGGAAGCAGAAAAATTAATCGAAAAAGCTTATCAATTAGATCCTAATAATGATGATTTTGTCGATATGTATGAGCAGATCACAGGTGAAAAAGTTAACTAACATCTTGCTTCTTAACCATAAACAAACAGGAAAGGGCGCATCATTTACACAAAGCAACTTATATCTGCATAAAAATTTTCACCACCAAATATAGTGAATCTTCCATCAAAGTGGGGTTTCTTTTAATCCCCTACTGATTGTTCGTACCATAATGGTATAACCTAAAGACTGCTTACGAAATTGGACATTTAGGTGCTGTTAGCTCCAACTTATACTTGTTTGCAGTATGACTATCCAACTCCTAAAGCGGAGCACCTTATATACGGATAACCTTTTTTGTTTATCTTTATAATCAAACAAGGTTATATAATATTTATCGAATAAGGACTTATTGGGAAAAGGAATAATTTTGAATCAGCTTTTCCTTTTTCCCATTCACTTCATAAAGCACAAGCAAATGCTTGTTTTGTTTATCAAATAGAATGATTGGAATATAGCTGTCAACCTCTTTTTCAGCGTTTACGATGGGTAATAGATAATTCTTATATAAACCTTCCCAAAGTTGTCCAATAACCTTATCAGTTTGCGCCTGTGTTAAACCGGGAAGAGCCTGATTATTAAATTTATCCAAATGTGTTACTGGCACATGATAATACGCTTTTTCATCAATCTTGAAATAATCAAATAAAGTGTTCCAACAGTATGTAAGTTGTTGCATAGATGCACGGTCGAGTAAAGCTTTCCACTCTTTTTCGTAACGTGTAGACGGCGTTTTGAATGAATCTAATGCTGCAGCAGGTGAGTCAATAACGTAAAGATGATCACTTGACATTTGCTGGACACTATTAATTTGGTTACCTTGTTTATGAATTTCGCCATGATGGAATGAAATAGCCTCATATAAACTACTATCTTCTAAAGTAAGCATTTTTTTTAAATGAACCGCATCCGTATCCTGTATCCACTTAGACACCGCTCCCCTGAGCCTTCCATTATCAAATAATAAGGAAATGTCCTGCCTTAAATACACGGGAGTTTCCGTTGTAGAAGATGCTTTCCACATGATTTCATAGTCATCTTTCCCTTTTTCAGTAAGGAGTTGTAAATCTGTTTCAGCAGCCGTAAAAGAGAGCTCTTCATCGATTGGAAAATAAGTAATCGTAGGTTTAGCCTGTAAACTAATTATATAGACAAAGGTAATAAAACTAGCTAATGCAACAATCATGATTATGATAGACCATTTTTTCATCAATCCACGTCCTTTTAGCATGCTTGTCTCATACATTCTATGTTGCGTTCATGAGAGGTATGCTGGTTTTATGCAGGAAATGTATAGAACGTTGCTTGTTGTTGAACACTATCCATAGTAATTAAAATGGAACAGGTGAGCATATGCAAAAGGAAGGACAACCACTATTTTCATCATTTGAAAAAAATCGCGACTATATCCATGAGCGATTGGCGGTCGACCAAAGCTTTGATATTATTCAACGTGATTTGGAGTATGCAGGTATTAAAATGGCTTTATTTGTCATTGATGGTTTTGGTAAGGATGATATTTTACTTTATATCATGCAGCTATTCGCGGAACTGGATGCCGAAGATTTGGAACCGGATGCACTAAAGAAATTATTGGAAAGATATATTCCTTATATCGAAGTGGATGAAGCGGATGATTTAAATGAGGCGAGTGATCTCATTCTTGGTGGACCTGCCGCCTTAGTTGTAGAAGGGGCAGACAAAATCATCATTATTGATGCCAGAACGTACCCTGCTCGTACTCCACAGGAACCAGATTTAGAGAGAGTTGTCCGCGGTTCTAGGGACGGATATGTGGAAACGATTATTTTTAATACAGCATTGACGAGGAGAAGGGTTCGAGATCGTTCCTTGCGCATGGAATATATGCAAATTGGTAGAAGGTCGAAAACGGATATTTGTATTTGCTATTTAGCAGACATAGCTGATGAACACAGAGTAGATAGTTTAAAGAAAAAGCTCAAAGCGATTGATACAGATGGACTTCCCATGGCAGAAAAGACGATTGAAGAATATATTAGTGGAAGGCACTGGAACCCTTATCCAACAGTCAGATATACAGAACGCCCTGATACAGCAGCAACACATCTTTATGAGGGACACGTCATTATTATTATTGATGGTTCACCAAGTGTAACGATAACCCCTGCTACATATGCCCACCACCTGCAGCATGCCGAGGAATATAGACAAAAACCTTTAGTCGGAGCATATTTGCGGTTTGTACGTTTTTTTGCAGTTTTAGCTTCCATTTTTATTCTTCCCTTATATTATTTATTTACAAAGCATCCTGATTATTTGCCAGCGAATCTGCAGTATATTGGACCTGATGAAACAGGTGTCGTGCCGCTGCTTGTTCAATTTTTATTGGCAGAAGTGGGGATAGACGTTTTACGTATGGCAGCTATTCACACCCCTTCTTCATTAGCGACCGCTCTTGGTTTAGTGGCAGCTATTATGATTGGTGAAGTTTCGGTTCAGGTAGGCTGGTTTTCCCATGAGGTTGTGTTGTATTTAGCGGTAGCTGCTATTGGTACATATGCGACACCGAGTTATGAGTTAAGCTTAGCAAATCGTTTAGCACGTATTTTCTTGCTTTTGGCTGTAGCTTTATTCGGGGGAGTTGGCTATATTGCAGGGATAACAATTTGGATACTATATTTGGTCAGAATGGAATCTTTCCACGTAGCCTACTTTTGGCCATTTATCCCATTTTCGTACCGTCCTTTCCGAGATGTGTTTCTACGATCGCCAATTCCGCTGAAAAATCGCAGACCCGCTTTTTTACATCCAAAAGATCCAGATCGGTAGTCGGATGTAGATTTGCCATCTTGAAGGCAAACGTATTTACAAACGAATTGGAAAAAACTCGGCGCTTGAAGTCGAGTTTTTTTATATAAACGAAATATATTAATATTAATGCAATACTTGAGAATAAGAGCAGTTTTGGTCAAGTTTTGAAAAAAGTTTCATTTTTTTCATAGTAATTTTCTTTCGTTCGTATATTTAGTATAATAAATTTGGTGATTTTATGAAATCGATTTACGAAATACAGCAATTTTTAAGGAAATATGGTACATTTATTTATACTGGGAGTCGATTAGGAGATTTGCAGATGATGGAGTTAGAAATGAATGAACTATATCAGCTTGGCTTTATAGAAAACAAACTATTCATGGAAGCAAAATTATTACTAAAAAAAGAGATAACAACAATGCAAAAGCAGAAAAAGGGGAGTCTATAGCTGTGGAACAAATTATTATTGGCATGGATATTGGTGGAACAACTGCAAAATTAGGCCTGATTAGTGACATAGGTGATATTATCTACAAATGGGAAGTCCCAACAAATACCGAGGGCGGGGGTCAACATATAGTAGATGATATTTGGAATTCGGTTAGTCAAAAGCTGCATGAATTACAATATAAACAAAGCCAAATACTTGGGATAGGGGTTGGTGCTCCTGGATTTATAGAAGATAAGACAGGGTTTGTATATGAAGCGGTAAATATTGGTTGGAAAAGTTATCCATTAGGCGAATTGCTCAGCGAAAGATCCAAGCTTCCAGTGTTTGTTGACAATGATGCAAATGTAGCTGCTTTGGGAGAAAACTGGCGTGGAGCAGGCAATCAAGTAGCTAATTTAATAGCGATTACACTTGGTACTGGTGTAGGCGGCGGTATTATTGCAAACGGTAGAGTTGTTAGTGGAGAAGCAGGTATTGGAGGAGAGATCGGTCACGTCATTGTCGATGTAAATGGTTCTAATTGTAATTGTGGTAGGAAAGGTTGCTTGGAAACCATAGCTTCTGCTACTGGTATTGCACGACAGGCGGTAGAAAAAGCACAGTCTTCACCTGAAAGCGGATTAGCAAAAATCTTAGCTACAAACGGAGCGTTGACTTCTAAAGATGTTTTTCAATTAGCGGAAGAAGGTGATCCAGAGGCAAAGGAAATTGTTGCATATACAATGGACGTTTTAGGCATGGCTATTGCAAATATGTGTGTGACACTTAGTCCAGCAAAAGTATTAATTGGTGGAGGGGTTTCAAAAGCTGGACAACCTTTACTGACGGCTATTGAAGAAGCGTTTGTTCGCTATGCACTCCCTAAGATAAGTGAGAATTGTGAATTGAAATTAGCTCAGTTGGGAAATGATGCAGGGATTATTGGAGCAGCTTTTCTAGTTAAGCAGAAGCTGGAGAAAAAAATATTTGGTGAAGAAATTTAGCAATCTATGAAACTTTTTTAATAACTAAAACGTCTAATTATATATGTCTGTTTATAGAAATTTAAAGAAGTAGTTGAAATTCATTGTTTGAAGCAGTAAAATTTGCTCTGCATATAAAGTGCTGTAAGGATCTCACTTCAAGAATTGGAGAATCAACCTACACTTATGTCTAAGTGGAGCTAACAGCACCTAAATGCCCTATTTCGTAAGCAGTCTTTAGGTCATACCATTACGGACAATCAGTAGGGGATAAAAAAACCCATTCTGATGGAAGATTCACTTTATTGATCACTTGCGTCTGGTTTTGTGAGCCGCTAATTTTGTCTTTATCAAGAGTGTTTTAAAAGTATTGAATGATATTGCAATAACTTATTTGTGACAAGCAGCAGGTTTTTACAGGTATACAAGCCTTTACAAAAGGTTTAATTCGTAAAAAGAAAGGGTATAGAAACTTATCTAGAACTGTAACCTTCATGTTGTAAGATGCATATATCATGCAGTATGTTTTGTTCTACTAATTTTGCTAACGATCTTTCTGTAATTCACATCATGTCAGACTATTTCAGCGCATGAGAGAATAACTGGCTTGAATTAGCAACCAACATAAATAAAAAACTTTTACTTGTTAAACCAAGAAGAGAGGGGAAAAGAACTAGGAGGAAGTTGTATGAAGTTACAATTTAACAAATTACCTTTGTTTATTTTAGCAACGTTTTTGTTTGGAACAAAAACGTACCTTGTATACCGATTTATGTTCTCCATTGATTTAGAGAATATGATGCAAGAGATTATTTTATTTATTAATCCGTTCGTATCTGCATTTTTAGTTTTTGCTATAAGCGTCTGGTTTAAAAAACAACAAAGGCAAATGAAGTTTTTGCGATATGCGGTTTTAATTGGTTCATTGATTATTTATGCGAATCTCGTATTCTATCGTTCTTTTACCGATTTTATAACCATTCCACAGCTTTTTCAAGCAAGTAATGCTGCTGATTTGGGATCAAGTATTTTAACACTAATTAAGCCGTATGATATTTTACTGTTCGCAGATGTGATTATTATTTGGCTTATCAGCAAGCGGCGTCCCGAGCAAATGGTGGCGCGCTATCCAAAAAGCGGGAAAGTTTTTGCGCTAGCGATGTCACTTGTATTGGTAGCCGGAAATTTCTTTTTGGCGGAAATGGAACGTCCGCAATTGTTTACTCGTGCATTTGATCGTGAGTATTTAGTGAAGAATATTGGTTTGTTTAATTACCATATTTATGATATTGCGACACAAGCAAAAGCGAAAACACAACGCGTATTTGCAGATGGTACTGAATTACCGGAAATTCAAGCTTATATGGATGAGAATATGAAGAGAAGTGAAGCGTCTGAATTGTTTGGTGTAGCAAAGAATAGAAATGTGATTTTTATTAATGCGGAGTCCATTCAAAGCTTTGTGATTAATAATAAAGTAAATGGAGCGCCAATTACACCGTTTTTAAATTCCTTAACGAAGGATAAAGATACGTTTTACTTTGAAAATTTTTATCATCAGACAGAACAAGGTAAAACGTCTGATTCAGAGTTTCTCGTTGAAAACTCGTTATATCCGCTTTCTCGAGGCGCTGTATTCTTTACCCATGGACAGAATGAATATCATGCCATGCCAGAAATTTTAGGTAAAAATGGATATTATACGAGTGTATTACATGCCAACAACAAAAGTTTTTGGAATCGAGATCAGATGTATAAGAGTTTAGGATTCGATCGCTACTATGGTGAAGAGTCATATGAAGTTACAGAAGCGAATTCGATTGGCTGGGGATTGAAGGATAAGTCTTTCTTTGAACAATCAACCGATATTTTAAAGAAGATGGAACAACCGTTTTATTCTAAATTAATTACCTTAACCAATCATTTTCCGTTTGATCTAGAAGAAGAGGATCGTTCAATTGAGCCGTATGATTCCAATTCCAATACGTTGAATAACTACTTTCCAACAGTAAGGTATATGGACGAGTCGATTGAATTGTTTTTTGAGGAGTTAAAGCAAGCTGGACTTTATGACGATTCCATAATTGTTATTATGGGTGATCATAATGGGATTAGTGCAAACCATAATCGCGCAATGAGTCAATATTTAGGGAAAGAGGAAATTACGCCATATGATTATGTCCAATTACAACGTGTCCCATTATTTATTCATATACCTGGTTATGGAAATGGCGAGGTGAAATCCGAGGTAGCTGGTCAAATCGATATGAAACCGACACTGCTAAACTTGTTAGGCATTAAGAATAAGCAGGATATTCAATTCGGGAATGATTTATTTAGCGATCAGCGTAAAGATTTTATTGCTTTACGTGATGGCAGCTTTATAAGCAATGAATATATATACACAAGTGATACGTGCTACAATCGAGAGACAGGAGAACCGATAATAGAAGAAACGGATGAGCAATCTGAAAGTAACCCGGCTCCTAATGCTTGCGATTCCATTCGGGAGCAAGTAGAAAAAGAACTAGGATATTCTGATGATTTGATTTATGGTGATTTGTTCCGTTTTATCAACTTTAATAAAAAATAAGCAATAAAAAAAGCTGACCATTGGGGTCAGCTTTTTTTAAAAAGATAAGAAAGCATTCCTGTAATAAAGCAAAATGAGGATTGAATAAAAAATGCCCCCTTGGTATGATACGAGGTG
>NZ_QWLJ01000052.1 GCF_009917385.1 Roseburia sp. 1XD42-34 | reverse complement strand
AAACAGAGATTGCTTTTCTTGACATACTGGTTGTTTTGTTCAGTTTTCAAAGAGCAAATTTGTTAGTGTCTTTTTTTGCGACACAACTTCTTTATCATACCATATATGAAACTACTTTGTCAACAACTTTTTATAAGATGTTTTATCGCTTCAAATTGGCGACTTTCTTAATATAACATATCACTTATAATTAAGTCAATGACTTTTTTAAAAAAATGTTTGTCGTTAAATTCACTGGAATTTTTGCGACGCTTATTACTCTACCATTGCTTCATTCTAAAGTCAATCCTAATTTATAATGTTTTTTTCTAAATGATACATTTCATATAAAAAGCCTCTATACATATCATTCAACGTAGAAGTTAGGAATAGAGCCTTGCTTTAACTTGCAACTCCGTACTCTAAAAAGTAGAAGGGAACTATCTGCTATTCGTTAAACGAAGTTTATGATTATTTTCCTTATGTCTCCTTCCCAATCGTACTATTAAACATACACTCTCCATTCCATTACCTTCATAAAGACTTCTTTTACTATAAGCTTGCTCCAGAAATGCCATACCAACAATGCCTCCTTATTTTCTGTAAAACAAAAGAAACACCTTCTTCATACTCTTTGACAAATGGTTTCTTAGCATTGGACAACAGCACAACACTTTTCAGAGCCCTGAGTAGTATATCTTCTTTATTTGTTTAGCAATAAGAATCGCCAGCAAACAAGGCAGAAGCAAACACGCATATAAGCCATAAAATAATTGCCTCTATACTATATGAAAGTCACCAACAATCGTTACACTATTTACCTACAGTATATTTTCTATGATATACGCCTTCTCCTTTTGTTGGCTCTGTATCAATCATAACCATCCCTTTCTCAACCAAATAAGTCATTATTGCTGACAAATCTAAAGAATAGGCTTGTAGTTTCGGTAATGCTTGTAGTTCACCGTAATACCAAGATCCGCCCTTAGAGTTCATAATATCCAATAAATGTTTCACGGCCATCTCTGCTCTCCCATGAATAACATAATCCATTGCTAATAGCATTAATTGTACTCTCTTTTTCTGTTCTTCTTTATTCTCGATAAATTCTTCATACAGTTTATAAACTTCGATATCTATTTGTTTTACTTGGTTCCAAACAGTCACTTCAGGATAATATCCTTTTTCAATAACAGCCAATCTCGCCAAATAATGAAGCGAATATAAAATCTTGCTGTTTGAATCCATATACTCTCCAGCTACTAACAACTCTTTCGCCTCGTTGTAGCTTTTTATTAGCTTTCCAAACTCTATTATTTTACGTAAATCTCGCTTAGAACCAGGAAAATCTTGTAACGTATTTTTTAATTCCTGAATAAATTCATTTCGATCAAAGACTACTTTTCCATATATAATCCATTCCACTGCATTTCGATAACCGCTAGTATCAATCCACTCCATTAACATTTCTTCCGCAACTATATGAAGAGCACACGCCTTGTTTGCAAATTCGTAATGTTTCACATTCCACACTTTTTCAGCTTCCTGAACAATAATAAGAAGAATTACATCGAAATTATCCGTAGTCGCACTGTCTGGTTTCGTTTTTTCTACTGTTACTATGCCTAATACATTCGAATCACTGGCATGATGTTGATAAATTGATCGTAGGAAACGCTCCATTATTATTTCCTCCATTTTCATTTCACTATATTGTAAAAACATGATAAATTTTGCAAGTAATCAGAGGCTTTTCTTTTATCCACTATTGGTTGAAAGTACTACTTAAGTATAACCTATAAGCCTCTTACTAAATTGGATAGATGCTGTTCTCTCCAACTTAAGAATGGTTGTAGTATAGTTCTCATATCTTGAAGTAGGAGTCTTACAGCAATTTATATGCGGGATATTTTTTCATTTTGCTAATTGTAAGTTGCCTCTGTATTTTTATAATTAAAACGAAAGATTGTTGCATGAACAATTGACAAAGATTTACACAATCATTCGCATAAATTGTCGTATTATATTACATTCGCTGTAAAAGGGTAAAATCCCTTTTTTTATAAGTAAGAAAGCTTTCACTTAGTACTTAGAGTCGAAAAAACACGGGGAAAAACGGAAGATCCAATTGTTTATAGCAGTGAATCTTCATTTGTTGGGGCCATTCCCCCTTACTGATGGTTAGTACCGGAATGGTTGAACTAACGTCCTCTTACGAAATAGAGTATTTAGGTACTGTTATCTCCAACTTAAAATTGTTGCAGTAAAGATCCAACTCCTAAGCCTTACAGCACTTTATATTCGAGATAAATATCCAAGTCTATTAAAAGAACTTTAGCCCATCCCTTTGAACAACTAAACATAGCGAGAGATAATAGACTCTCTTACTGATTGAAGATTCACTTTATAGAAATATATGCTATACTACCTATGGGAAGATTAGGGGGATTAACATGGCGCAAATCGTTTATTCAAGCAAAATTAATAAAATTAGATCCTTTGCATTGATTCTTATATTTGTAGGGATTCTTCTTATGTATGGGGGAATACTAACCAAAAAAATTCCTTGGTTAATGGTTACCTTTTTTATTCTAGGTGTTTTAATGGTTCTATTAAGTTGTGTTGTTTATCTTTGGATTGGGACTTTATCGCTAAAAGCTGTACCAATCATGTGTCCCAGCTGTGAAAAACCAACGAAGATGCTTGGACGCGTTGACGCTTGTATGCATTGTAAACAACCGCTAACCCTTGATAAGGATCTAGAAGGAAAAGAATTTGATGAAAAATACAACACAAGGCGTTATCGCAAAACAAAGAAGGCGGAAGAGAATCAAATCAAAAAATAACCATTGATGTAGTGGGAAGACCCACTACATCAATGGTTTTATTAAGCTCCATTTAAGAGGTTGTTTAACCAGTGCAACCAAATAGTACATCAAATTTTTGCATTATCTTACTCCCCCTTGAAAATGGGTATCCTTTCCCCTCCCCTACGTTACTATGGATTTCGAGGAAGCCATACGAATGCTCGTGTATCTGTGTATATATAGAACTTCTATTAAACCGCCCACGCCCTTGTGACAGACGTAGATATCAGTACATCCTGTCCGAGTGTACTACTTAAAACTTCCCCACCTTGAATTCAGGCGCCAGCATGAAAAATCTCCATTGCAGTCACAATAGAGATTTCAATGATTAACTACTTTTTTGTTTGTTTTTTGCTTCTTTCTGGCATTCTTCACATTCACCATACAATTCCATGCGGTGGTGACTGACTTTAAAACCAGTTACCTGTTCAGCTAATGCCTCCACTTCATCTAATGAAGGATAATGAAAGTCAACAATTTTTCCACATGAGTTACAAATAATATGGTAATGGTCTGAAGTATTACAATCAAATCTGCTTGAAGAGTCGCCATACGTTAATTCTCTTACTAAGCCTACTTCACGCAAAACACGTAAGTTATTATAAACAGTTGCTACACTCATATTTGGAAATTTACCCTCAAGAGCTTTATAAATATCATCAGCTGTAGGATGAACCATCGAATTGAGTAAATACTCAAGAACCGCATGTCGTTGTGGAGTGATACGGACGCCTGAAGCTTTCAATGTATTAATAGCCTCTTGCAATCTGTTTTCAGACACCCTCATCCACCTCACTTTCAGTAGTTTATACAAAAATAATTCATTCTTAAATTATAATCTTTATAATTAGTTTAATCCCTACAACCGCATTCTGTCAATAATAGCACACTATTTATTATTTTAAAATGATTTTCATTGTAAAGTACTATATCATAATAATGAAAAACCATTTATCGAGGAATTTAATTCCATTTTTAACTAGAATAACTCTAGTTTGGTCATTTTCGAATTACGTCATAGAAGGGAACGTTCTTCTCCTTTAAGTGATTGGTTAATATATCGTGCAGCGACAAATAAATAATCCGATAACCGATTAAGAAAAGCAATGGCTAATGGATTTACATTTTCAATAGCTACTGCTAGACGTTCTGCTCTTCTCGTTACTGTTCTTGCGACATGTACGGCTGATGCTGCTTGGACGCCAGAGGGCAAGATGAAATTTGTTAACGGCTCTAGCTGCTCATCCCAATGATCAATTTGCTTTTCTAATGTTTGAATATGCTCTTCTTTTAGTTGCCAAGGAACTTCTTTATCTGCTGGTGTGGCAATCTCTGATCCAACATAAAACAGCAATGTTTGTACACGAATAAGTTCTTGGATGACAGTTATTTTTTTAGGAAATGACTTTTCTTCCAAAAAACTTATTGCCAAACCAATCATGGAATTCGCCTCATCACAAGTTCCATATGCCTCGACACGAAGATCGTTCTTATTTACTCGTTCTCCGTATATTAGCGAAGTTTTTCCTTTATCCCCAGAACGAGTATATATTCGCATGCATCTACCTCCTCACTTCATTTAAAGTTACACGAATAGTTTTCCCAAATTCCAACATTTAATCGTACCATACCATGAAGTTTTCTAAGCAGCAAGGCGATAACCGAAATCGATTATCAGCCTTACAAAAGAATATAGAATTCCATACGTTATTGCTTAAACAGAAAATATATTCGATTAGCTAGTAAATGGAAGCTGAATACCACTACTAATAAGGGGGCAAAAAAAAGCAGAGTATAAAAAACGATGTTTGCTTATACTGAGCAATAAATTATTTAGCCGTGCCGCTTCAGAAGATAGCACCTTTTAAAGATTAATTCAGAAAGTGTACAACGCCCGCCTCTCCATATAAAGCCTTTCTATTTTATTATGTGCAATTTCCATTTACACAAAATAGTTTATACTCCCTTCATTCATAATCCAGAATCCGATATCCGCTCCCTGTGAACAAAGGCGCATAGCGCCCGTTTAGCAACGTAGCAACTGGAATGAAGCAACTAAAGTTTTAGGAATCATGGTAAGGATACGAACCAATGATGACTTATCGGAGGGCGATACGTGAAGTTGCCTAGTTGCTGGGCTCATGAGCCGGACGTGGCTATTCCGTTAAGTCTGTATCCCCAAAGCAACCATTTTTATACTTCCTATAGTGTAAACAAAAGGGGACCTAAAAGACCACCAAAACAATGGTCTTTTAGGTCAGCCCCTTAATTACATTTTATTCATTTTGATTATTTTTCCGCTTAAGGAAGAAAAGCAATAATCCAAATGCTAAAATCAATGAACCAATTAATATAAAATTAAAAACATTTGTCGCTGTATTTGGCAGTTTAGAGCTCTCTTGAAAATCTGATGATTTCTCTACATTTTTCGATCCATTCGAGCCCCCGATATCCTCTGAGCCATCCGCCGTATGAGCATCATTTGGTTTAGATCCTGTCTCCTCCTTTTTCTGTCTCAAATCTGAAGTAGCTTTTTCTAGATTGTTAAGTGCGTGGTCAACTTCTTCTTGTGTTACTTCTTTATCCGCCATAACATCCTGAGCTTCTTTTAAGGCTTGAGTAAAGACCTTCCAACTATTTGCCGTATAATCCGACTTATTTTTCTTCTTTGCTTTAGATATAGCTGTTTCTAAAGTTGATTTGTCTACTTTTTCTTCTAAACCTTTAATCGCATCCATTAAAGATTTAACAGCTGCATTTACTTCATTTTGGCTGGCTTCTTCATTGTTTAGAATTTTGTGTGCTTGTTCTAAGGCTCCAACTAGGACTTTCCAACTTTCCTTAGTATAGTTTGCCTCATCTTTCTTGCTTGCTTTATTGACCACATCTTTTAAACCTGACTTGTCTACTTCAACTGCATCATGTTTTTCTTTTAGACCCTTCATTGCTTCTTTGAGGTTTTTAACAGCTTTATCTACTTCACCTTGAGTTGCTCCATTATCTTCGAGTACGTTCTTTGCTGCTTCTAACATGAGACTAAAGGTTTTCCAACTGTCTGCTGTATAGTTCGCTTCTTGTTTGGCTTCAGCCTCTTCTACAACTTTCTCTAAAGTTGATTTGTCAGCTTTTTCTTCTAGTTGTTCCATTGCCCTCGTTAATGTTTCAAAAGCTTTGTCTACTTCATTTTGAGTAGATTCATCGTTAGCTAACACATTTTTTGCTTCTTCTAATGCTTGAGTAAATACCTTCCAGCTAGCTTCTGTGTAATTCGTTTCTTGCTTTGTTTTAGCATCATCTACAATTTCTTCTAACGCTGATTTGTTTACTTTCGATTCAAGTTGATCCATTGCTTTCGTTAGAGATTTAAAAGTTTCGTTTACTTCATTCTGAGTAGCAGTCTCATTATCCAGAACCTTCTTGGCGATATCTAGCACTTGTACAAAAACCCTCCAACTAGCTTCTGTATAATTCGATTGATCTTTACCATCCGCCTGCTTTACAGCGAACTCCAATTTCGATTTATCCACCACCCCAGGCTTAACTTCTAATGTCTCCATAGCATTGGTTAATGATGCCATGACCTCAGCTACTAATTCTTGAGTTGCTGCTTCATTATCCAATACAGCCTTTGCTTCTACTAATGCTGTGATAAAGATTTCCCAACTTTCCTCCGTATAATTTATTTCTTGCTTAACTTCTGCTTCTTCTATGACTTCTTCTAACGCTGATTTATCTGCTTTTTGTTCCAGTTGTTCCATAGCCTTCGTTAACGTTTCAACTGCTTTGTCTATTTCATCTTGCGTTGCTTTTTCATCAGCTAAAACAGCCTGCGCTTCTTCTAGCGCTTGTACAAAGTCTTTCCAGCTAGCTTCTGTGTAGCTGGATTCCTCTTTCTGTAGCGAATCATCAATTATACTTTTAAGTTCTTCTTTATTGCCCACTCCTTTGACAGTGACATTACTAGTTGCCTTCTGTCCGCCACTTACCGTTTCAGCTGTAATAGTAACAGTTCCGCTAGCTACACCCTTTACCAAACCTTCACTATTAACAGTTGCCACTTTTTCATTGCTACTACTCCATCTAATCTCTTTATTAGCTGCGTTTTGTGGCTCGATTTTTGCATGGAGTTGAATTTCTTCATTAACTTTCAATTCTATATTTTCTTTATCTAAAGTTATCCCTGTTACAGGAACCATAGACGCTTTAAAATTATCAATTGTCTGGTTTAATGTTTTTAATGTCTGATGATAGCTAATTGCATCTTTATCTCTTGCTGCAACAAAAGATTCCCATTTATTTAATGCATTAACTAATTCTTCCCTTTCGCTTTTTCCGACCGATTCATTAGGTGTTTCTTTTATTAACTTTTCTCCTGCTTGCTTAAGCTTGTTCACTTTTGAATAATTGTAAATCCCAAGTTCATATAGACTATATCCATATTTGGAAGTTGGTTTGGTAAAGGAAAATTTCACATATTTAGCGGATGTATCACCTAAATAAATAATGTCCCGCTTTCCTTTTGGAGACTGATTGGAATAGGAATGTACTTTTTCAAAATCCTTTCCATCTTTAGAAACCAATATTTCATATTCGCTTGCTCTAGCATTTTCCCATTCCATAACTATCGTATCAAATTGTTTGGCAGCATCTAATTCAATCATAATCCATTGATTGTCTCGCTCTTTCGGATCCAGTTTGTACTGGGATCCCCATCTTGTTGCATAATCTCCATCTACAGCATTTGCTGCTTTAAAAGATTCATTATAATGCGAAGATGCTGTTGCCTTTTGGTTATACGCTAAATTCGAAGGTTGATCAATCGTATCTTTGAATTTTTTGAGCTTTTCTTTCACTCTTCCTGCCAACCTATCGTAGGTGATAATATCTAAGTTTTTTGCTGACAAATATGATTTCAAATCATCTTTAGCGGCAATTAATCCGTCCCTTACTTTTTCGTCACCAGCATCATTAGGTATTGAACCTAATAACTTTTCAACTTGGTCTACTAGCTTTTGACCACTTGTTTTCATATCCGGATTACCGTATATTTCCACTTCAAAAATACTGTAACCATACTTAGATGCTCGTTCCGACATAACTATTTTTACATATTTTGCCTTAACATCCTGCAAATTAATGGCATCGATTTGACTTCTCGTCTTATCATTATAGGAGTATACGGTCTTAAAGTTTTTTCCATCTTCGGATACTTGTATGTCATATTTATTGGCTCTTGCTTTTTCCCAAAAGATTTTAACCGTGCTTATATCATATATTTCATCTAATTCAATCATAACCCACTGATTATTTTTTTCTTCTTCCGTGTCATAATTGTATTTTGAACCCCACCTTGTTCCAAAATTACCATCCGTTATAAAGGATGCCGCTTGCGAACTATCATATTCAGAAGAAGCTGTTACCTTTTGCTGGTAGGCAATATTTTCTTGTAAACTATTTTCTAACTTATTATTCGTTATTATAAAGTTATCTATCGTACCTTTTATGCCCTTACCTATTTTTTCAAGCGGTAGGACAAAGGTTGACGAATCACCTGTACGCCCCTCTAATTTGTTTATTTGAGTTGAGGTTGAAACTTTCTTTCCATCAACGTATAGAGTTGTTTCTCGGTTATTCCCTACCAAAATTATATTCATCCACTTATCTTCTGCTAAAGAATAATCGTGCTTAAACTTATAGTTTTCAAACTTATATTTACTTCCTTCAGAAGTTTTTTCGTTTCTCTCATAGCCTAATTTTCCAGTTCCATCAATGTCGAGATAAAAATCCCCTTCCTCCCCGGAAAAAAGAGTTGCATTTTCTAGTGAACCCTTATCTAGTTTAATATCGAATGAAACACTATATGGGTAACCTATAGAATCAAATGGTAATTCCAGATACCCGTTCCCATCAAGTTGCAACGCTTTGCCATCTCCATTATTAATGAGAGTACCTCCATTGATTTTTCCATTATAACCATTATGGGATAAATCTTTTACAACGTTATTTTCAACAGAATTAAAATCGTATTTTGCTATGATTTCAGAGTTTGATCTTACAAATCTAGCCGGATTGGACATAGGAATTTCATTTTCCACGGCACCTACGCGTTCCATGAATTCTCCTGAAGTCTGACCTTCTGTTTTTTCGCCATACCAAGTTTTTTCAGACACGAGCATAACCGCATCTTTTAACCGGTCAAAAATATCATAACTTGATAAACCACCAGAAAATGAGGTCACATCATTCCATAAGGCAAATTCAGCACCTTTCGTTTGCGGATGGGCAAATGGCATAGTTCCTCCCCCTATTCCGCCTGCAGATTTAGGTCTGAATTTATTAACCTCCCATTTATCATATTTATCTTGGATATCTAAGTAATCAGGGTAACCTGCATTTCCTATTGGAACAATATATAAATCAGTCCCGGTTGTATTAATTATGTCAAATCCCATATCATACATTTCTTTCACATCTGACCAGTGAGTTGCCCATATATTCATCGCAGCGTCATTACTTACTGGCGTATCACCATCAAAGCCATTTTCACCCAGGGATCCCCATATTCTCGTTTCGTATCCTTTATTGTTCACATACTTAATAAAGTGATCCGTATACGCTCTCATTTCTTCTGAATATTTTTTATCATATTCATCTGTACCAATATGAAATTTGTCACTTTGAACAACACGGTTTTTATCATGAGGACTTTCACCTAAAAACTCATCCAACAAAGATTCAATAAATGGATAGACTAACTGTCGCTTCTCCGGTGTGGTTATATCCAAAGCACCTTTTTTCAACATCATATCTGGATTAACAGCTCTAAAACTCTCGGCATGATACGGTGTATCAATTTCTGTAACCACATCTATTCCATGTTTTTTCATTTCTTTTTGAAAAGCGATATATTCATCCTGTGGATAATAACCATCTTTTGCGTTTATTTCTGGATATTTTTTACTTTCTACTCGAAATCCATGATAATTAGCAGATACCCAATAGTCATTAATATGCATTTGTAATTCATTTAACTTAAACCATGACATATACTCTGCCATTTCTTCAACCTTTTCTAAAGGTATAAACATTCTTCCTACATCAAGCATCCCAGAACGAACTTCATATTTCGGATAATCTCGCGCATATCCTTTTGGTACTGTATTTTGGTTTTTTGATTGATAAAGGATTTGTGTTATGGAGATACCTCCATACTGAATCCCTTTTGTTTTAGGCGCACTAATTTCAATATTATCCTTAATATTTAACGTATAACCTTCCTTTCCTAAATGCTCCTGTTCACTGTTTAATGTTAAATAAATATCACCTTTAGCAGTTTTAGAATCCACTGTAATGTTTAACCTCTTACCAACCATTTTCTGAATATAACTTTGAATTGTAGATGCAACCTCTGTAAGTGCATCTGCACTAGCGGGATCTATTACTATTTTAGAACCTTCTAGGAGAGTGAACTCGCCTTGGTATCCCTTCCATTCCCGAAGACCTGGAATGACATTTGGAACAGAGTTATCCCCTTCTTCTTTCTCATATTGTCCTTTTACGTTTATTGGAATGTCGTTCGCTGACACAGCTATATCAGAACGATCATTCTTATTCGAAACTTTGTATAAAACATTTACCTTCATATCCATAACCGGTTGATAATAATTAAGATCCATATCAATGATTTGTTTATTATCTGACCCATATAGAGTAACTTCGTAATTCTTATCCGGTATTTCTGGTAGCGCAATTGATTTTCCATCACTGGAAATTTTCGGTTTGAATGCTTCAATGTAATGAAGGGCCTCTCCTGCATTTTTAAATGTCGTAGTTGTATTTTCTTCGGCTGATACTGCTATTCCTGAAAACATATTTAAGACTAAAAACAGGATGCTAATCACACTAAACCAAGTTTTTTTTGTTCGCATTTTTATCCTTCTACCTCCATATACTTTTAAATATCGGACGTACTATCTCATAAGACATTTTCAAACGCACTGAAAGAATCAATAATACCTAATACTTTTTTTCTACAAAAAGATATCCCCCACTTTCAATAAACAATTTTGGTTTTCAAATTACTTATAATAAGAAAGCGCTTTCTCACCTCCTTGATGAGTTTGCCTTAAATGTTAATATAGGCACAATACCTTCTAATCTATTTAAATTGAAAACCGATTCCGTAGGGAAAATAAGCAGTATGAAACCGTTATCATTATAAGCATGTTCATTTATTCATAAACTATTTGAATAATGATATATCAACCTTACGATACGTACTCGAGTATCTGCTTTAACTTTCGTATCATTCTTACAAGTGTGGTGTCTAGGCAAAAATTGGTCTTCAACTGCACTGATTTGTATAGCTATGTATGCGCTGTGTTTGGTTTAAAGTTCAACCCACAATTAACCTGAACCTTTATCATCTCCATCCATCCTTATGTTTATCTTTCATCGCCAAAAACTCTATAAAGTGAACCTTTAATCAGTTGAGGTTTTCATTCACAGAGCTAATTGTTAGTAAAAGTAAAAAGGCATGGTGGCTATAACGGAAGTACACACCCGTTATTAAAACCACCATGCCTAATCAAGTTAGTCACATGATACCCATATTTTATTACGTTAACGTTATCACAATTTTATACTATGTGTCAACTCTTCTCATGAGTGACAAATTAAAGTGAAGTCTTTTACTATACTTACGTTTGGGATAAGGATTACTTGTGAAACCTTAAAATCCGTGTCCAAAACTTCAACTAAAATGAAAATCGCTCCAACCATAAAAGCTGTAAGCTGCCAAATCACATCCAAGCTACGCTTATGTGGAGAAAAATGACATGATAGACCGAGTACAGCCATACGTCTGTTTGTCCTTTTTAATCAGACACTTACAGTTGCTCACGAATAAAATCAAGTGCAGCTTCCACATGCCCTTTCACTTTTACTTTACGAAACTCCTTTTGTAGAACGCCTTCTTTATCGATAATAAATGTTGAACGTTCGATCCCATAGTACTCTCGCCCAAAATTTTTCTTTAGCTTCCAAACGTCAAATTGCTCCGCTACTTGTTTTTCTTCGTCAGCCAGCAGCAAAAATGGTAGATCATGTTTATCAATAAACTTTTGATGTGATGCTACTGGATCCGGGCTTATACCAATAATCACAGCATCCAGATCTTTGAAGCTCTCATGCGCATCACGGAAGTCACAAGCCTCTGTTGTACAGCCTGGTGTCATATCTTTCGGGTAAAAATATAAAACAACATGCTTGCCTTTAAAATCAGATAAGCTTACTAATTCGCCATCCTGGTTTGGTAACGTAAAATCTACTACTTTTTCTCCAACTTGTACAGTCATCATTATCCCTCCATCCTATGTTCAGCTTCTACTATATCATACATTTACACGTCTATTCATTGATCCCTGCTCTGATCTTGATGTTGTACGAGCCTGAGTACAAAGGCAGTAGGTAAAATATAACCAATTAAAGCCTGGATGAGGGCAATGAATCTTCCTATGCCAACAGGAGTTATATCGCCATAACCAATCGTTAACATCGTTACTCCGCTAAAATAAATGGCGTGTCCAATGGAGTCAAGTATCCCTCCTTGTCTCAATTCTCCATTTTCAACAAGAACCATATTTTGCATGGAGAGGACGAAATAAATTAAACCAAACCCGATGATAACAATTCCATAAATAAGCAAAAGCATATAAAAAAATTCTAAAGAAAACCCGCTTCGCCTCATATAAAGCTGCATTTTCCCAGCATGAATAAAATCAACTAAGCTCCTTCCCATAACAAAGATTACACAACCAACAAGCAACCATGCCACCATTGCACATTCTCTCCATTTCATACATACTATTACGAGTTTATGCAAATGGTTAAGAAGGCTTGTCATTTAATTTATATAAGGAGATATTCATCCACCTCAATCAGATCAAGAGGTTAATAAAGTGAATCGTTAATCAATGAGGTAGCATTCATTCTTACTGATTTTAGTGCGGTGATAGTAATAGTATGACCTAAAAGCCTTTTTACGAAATAGAACATTTAGGTGCTGTTATCTCCCACTCGGACTTGTTGCAATACGGATTATCCAACTCCTGAAACAAGAGTTTTCAAGCAACTTATACACGGAATAAATGGCGCAGAGTTCAAATTCTAAAAGAGATAGAGTAAAATAATATAGTAAGCTTGTATTGCAGAAGTAACTCCATGGAAATTGTGTTGCAAGAACTGTAATCTGTAGTCTTCAGTGAAAGTATAAAGGAAGGTGTGTCTATTGAAAAAAATATATCTTATAGAAGATGACAAAAAAATTGCCGATTTATTAAAAGATTATCTGGAAAAATACGAATATGATATTGAGCTCGTTCAAGAATTCGACCATATATTAGAAGAGTTTTCAAGCTTCGATCCACATCTTGTCTTACTCGATATAAACCTGCCTAGCTATGATGGATTTTATTGGTGCCGAAAAATTCGCAGCATATCCAACTGCCCGATAATCTTTATTTCCGCACGGGATTCAGGAATGGATCAAGTTATGGCAATAGAGAACGGCGGGGATGATTACATTACAAAGCCGTTTAACTTTGATGTTGTTCAAGCAAAAATAAAAGGGATTATGCGTAGAATCTATGGGGAATATGCCACAAGTACACCAGCTGATAGCATAGAAATTCACGGTCTATTCCTTCATCTAACTGCAATGGAAGTTAGTCTGAATGAGACCAGAGCCTTACTTACGAAGAATGAATTTATTTTGCTGAAGGCATTTATGGAGCATTTAAATCAAGTATTATCTAGGACTTATCTATTGGAAATGCTATGGGATGACGAACATTTTGTAGATGACAATACATTATCTGTCAATATTACTCGGGTGCGTAAAAAGCTAGAAGATATTGGTGTTAGTCAAAGCATTCAAACCGTTCGTGGTGCAGGATACAAAATGGTTGATACATGGAGTGAACGGCAATGAAAGACTTTCTGAAAGATAGTATACCGACAGTGCTGTTCTTTTACGCCCAATTATTGGTTTTCATATTTATCGTTCAGCTATTCTATGGGATTAAATCTGTGCCGATGGGCTGGGATTTAATTACGTATTTATTTATCTTGTTAACGTTTGGTTTACTGCTATTTTTAGCTTATCGCTATTATCGATTACGTGATTACTATGTTACGATTCATCAAGATAAAGAAAATGTAACCTGGCTCCCAGACCCACCTACTCAGTTATTGACAAATATTAAACAGCAACATGATACACAAACGAGTCGCTATGCCGAAGAAATTGAACGTTTAAAACAACAAAAGCAAATGGAGTTTCATTTTATTCAACAATGGGTCCATCAAATGAAAACACCCGTTTCTGTGATGCATTTAACATTGCAAAAAGAAAAATTGCAGTTACCTCAGGGTTTCTTGCATAATATGCATGAAGAGTTAGAACGGATGCAGCAAGGCTTAGATTTAGCTTTATACCAATCCCGCTTACAAAAATTTGACCGAGATTTTCAAGTACAGCAAATCGAATTAAGAGCGCTAGTTAAAGAGGTTATTCAAGAATTTAAATCCAGTTTTATTCGTAATCAAGTATATCCTGAACTCGTCATCCCGCAAAACTATATCGTAACAACAGATTCCAAATGGTTGCGATTTGTAATCAATCAAGCTGTATCTAACGCAATTAAATATTCAAAACCGGAATCTGCAAAAATTTATTTTCGTACAAAAGTATTCGATCATAAACTTACATTACAAATTACCGATACAGGCTATGGGATACCTCGAGAAGACATTAACAGAGTTTTCGATCCTTTTTTCACTGGCAAAAACGGTAGAAAATTTCGTGAATCAACAGGGATGGGACTTTATTTATCCAAACAAGTTTGTATCGAACTTGGTCATGAATTAACCATTTCTTCCGAAGAGGGAAAAGGGACAACCGTATCCATCCACTTTCAGCAGCATTAAACTTACAGAGTTGTAAGATTAATGCCCAAGTCTGAAAGAAAAACCAATAGGATACCTTCGTTTTTCCTTTATAATAGAGGATAGTATGGTTGAATTAGCAATCAGTTTGTATACCAAAAGCTGCCAACAAGGAGGAGTAGAAATGCATGTACTAGAAGCAAATAATTTGTCCAAAACGTACGGTAGCAAACGTGGAATTTCTTATGAGGCATTGCATCAATTCAATCTTGCTGTTAAGCAAGGTGAATTTATTGGTATTATGGGACCTTCTGGCAGTGGTAAAACGACATTATTAAATTTATTATCTACGATTGATAAACCAAGTTCAGGACAAGTTATCATCAATGGAAAAACAGTCACATCTTTTTCTCGCCACCAATTAGCAAAATTTAGAAGGAAAGAAATGGGCTTTGTTTTTCAGGACTTTAATTTACTGGAAACATTAACCATCGGGGAAAACATTTTACTACCATTGACCTTAAACAAAATAAAGGTGAAAGACATGACCCACAAGCTGCTCCTCATCACCAAGCAATTGGAGATTGATGATATTATAGACAAACGAATTATGGAAGTATCTGGAGGTCAAATGCAACGAGCCGCAATAGCTAGAGCGCTTATCCATAACCCTTCTATTATATTTGCAGATGAGCCGACTGGGAATCTGGACTCCAAAGCATCCCTTCAAGTGATGAACACACTTAGTCATCTGCAAAAACATTACCAAACAGCAACTTTAGTGGTGACACATGATCCGTTTGCAGCCAGCTTTTGCCAAAGAGTCATTTTCATTAAAGATGGTAAATTGTATAACGAGATTCATCAAGGTGATAATCGACAAAGCTTCTTTGAAGACATCTTAAATATGCAGTCATTATTAGGAGGAAGTATCCATGACCTTCAGACAGTTCGCTTTTAATAATGTAAAACGAAATACACGTGCATATTTGAGTTACTTTTTAAGTTGTATGTTTGCAGTGATCGTCTTTTTTATGTATACGGTCGTTATTTTTCATCCCCAAATAGCAACATATGATTTTATGGATGCTGTAAAATTAGGGATCATCGTCTCTGAAATTATTATCTATTTGTTTTCTTTTTTATTTGTGCTGTATTCTACAGCAGCTTTTATTAAATCCCGTAAAAAAGAATATGGTATCTTAACGACATTAGGAATTAGTAAACTTCAGCTAAATCGGATGCTCATTTTGGAAAATACGATCATCGGTCTAGTATCCATTTTTGCAGGCATTTTAGTAGGTACTTTATTCACGAAGCTTTTCTTAATGATCTTTTCTTTCATTTTGGGAACGGGTGAAGTTTTTTCATTTTATTTATCCTGGAAGGCTATTGCTATTACAGTGGTCCTATTCTTTATCATGTTTGAAGTCAGTTCACTGCTTGTCGTGCTTACGTTACGAACGAAGTCAATTATGGAAGTTTTCCGTGGGGCACAAGCACCAAGGAAGAAACCACGCTTTTCCTGGATATTAAGCATCCTTGCGCTAGCTGCTGTGGCCTATTCTTATTATTTAGCGTATACGTCCGATATAATTTCTATAACGTACCGGATGTTCATTATTTTAGCGCTTATTATTCCCGGAACTTATTTTTTGTTTACACAATTTAGTATTGCTTTAACCAGCTTTCTAAAGCGAAGGAAGAGCATTTTTTATAAGCAGTTAAATTTATTAATTATTTCCGATTTAACCTATAAATTAAAGGATAACGCTAGGTTACTTTCTATGGTTACCATTTTAAGTGCGGTTGCCTTCACGTCTTCTGGCGTGTTATACGGCATTTTTCAAAGCATTGAGGAAGAGACAGAACGTTTTGTCCCTCATGACTTTTCGCTTATTGCTGAAGGAGAAGAAAATAAGCAAGACTTTATGGAAAGTATCAAACGAGTGGAATCTGTCTTTCATGAAACAAATACGCCATTTCAATCGCTGAAGGTACCTGCTGTAAAGGCAACATCTGTATCCAGTTCTCCAGACTGGGATAATGTTGAGCTAATTGCGTTTAGCTATTCAAATTATCAAAAAATGATGGAAGTAAACGATCAAGAGCCACCCTCACCTATAAAGGATGATCAAGCACTGTTACTTACTCAACCAATTTTAAGTTCATATATACCAAAAACACCAAATAAACTACGGTTTAATTCTGGAAAAAATCAAACAGAACTCGAAATAAAAACTGGTGAAAATACGACCAATGCAACAATATTGGGAAACAACGCACTTATTGTACCGGATGCTGTATTCACTAAATTCAAACAGTCTGGGAAGCAGTTTTTTTATTATACAGCTCATATTCCAGATTGGATGCACTATACTAATGAAATTAAGAAAGCAATATCTGCTGTAACAGCTCCAAGTGTCTTTCCAGATTCTAAGGCAGATACATACACAAAATTTAAAAAAACAATGTCCTACCTGTTCTTTTTTGGTATATTTATTAGTGTCCTATTCTTTTTAGCTGCTGGGTCCATTCTCTATTTTCGCATGTATCAAGGTATCGATAAAGATGTAGCGTATTATTATTCGCTCTATCGAATGGGCTTAACAGATAAAGAGATGAGGCAAATTGCTACTAGACAGTTGGCATTTCTCTTCTTTCTACCATTTTTAATCGCCGTTATCCATGCTGGTTTTGCATATAAAGCGTTACAAAATATGCTCGTGTCATCTGTTTTCATACCAAGCGTCTACATTATTTCGTTTTATTTTATCGTTCATTTTATTAATTTTATCTTTATCCGTAACTTTTATCTTTCTAAGCTCAAAAAAACATGGCGCGCCTCTACTTTGTAACAGCTTTGCTATTTGTTAGAAGAAAGTGTTTACTTCAATACGTTGTTCATAGGATAACGGAATTTATCTAACACTGAAAGGCTGTAAAATACAAGTTCGATTTTTTAGCCTTGCAAAAACTTAGGATAAGATACGGTGGCAAAATTTCGTCACGGTATTCAGAAAAAACTTTCTGTAAACACGTGTATTGATCTTAGTTAATCCTTACGTAATGGAGCTAATAACAACCGAAGATGCCTCAACAACTTTTTAAACTTACAATAAATAGGAGGAAGTAAATATGGATTTTTCAACATCAGAAGCGCTTCACCGTGAAGCATTAGAGCATATTGTCGGAGGAGTAAATTCTCCTTCGCGTGCTTATAAGGCTGTCGGCGGTGGTGCCCCCGTCTATATGGAACGGGCAGAAGGAGCTTATTTTTGGGATGTCGATGGCAATAAATACATTGACTACTTAGGTGCATATGGACCGATCATTACCGGACATGCCCATCCACATATTGCTAAAGCAATCTCGCATGCAGCTACGAATGGTGTATTATACGGTACACCAAATAAGCTTGAAAATCAATTTGCTAAAATGCTGAAACAGGCGATTCCCTCATTGGAAAAAATCCGTTTTGTAAACTCAGGTACAGAAGCAGTCATGACGACTGTTCGCGTCGCTCGTGCTTATACGAATCGTACCAAAATCATCAAGTTCGCTGGTTGCTATCATGGTCATTTTGATGCCGTGCTAGTCGAAGCAGGATCTGGTCCAGCTACTCTTGGTACACCTGATTCTGCTGGCATTCCTAAATCCGTAGCACAAGATGTGATCACTGTTCCATTTAATAACATTGAAGCATTAAAACAAGCCTTGAATGTTTGGGAAGATCAAATAGCAGCCGTTTTGGTTGAGCCAATCGTCGGCAATTTCGGAATTGTAGAACCAGAGGACGGATTCCTGCAAGCTGTGAACGAGCTGACACATCAAGCTGGCGCACTCGTTATTTATGATGAAGTTATTACTGCTTTTCGCTTTACATACGGCAGTGCCCAGCAATTATACGGCATTGAACCCGATATGACAGCAATGGGGAAAATTATCGGTGGTGGTCTCCCAATTGGAGCGTATGGTGGTAAAAGAGATATTATGGAACAAGTTGCTCCACTTGGCCCCGCTTATCAAGCTGGAACGATGGCTGGGAATCCAGCTTCCATGGCAGCTGGAATCGCATGTCTAGAAGTGCTGCAGGAAAAAGGGCTTTATGAAAAGTTAGATCAACTTGGTAATAAGTTAGAAGCAGGAATTTTAGAAAAAGCACGTCAATATAACGTTCCGCTTTCTCTAAATCGTCTTTGTGGGGCCTTAACGGTTTATTTTGGGGAAGGAAAAATCACAAATTACGCTCAAGCGGAAGCGAGTGATGGAGAGAGCTTTGCCACATTTTTCCGTCTGATGCTTCAACAAGGAATTAATTTAGCTCCTTCAAAATATGAAGCTTGGTTCTTGACAACTGCTCATACAGAGCAAGATATAGACGACACCATTCATGCTGTTGAAAAAGCATTTCAACAAATGCAATAAAATAATACGTGTATTGAAAACACGGACTGTTCGGGCCGCTTTATACGTTTTACGAACAGTCCTTTTTTTATGTGCTCATGAATATTTTACGTCTTTTAAAGAAAACTAGAACTAACAGTTTAAAACAGGAGGGTAATCATGCAAACACCATATTGTTGTCCGAATTGCAAAACAAATAAAACAAGATTTAATAGAATTGATCAAGTAGCACACCCTATCAAATTGAATGCGCAAACTGGAGAAATTGTTGAGTCGTACGAAGCAAATCAAGTGGAAGCATTTCATATGAAGTATCAAGGACCAGATTATAAAATTCAGTGCGCAGCTTGTGGTGTCATTGAAGATGAAAAGACGTTTATTCATTTTGCACAATACCAGTCTTAAAAAATAGGAGACACAACTACGACCGTGTCCCCTTTTTCATATTCTTATCGTTTTAAATCGTAGTATCTAGATGTTGCACTTGATATAGATTATAATAAATACCTTGCTGTCGCATTAATTCATCATGCCTGCCGACCTCTTTTATTTCCCCATCCTCCATGACTACAATTCGATCCGCGTGTGTGATCGTAGCTAGACGGTGAGCAACGATAAATGTTGTTCGATTGGAAGCTAATTTTTCCATTGCTTCCTGAATGGTGTGCTCGCTTTCTAAATCAAGTGCTGACGTTGCTTCATCAAAAATAAGCATAGGAGGATTTTTCAAGAAAACGCGTGCAATCGCAATTCGTTGTTTTTGCCCCCCTGACAGTTTCACGCCGCGCTCACCAACAAGGGTATCGTATCCATATGGCAGCTGCTGAATAAACGTATGAGCATTCGCCGCCTTAGCAGCTTCAATCACTTCTTCATCTGTAGCATGGGGTTTACCCATGCGAATATTCATCGCAATTGATTCACTAAATAGTGTATTATCCTGTAGTACCATACCAATCTGATCTCGTAATGAGCGTGCCTGCATATGACGAACATCGATTCCGTCCACTTTTATCGTTCCGCTTGTGACATCATAAAAGCGCGGAATTAGACTTACAAGAGTTGATTTCCCACCACCACTCATCCCAACAAGTGCTATCGTTTCCCCTGCTTTCACATGTAACGAAACATCCTTTAGCACAGTATTCTCTTCATCTTCATATTGAAAGTAAACATCTTCAAAAATCACTTCACCATGTAAGTCTTCTACTTTGATGGCATCAGGCTGATCTTGAATATCATATTTTTCATTCATTAACTCAAATACCCGGTCTATTGACGCGATCGACTGAACAAGTGTTGTCGAAGAATTTATCAGTCTTCGTAATGGACTATAAACACGTTCCATATAACCGACAAAAGCAACCATGGTTCCCATTGTCAGATTACCGTGAATAACCTGATAGCCTGCATATGCTATCACTAATAACGGAGCTAAATCAGTTATTGTATTCGTTATTGCAAAGGTTTTGGCATTCCAATTCGTATGCTCAAGTGCCCTTGTGAGAAAGTTACTGTTTCTTTTGTTGAATTGCTCTTGTTCATATTCTTCCAGAGCAAAGCTTCTCGTTACCGGCATGCCTTGTACTCGTTCATGCAAATGCCCCTGAACTTCCGCTAGAGCTTGCGACCGTTTACGTGTGAGTTTGCGTAGCCTGCCATAAAAATATTTAATCGAAAAACCAAACAATGGGAATAAAATAATTGCTACAACCGTTAATTCGATATCCATCGACAACATAATTCCTATCGCAATCAATATGGTAATAAGGTCTAACCAAATATTCATTAAACCTGTAATAACAAAAGTCTTCGTTTGTTCGACATCATGTATTACCCGGGAAATAATTTCGCCCGTTTTCGTTTTAGAATAGAATTTCAAGCTTAGACGTTGTAAATGATCAAATAAACGATCCCGAATATCGAAAAGTATCTTATTGCCAACCCACTGTGCTAAATATTGTCGAATATATTCAATTGGTGGTCGTAAAATTAGAAAAATGATAAAAGCTGCCCCCATTAGCCAAACTAGCTGCGTTGTTTTTTCCGTTTGGCTAAGCGCTTCATTTCCTATAATATTATCGATCACAAACTTTAAAATTAGTGGCATTAATAATGGGATACCGAATTTCAAGATCCCTACTAAAACTGTCCAAAAGATTTTCCACCTATATGGCTTTACAAAATGCATATACTGCTTAATTGAACTCATACGGAAAACGTCCTTTTTCTATAAAGTTAATCTTCAATCCGTGGGGTTTCACCATCCCCACGGATTAACCATAATGTTTGACCTAAGATCTCTTACGAAATAGAGCATTTAGATGCTGTTATCTTCCACTTAAATTTGTTGCTCTATAGATTATCCAACTCCTGAAGCAGGAGACTTACAGCACCTTATATACAGGATAAAGAACAAAGGCGCAAGCGCCCGTTTAGCAACATAGCGACTGGAACGAAGTAACTCTGCCACTAAAACCAGGGGTATGCCGACATCGGGCGGCAAGACCGTATTTAGTCGGTCTTCCTCTTAGCTACAACCGATGATGCCTTATCGTAAGGCGCATTTCTAAAGTCGCATCGTTGCTGGGCTCGTGCGCCAGAAGAGGCTATTCGGTTATTTCGTTATCCACAAGCATCTCATTTTATAGTTTCTTATCTTCTTAAAAAATCATTCGCTATACTAAATAGTTGTTGCATGTCGTTTGCTTGGACACCTTAGACTTGCAAAGAAAAGCCTTGCTACAGATTGTAACAAGGTTGTAATCATTCATTTTGTTCTCTCACAGGTTAAAATCATCTATACGTTAAATACCGCTCGTACCATTCATCGACAAATCCAGGGGAAAACGGTCCATGTTTTTGCCTTATCCACCCTAAAAGAATATTTAATTGGTGATGTAGAATATAATCCAACTTGCTGGGATATTGCATTTTTCGTCGATGTTGATCATACTCGTCCTCGTCCAATAAATCATATGTCATATCCGGATTCACTTTTACATCTAAATCATAATCGATATATTTAATGGCACAATCTTCATATATAAATGGAGAACTCATATTACAATAATAATGGATACCATCTGTTCGGAGCATACCAATTACATTAAACCAGTGTTCTGCATGGAAATAACAAATAGCAGGCTCTCTGGTAACCCATGTTCTACCATCATGCTCTCTCACCTCTGTACGATCATTTGCTCCGATAACAACGGTTTCAGTCCCTTTTAAGACAAGACTGCTTTTCCACATCCGATGCAGCTGTCCACTATGCTTATAACTTTGTATTTGTACATTAGTTCCTGAGTTCGGAGCAACCATTCAATCTCCCTTTCTTTTACCTATACCTCCATGACTAATCATGCATATTATTATAATGGTAATGGATAGAAATATAAAGTAATTCATTTTCACTGCGTGTGTCAAATGTTCACGTAAGCTACTTGCACTTGGTAGTTTTCCAGCTATTACGCCAATTGGACTATAAATTGAATCTTCAATCCGTAGGGCTAATTCGTGAGGTCACCTTTTTGCTGAGTAATAGAACCGACGCCTGAGCGGCAAGCCCGTTTTTAGTCGGCCTTCCTCTTAACCTCGAACCGATGATGTCTTACCGGAGGGCGATTTGTGAAGTTGCCTAGTTGCTGGGCGCTTAAGCCGGGCGTGACTATTCCGTTATATCGTTATCCCAATGCCAAAATTTTTATACTCCCTCTATATACTAACGTTTTCTCTTGTTTTCTTTGTTTTTCTTAGAATTTCATTTTGTTTTT
>NZ_QWLJ01000051.1 GCF_009917385.1 Roseburia sp. 1XD42-34 | reverse complement strand
GAATTGGATGTTTGCGTGTATATTTTTTTATGCGCAAATTGTGTGGGAACCCCAACATTTAGTATAGAGCCAAAAAAGCAAAACGCGAGCGGCTCATCGGTGAAGTCACGGAAGCAAAAGCAGAATACGAGTGGTTCATCAGTGAAGTCGTGCAAGCAAAGTCTGAACACGAGCATATTGTCGGTTAAGCTGCTCCTTCATTCCCACACTAATTATTGTTTTGAAAGCTGTTGAACATGTGGACGTTTAGGGGCTGTTCTCCTACTGCTTGTTCAAGTACGTAAAGCGGGAGATACTGACAGCCCTATGCATATATATGTAAGCGGGAAGGGGGGGGATGGTATTGATAGAGGAGATAGCTTTCCATTACAACTAGAGTGCACCCATACGCAGAAATAGTCTTATTCTGGCTCAAAAGCACGTCGTAAAATCGCTTTCATTATATGTGTTTACACAGATGGTGTGTTTTCATAGGTAATGGTCAGACGCTGACTTTTCATTTCATCCACTTGTTCGTCCAACCCTCGTACGATTTTATTTATTCGTTTATCTATGTGGTCTAGTAAATTACGATTGTATGTAGTTATTCTCTTTGTTTCTTCTTGCATGGATTCCACAATTTCTCCCTTTTGATCCTCGTTGACAATAATATCATCCATGAGGTTAAAAAAAGTTTTATCGATTTTAAATATCTCCTCTGTATACTTACGTAGAATTTGTTTTTTATGCATGAGGTCCTCACTAGCAACAATTTTTTCAGTGACTGTAATGGTTTCCATATCCTTCATATCATGTTATTCTCCTTCTACTAAACGAAATAAGGTAGCAACTTCTTTTTCTTCTGTAAACAAATCTTCTATAGCTTGGCGATAATTTTCAATATATGTATAACTTTTTTGTACACTTTGCTTGAGTTCATATATTTCTTCATCTAGGTTGGTATATTCTAACGGAAAAAATACTTCGTGAACTTGAATTCGTCTTACTTTTTTATCTAATCGCGAAAAGGAAATATGGTTTCTAAGAAAACGAGTATATGCACTAGGATTTGCCTCGATGTCATCTATTTTACGCATAACTTGATATTTTTTTCTGTCATAGCATTGGGAAATTTCTCTGTCAATTGCTACTTGAAATTGACGAATCTTAGATAGCTTTTCTTCTAAAACTTTTTTCCCTTCTTGATACATGCGCAAAGCGGCTGAAATATTTACTTTTATTTCTTTATTACCATGATTCGTAGTAAAAAGCATATCTGTTCCTAAATAAGATTTTTTGCCATGTGACAAACTACTTAAAACTTCCTTAATGCCATGGCTAGCCTTTAATTCTTCTAAAACCTTTAGTAGGTCTGCCTCATTTAGCGCTTTGAGACTGTCTTTGATCGCATTAATATGCCCCTTTACTTTTAGCACTGCTGCAATATCCCCGCCAATTTGTGCAGAAAAACTTCCTGTATCCCGTATACGTACTATGGTAGATAATGTTTCTTTAATCCCTTCTAATTCTGTTTCTATGTTGGAGAATTCTTTAACAATAAGTTGCTTTTGTGCGTTCGTTATATATCCTGTATCTACTAATCTACCAAAAATCAGTTCAGAATTACTAGTAATTGTTTTTACTTGTTTAAGTAAACTTGGCACTTTTTTATCTAACTGGCGAACCATTCTATTAATTTCATTTTGATTTGTAAGATAAGTTTTAAGGGAATTATCACTAATTTTATTGACAACATCCATATTAACACCTAAAATCTCTTCTATAGCTGCGTTTACACCACCTTGGTTAGAAGCAGTAGTGTACTGGATGGCTAGTTCTTGAAAGTCCTTAATCACTTCATCTGGAATATCTTCTATTAGTGACCGCAGCCCTGGATAGTCAGGGTTTGTGTCCACCATTTCAACATTCCCGAGCGTGAAGAAACCACGTACAGCACTTGCAGCATAAAGTGGATCATCCTTTGAAATGATCTGATGGATATTTTTTGCTTTGTCTTTATAGTGGTTTTCCGCGAATTGGCGGAGTTGGTTTGGGTCTATGTCGTAGATGGCAGAATGGTCTTCTGAAAGAGAGAGTGAAAAATGTCTCTTGACAGCATTTTCAAACTCTATATCAATAAAGTAAAGTTGATAATAGTTAGTTTGGGCACCATTAACACTATATACCTCATCAAATGTATCAAAAACGAAATGAGCCGTAGTGTTATTATTATGTGCTAATGAATGCGATAAACCGGTTGTTGGAATAGTATTTGCTACACCAAATTCTTTTCTCGCTTCGTACACAAAATTATTTACTGCTAACGCTTGTGAACTGTCTTTACCAGCAAACATTGCTTTTATATTATATTCCCAATCAAGGGCATCCTTTGATCCTTGAGAAATGACATATACTTCATTTACACCACTTTCTTTAGAACTAAAATGAATGGCAGTGCCGTCGTATCCAGAACTATCGAATAATTCGTTTGATGATTGGTAAGAATTATATACATCTATTTTTGCGTCTAACTCTTTACCATGCTCCTCCAAATAAACTTGTTTTATTTGTTGAGACATCTCTTCTTCAGGTAAATTCCTATACTGCAAGTCAATTAACCTTAATTTAAATTCTTTTGAAGTTGCTAATTTCTTAGACATCATTTCATCCTTCACTTTCTTTTTGGTTAAAATTTATTGATTTTAGCCAATTCCTCATTTTTTCTTGATCCTTTTTTTTAGCATCAATACAAGGTGTTTTATTTTTGTTACATTCAGCACTATATACAATTTGAATTTCTCCATTTTTTTCTTTACTTATTAAACTAGCTACATACCCATATGTTCCCTCATCATATTGGAATGGCGCTGTATAAATATCATGACTTTCCATTTCCTTTTTTTCGAAATTCAATTCCATATTTAAGCGTTGTTCCAAGGTTCTCATAGCAGTTGATGGGCTATCAATAAATGAATAGTAATTCACTTTGATTAAGGAACTATTTATCTTATCAGAAATAGCAATTGCTTCGAATCGCTTCTTCTCCAGAGAATAAGCTCTTTCACTAATAACCCCATTAGCTGGGAAATCCATTTCATACTTCCCCGTTCCGGACAAAAATGGATAATAGCCAGGTCTTGTTTCTTCTGTCGATTGTAAAAAACCTCGGGTAAATTCATCTTGAAATGCTCTTACATCAGGCAGGTCTTCGGGGTTCATTTCGGAAGGTTTCTTTGTTTTTTCACTTGCCATTTGACAACCTCCTAGGAAAATTACAAGTAATAACAGTAAAAAAATGTAACGTTGCTTCTTCACGTTATAGCCTCCGATAAATAGGCCATTTACCAATATGACCCATATTTTCAGTTATGTATAGTATATATTTGGGTACGAACAAATGAAAGGGAAGAGAGGGAATTTTTAAAAAATGAGTATATCGTCTTATGACGAAAGAAGGGAGTCTTCAGAAGGGAAGCTACTCGTTGAATAATCATCCAGTATTTGATTACGAATCGTTCACTTCCTTATTCTCATCTATAAAACGAATTGACTTCATCCAATTTAAAACATATTTTTCATTTTCTGTTTTGTTTTTATTGCATTTTTCTTTTAGATCTTTTCTGCAGTCAATTTGGTAAATAATTTCAAGCGCTCCACCAGCTTTTTCATTTTGTATATATCCTGCGTATGCATAAAATTGACTTTTGTCAATCTTTCCATAATAAAGTGACTGACCATCTCCTGCTATCTTTTGATAATTTATATCTTTTCCAATCCTAGTACTGAAGCTTTCTTTATCCATATCTAATTTATCTGGCGTCTTATATGAAAAATAAAATATTGAAATGTCCGCCCTGCCAACAATGTCACTTAAAATATGAACAGAATATTCTTTGTATTCTTTATCATCTGCTCCCCTTTCATTAATCATTCCACCTTGAGGAAAATCCATTTTATATTTCCCCGTTCCGGACAAAAATGGATAATAGCCAGGTTTTGTTTCTTCTGTCGATTGTAAAAAACCTCGGGTAAATTCATCTTGAAATGCTCTTACATCAGGCAGGTCTTGGGGGGTCATTTCGGAAGGTTTCTTTATTTTTTCACTTGCCATTTGACAACCACCTAAGAAAATTACTAGTAAAAGCAGTAAAAAAATGTATTGTTTTTTCTTCACATTTTAGCCTCCGAAAAAAAATAAGCTATTTTCCAATATGACCCATATTTTCAGTTATGTACAGTATATATTTGAACATTGGCAAAGGAAAATGAAGAGAGGGAATTTATATACGGGCTAAATACCTCATTTCTAAATAGCGTTTCCAATACGGAGGAAACTTTACAACGCTTGACAGACTTCAATACTTTATGTAATATTATAATCAAATTCACACATGTGAATATAAATCACATATGTGAATAAAGGGGGTGTTTGAATGTCAGTTAAATCCGCTAAAAGAGTGATAAAAATTTTTGAGTTGCTTTCACATCATCAACAAGGATTAACCATTAAAGAAGTAAGTGAGAAATTGAATGTTCCGCAAAGCAGCACTTTTAATTTATTAAAAACGTTAAGTACAGAAGGGTATGTTCGCCAAGATATGCTGAAAAAGTACCGGCTTGGAGAAAAATTGATTCCGCTTGGTACTATCGCTATGGAGTCACTGGATATTTATTCTGTAGGCTTACCACATCTTCAAAAGCTCATGGAGACTGTTCAAGAAACGATATTTATGGCAGTTTTATCTGGAAACGAATTGGTTTATATTGCAAAAATTGACACTAATAGGTCCATCCGTACTTCGGCACAACCAGGTTCTAAAAAACCGCTTTATTGTACCGGTCTAGGAAAGGCGTTTTTAGCTTTTTTGCCAGAACAAACGAGGGAAGAATTACTTCAGTCCATGGAATTTAGGCCAATTACAAAAAAAACTATTGTTAATAAAGAAGAATTAATAACCCAATTAAAACAGTTTAACAAAAATGGTTATAGTATTGATGATGAAGAAAGCGAAGAAGGACTATATTGTTTGGCGGCACCCATTTTCGGAAGTGACCGACAAATAGTCGCAGCAATTAGTGCGGCAGGACCAAAAGAAAGAATGCTTTCACGTAAAGATTTTATTACACAACAACTAATGGGATCTGCTCGAAAAATATCTGAAAGCATTGGTTATATAGAGCAGTAGAGTAAGGAGATTTTCAATGGATGTTATAGCAATTGGAGAAACAATGATATCGCTAACACCTGGTTCCAGAGGTTTAATGAGAAATGCAACTTCCTTTATTCCCAAGATAGCTGGAGCAGAGACAAACACGCTTATTGGTTTAAGCAGATTAGGTCATCGGACTGGTTGGATAAGCCAATTAGGTGATGATGAACTAGGAGCGATGATCTTAAAAGAAGTCAGGGGAGAGGGGGTTGATACAACCTACGTGAATTTAGATCCCACTAAAAACACCGGGATATTTTTTAAAGAAATAGCAGACAGTTCAGATGTACGGGTTTTTTATTACAGGAAAAAATCAGCAGCCAGTTTTATGAATCCAGAGATATTAAATGAAACCTACATTGCTAAAGCTACATATTTATTTATCTCTGGAATCACTCCTGCTATCAGCAAAACTTGCCGTAAAACAATTTTTCGAGCTATTCAAATTGCTAAAGAAAATGATGTACAAATTGTTTTTGATCCAAATGTCAGGCGCAAACTTTGGGAACCAAAAGAAGCAAAAGAAATATTACTACAAATTATAGAGCAATCAGATATTATACTCCCTGGTAAGAATGAAGGAAAATTTATATTTAGTGATGAGAACTGTGAACAGATTGGTAAAGCATGTATAAAATTAGGTGCTAAATTGGCAGTAGTTAAACTTGGAGATCAAGGAGCATATTTTACCACAAAAAATAATGAAGGTTACGTTCCGGCTTATCCAGTTCCAAAAGTAATTGATCCTGTTGGCGCTGGAGATGCGTTTGCAACAGGACTGTTGTCTGGGCTACTTGATAAACTGTCAATTAAAGATGCGGTAGATAGGGCTTGCTTAACTGGGGCGATTGCCACTACTTTTATAGGCGACTATGAAGGTTTGCCTGATAGAAAATTATTGCAGCAATATAGGAAAATGGAAAATCGTGAGGATGTCGAAAGATAATGAACATGAAGGGGGAGTCACCTTAATAGTAACTATCAGTCTTAAAAGGCAAATATACGAGTATACTAATGCAACTAGTAAAGTTATTAACTGAATCAAAAATTAAAAATAGTGTCAACTGACATGTCAAATATCCATAATTTGATCTTTAAGAAATGGTATACAAAGCTTACTTAAAATAGGAGAGTGGTTTTCAAAATAGTTGTGTTGTAATGGAAAGCGCTCCCTTGAGTAAGTAGCATAACTTCTTGCCATATTAATAAATACTAATTGGAGGTAATGATTTGGATACGCTTCATTGGATAGAAAAAGAAAAATTAATTGCTATTATTCGTGGCTATAATACGGAAGAGGCTTTAGAAATAGCAAAATCCTTATATGCTGGCGGAATAACCACACTTGAAATAGCGCTAAACAGTCAACAACCTTTTCATACGATTGAAAAAATAAGAAAAGAAATGGGAGACGTCATCAAAGTTGGAGCAGGAACTGTACTTGATCCTGAATCTGCTCGATTAGCGATATCTGCTGGAGCACAATTTATTTTATCTCCAACAGTAAATATTCCCACTATCAAGTTAACCAAACGGTACGGTGTAGTTAGCATCCCTGGTGCATTAACACCTACAGAAATACTAGATGCTTTTGAAGAAGGGGCGGATATCATCAAGGTATTTCCAATTTCCTCTCTTCGATCAAATTATATAAAAGATTTACTTGGACCATTACCTCATTTAAAATTGCTACCTACTGGCGGTGTAACACTTGAGAATATTAAATTATTTATACAGCAAGGTGCAACAGGAGTAGGTTTAGGTGGTTCATTAGTACATCAGACGAATTCAGTTACAAACGATTTTTTATCAGAATTAACAAAGAAAGCTAAATTGTTTGTGCAAGGAGCTAACACTATCGATTAAATAGGAGGAGTATTTATGAAAATCACAGACTATACAATATATCAAGTTCCCCCACGTTGGCTCTTCCTAAAAATAGAAACGGATGAGGGGATTGTTGGTTGGGGAGAACCTATTATTGAGGGAAGAGCATTAACAGTTAAAGCAGCAGTGGAGGAATTAATGGAATATTTAATTGGTAAGGATCCACAACGAATTGAAGATCATTGGAATCTATTATATCGGTCAGGTTTTTATCGGGGTGGACCAATCCTTATGAGTGCAATAGCAGGAATTGATCAAGCACTTTGGGATATAAAGGGGAAATATTATAATGCTCCCATTTATCAATTATTGGGAGGGAAGTGTCGAGATAAGATCAAAGTGTATTCTTGGGTTGGCGGCGACCGCCCCTCAGAAGTAGTTACCGCAGCAAAAGCAGTAGTGGATCAAGGGTTTACAGCATTAAAAATGAACGCTACGGAAGAGCTGCAGTATGTTGATTCACATCAAAAAATTGATCAAGTTATTGAAAGAGTTTCAGCTGTAAGAGATGCTATTGGACCAGGTATAGGAATAGGAATTGATTTTCACGGAAGGGTTCATAAACCGATGGCAAAAATATTAGCAAAAGAATTAGAACGATTCAATCCAATGTTTATTGAGGAGCCTGTTTTACCAGAAAATAACGAAGCATTACGGGAAATAGCTTCCCATGTTACTACCCCAATTGCGGTTGGTGAAAGGATGTTTTCTAGGTGGCAATTTAAGCCACTATTAAAAGATGGTTATGTTGATATTATTCAGCCAGACTTATCTCATGCTGGTGGGATTACAGAATGCAAAAAAATTATATCGATGGCAGAAGCTTTTGATGTAGCTGCGGCGCCACATTGTCCTCTTGGGCCGATAGCTCTTGCAGCCTGTTTGCAAGTAGATGCTACTTCACATAATGTGTTTATTCAAGAACAAAGCTTGGGTATCCACTACAATGTGGAAAGTGATCTATTAGACTATGTGGTCGACAAAGATATTTTTAAGTATGAAAACGGCTATGTTTATATTTCAAATAAACCTGGTTTAGGGATTGAAATAGATGAGGAGCATGTAAAGCGAATGGCAACTAAATCTGTTAATTGGAGAAATCCTGTTTGGAGACATGAAGACGGTTCCATCGCTGAATGGTGATCAGTTTTGCAAACGTTTAATAAATATTTATTTCAAGTATATTGATAATTTTAATCAGATTAGGAAAAATATCTATCTTTAAATTAAGAAATCCATTTTCATGGAGAGGAGAAAACCTAAAGATGATAAATAAAAAACTGATCTATATTTTAGGAGCATTGGGTGGTTTATTATATGGATATGATTTAGGCGTCATATCCGGTGCTTTACTATTTATTAAAAATGATATTCCATTAACAAGCTTTACAGAAGGTTTAGTTGTTAGCTCTTTATTGTTTGGGGCAATTTTTGGATCTGGTTTTAGTGGACCTTTATCAGACCGCTTAGGAAGAAGGAAACTAATCTTTATTATTTCTATTATATTTACTATAGGGACCTTAGTGGCTACCTTTTCCCAAAGCATAGAAATGCTAGTAGCAGGGCGCTTAATTCTGGGTTTTGCAGTAGGAGGTTCTAGCGCTATAGTACCTGTATACTTATCTGAAATGGCTCCTACACATGAACGTGGTTCTCTCAGTTCGCTTAATCAATTAATGATAACGATAGGGATACTATTATCATATTTGATTAATTATGCATTTGCAGGTATAGAGGGCTGGCGCTGGATGATTGGCTTAGGGGTTATTCCGTCGCTTGTTTTAATGATAGGTGTTACCTTTATGCCCGAGAGTCCAAGATGGCTACTAAAATATCATGGTGAAGAAGCTGCTCGACGTGTGATGAAAATAACTCGAACGAAAGAAGAAATTGAAGAGGAAATACATGAAATGATTGAAATTGACAGATTATCTGAAGGGACATGGAAAGTGCTCTCTTCTTCATGGCTCCGCCCAATCCTTATAATCGGCTGTATATTCGCTATGTTTCAGCAAATTATTGGTACGAACGCCATCATTTATTATGCACCAACTATTTTTACAGAAGCAGGTCTTGGAAATTCAACAGCCATTCTAAGTACTGTGGGAATAGGTAGCATTAATGTTATTGTTACTATTTTTGCGATCCTGATAATAGATAAAGTGAATAGAAAAACTCTTGCTTATTGGAAATATTGGCATGGTAAGTTCCTTAATTATTATGTCTACATTCATTCATATGGTCGGATTGGCGTCTAGTGCTTGGATAATCGTAGGTTGTTTAACTACATTTATAATCTTTTTCGCGTTTACTTGGGGACCAGTAGTCTGGGTTATGCTTCCAGAACTTTTTCCAATGCGCGCCAGAGGAGCTGCGACCGGGATAGCTACTTTATGTTTATCATTAGGAAGCTTACTAGTTGCTCAGTTTTTCCCAATATTAACTGAAGTTATTAGTATAAAATCGGTATTTCTAATATTTGCGGCTATTGGGGTTATGGCCATGCTGTTCGTAATTAAGTATTTACCAGAAACGCGTGGACGTAGTTTAGAAGAAATTGAAGTTGAGCTTCGTAAACGAACGAAAACAACGAATGCATAATTCTATAATTTCAAATGAAAGGATAGAAACTTAATGACAAAACTGAATCATTCTAAGTTGCTAAGCCTTATGGAACAGGAAAATTTGGATGGAATATTGTTGGCAAGAAGAGATAGCTTTTCATGGTTTACAAGTGGAAGTTATAATTATGTGCTCTTATCAACAGAAATAGGTATTGCATATCTTTATATTACAAGAAAAAACATTATTTGTATTACCAGTGAGATTGAAAAATATCGTTTGCTTGAAGAAGAGCTCTTTCAGGAAGATATGGATATTGTCACTTGCCCTTGGTATAAAGATATGGATACGTTTGCCTCCTCCTTTTTTAAGGGTAAAATTGGAAGCGATGACGGACGAGTTGGAACCATTCATGTATTACCTCAGTTAAAAGCTTTACGTGCTGGTTTATCAGAAGATGAAATAACACATTACCACTCATTTGGACAAAAATCAGCAGAAATAGTAGAAAATGTATGCCGAATTTGTATGCCGGGAATGACCGAACATGAAATTTCGGGAATGGTTGCAAATCGATGTATTACTGAAGGGATAGAGCCTGTTTGTTTACTAGTTGCAGCAGACGAAAGAATAGACCGTTATAAACACCCTATACCAACTCAAAATAAACTAAAGCACGTATTAATGATTGTTCTTGGTGCACAATATCGTGGACTTAATATTAGTCTAACCAGATTTGTACAATTTGGAAAAATGGATAAATCTAAATACGATAAAGTAAATTCCTTAGCAAATATTCATGCACAAATAATCCATTCAACGGTGCAAGGAGTGCCTTATAAAACCATTTTTGAAAACGTTATAACTGCATATAAAATGGAAGGCTATGAACATGATTGGAAATTACATCATCAAGGGGGACCAACCGGATATTCCTGTAGAGAAGAAATAATATCGTTAGACTCAAAAGGAATAGTTTTAAAAAATCAAGCATTTGCTTTTAATCCTTCATTGAAAGGAATAAAAAGTGAAGATACATTTGTTGTAAAAGAAGAGGACTGTCTATTGTTAACTAGAACTGCAAGTTGGCCAATTATAACATGTGTGGTAGAAGGAAAAGAATATGCTATGGCGGATGTTCTCATTCGGTAATCAAACAATTTGAATAAATGGTAGTGTGAGTACCCAAACTATTTTAAAAAACTATTGATTTTCTACAGACGTGTTTATCCTATATATAAGGTGCTGTAAGATTCTCACTTGAGGAGTTGGATAATCTGTACTAACAAGTCTAAGTGGGAGATAGCAGCACCTAGATGCCCGATTTCGTAAGAGACCTTTAGATCATACCATTACGGTATTAACAATCCGTGGGGGAGAATGAAAACCCCGCTCATTGAAGATTCACTTTATTAACCTATTTGTATGATTTAGTAACACAACAGTGCAAACGTTTTGGTTTCCCTTACGTGGGATCCAACGAAAAGGATGCCGGTGCAAAGAGAATTAAGTAACTTCTGGTGGATAGGGTTTGGAGCTAAATGAGGGGAAATATCCTGCAAAATGAACCATGATCAAAATGATTAGTTTTCTAGGCAAGCTCAAACAGATTACATTGGATCCATATTAAAGAACATATATTTCTTTAAAAATCATATAAAGGAGCAGATTTTTTATGAGTACTATGGATGGACAAGTTGTCATTGTAACAGGTGCTGGAAAAGGAATTGGGAAAGGGATTGCAAAACTCTTTTCTCAAAAAGGAGCTTCAGTTGTTATTGCTACAAGAGGGGAGGAAGAAGGCTTACAGACAGAACAGGAAATAATAGATAGTGGTGGAGAAGCATGTTTTATTCAAACAGATGTATCTATTGAAGCTGATATTATAGAAATGGTTGATAAAACGATTGATCGTTATGGGAAAATTAACACATTAATTAATAATGCGGGTATTACTGTTTTTAAAACGATTGAAGAAATGACAGTAGACGATTGGGAGGAGATTATTAATATTGATTTACGTGGCACATTCTTATGTTCAAAATATGTAATACCTGCAATGAAGGATGAAGGTAAGGGGTCTATTATTAATATTTCTTCAAATCATGCTTTATCAACGTTACCTAATACAGAGGTCTATGCTGCGGCAAAGGGTGGTGTTAATGCTATGACAAGAAGTATGGCATTAAGTTTAGGAAGCTACAATATTCGTGTAAACGCGATCTGTCCTGGTTTTACTGATACACCACACTACCGTAATTGGCTGCAGGCTAGTAATCAACCCGAACAAACGGAAAATGAGGTTTTAGCTTTACATGCTACAAATAGAATTAGTTCGCCAGAGGATATAGCTAAATTATCGTTATACTTAGCTTCAGATGATTCAACAATGATGACAGGAGAATGCTTAGTAATGGATGGTGGGCTCTCGGTTCGACTTTATCATGCAGCTACATTTTAAAAGTTAAAATGGCATGCTTAAATCGCTTCCATTTTATAGGAAAAAATTTATTATAAAGGAGAAAATAATGAATAATGAAAGCCAAACTGGAAAAGTTATATAAAGGTCAATTATCCGAAGGACCAATTTGGGATAATGAGAAAAACAGACTTTTATTTGTGGATATACTAAACAATCGACTAAATATTTATAGTCCAGACTCTCGGACGTTACACCATATCGAATTTCCAACCAATGTTACTAGTGTAGCAAAAATAAATCATTCAGAACTCCTTTTAACAACTAGAAATAAAGTAATATTATATGATGAGAACCAAAAAGAAATAAGAGACTTTCTTACTTTACCTATTTCTACCGATACCATTCGTTTTAATGATGGTAAATGCGATCCATATAATCGGTTCTGGGTAGGTACTATGAGTGAGACAGGAGAAACTGGTAAAGCGAGCCTATACGTTATAGATGCACATGGAAATATAACGAAAGCAAAAGAGGGGGTAACGATCTCTAACGGAATGGCTTGGAATCAATCGGCTGACACGATGTACTTTATTGACACGCCAACTAAAAAAGTAATGGCTTACCCATTCTCGGTGGAAACATCTAAATTGGTTAACGGGCGAGTTATAATTGATTTGAATACGATTGATGGGGCACCTGATGGTATGACTATTGATAAAAATGATCGGTTATGGATTGCACTTTGGGGTGGTTCACAAGTAATATGCGTCGATCCAAAACTAGGAGAAATAGTGGAGTCGATTTCCTTGCCAGTTTCCAATGTTACAAGTTGTGCTTTTGGTGGCAAAGATTTGCAAACGCTCTATATTACGACAGCACGTGAAGGCGTACCACATGACAGGATAGATGTAGAGAAGCAAGCAGGGTCTCTGTTTGCTTATAAGTTGCCAATTGCAGGAACAAAATCCAATCTATATAAATACGAAATTTAGGGATAAGCATAAAAACACGCTTTCTAGGAATTTTCATTAGAAATAGCGTTTTTTATGCTTTCTTAAACATTTTATTTAGCTTTAGTGCTAAATAATAAGATATATTATTCAAAAACATCTTTTTTCAACAGTTCAATTTCAATCGTATATACTAATGTTCGAATGGCTTAATTAAATAGTTTATTAAACTTTCTTTTATCACATCACAGGTTTCTACCCATACTGTTATCCTTTTAAATTGTTCCAACTAATTTATCGAAAGCGTTACTAAATGTATTTATACCGCATTGTTTGTATAATAGCGTATGTATTAAATAACTTGCTAACTATCTGGCTAATTACATTTACTCAGGTGCTTGAATTCATAGGATTGGAAACATTTTCGTATATACGCTGTAAGACTCCCACTTTAGGAGTTGGAACCATCTGTACTGCAACAAGTCTACGAGATAACAGCACCTAAATTTCTGTTTCGTAAGAGGTCTTTAGGTCATACCATTACGGTATTAACAATCAATGGAGGGATGAATGGAAACCCTCATTAACGTAACATTCACTTATAGTTAATATTACATTAATAGAAGTCTCTCATAGTAGTTAGATTTTAGCGCGGTTATAATTCTTGCAGGCTACTATCGCCTTTGAAATGGAACAAATAATTTTAATTAAAGAGATTCTCTATCGTTTTACATTTCAATGTTGTGTTTCCAGGTACCATTTGCTATTTTTTTAATGGTAATTTCTGAATTCCTAGCATCTAGGAGATCGATCTTCCCTAGAGATTAAATCATCTAAAATCAACTCATATTTGATTTTCCACCTCGCACTTTTGATTTGTAACAATCGTATGCTCTCTTCTCCGTGAAGTAATATTACTTTCTATAGCAGCTATCTCTTGTTGGATTTTCCTTATTTGATCCATGATGATGTTCTCCACTTCCTTTAAATATTTTCTTGGAATAGCTAGAAAACTTATTTGCAGTTGATTCTAAAGCTTTGGATTTTTTGGCAAGATTACCATGAAAGTTTTTTGTAGTGAATTCTGGCTGTAAACAAATATCTTTCTTCTTTAAAAAGTCATTTTTGTTCTACTGTAATTTGGTCAACGTTTCATATAAACGTCTTAATTCTTCCTTTTTTTCCTGTAGTCTAATATTGGAGCTACTAATCAGCTGACTTAAATGGATTAACTGCGAATTCAAATTACTTACTTCCAACCACATCAAGATCACCACACATAAAAATTTTATACTTCTGTTTTCCGCGCACAATAAAATTCCATATGTTATATGGTACTAAAAATCAGTTATTAGAATAGAGTATTAAGTTCCGTTTTACAGAAATACAAATAAAATTAGTCATGATTTTTAGTAGGATAGTCCTGTGCATTGATTAAAGTAACAACTTCAAAGTCGGTTTCTCATAAGACCCTTAGATGAATTTGGGTATTAAGAGTGCGATGTAATATAATTTAAGTATGAGCAGCGGCTAAAGACCATTTTTTAACAGAAAGGTGATTCCGTTATAATTGTTTTATGGTAGGTCACAAAAAGGGGTAATGGGAATGTTCGTGATAGATAAATTGCAACAACGATCGGGAGTTAAACAGAATTTCAGCTTGAAAGCGAGGATGATATGTTTAATAAGTATTCTCATTATTGGGGTATTTATTATTTTCGGTTTGTTTCTTCGCTCATTTATTACAACGATGATGGAAGATCAAATAGCCAAGCGTGCACTAAGTGTATCGCAGAGTGTTGCGAATATGCCAAGCGTGCAAGAGGCTTTTGAACGAAAGCATCCGGAAGCTGTGATACAAGATATTGTCCAGCCCATTCAACGGAATATTGGTGCGGAATTTATTGTGGTTGGAAATAGAGAAGAGATTCGCTACTCGCATCCAGAAGTAGATAAAATTGGGAAGAAAATGGTTGGGGGTGATAATAATCGCGCCTTAGAAGAAGGGGAATCGTATATATCGAAACGGGAAGGTTCGCTAGGTATATCCATTCGTGGTAAAACACCAATTAAAAATCAAGATGGAGCAATTATTGGTGTTGTGTCAGTTGGTTTTTTAAATGAAGAAGTACAAAGTATTATTCAAAAGCAAAGCAGATCTTTATGGTTAACACTGCTTGGTATTACTTTATTAGGTGTTATCGGTGCAATCGTCATTGCTACCTATTTAAAGAAGCTATTATCCGGCATGGAGCCAGAGGAAATTACACAATTATTATTGCAAAAGGAGGCAATTTTGCAGTCAACACATGAAGGAATTATTGCAGTAGATAATCAAGGAAGAATGATGATAATGAATACGGCAGCACAAAACATTCTATTAAAACAAGAGGTGGAAAGTAGGCAATATATTGGAAGGTCTGTACGCGATTTTCTGCCACATACAGGTTTGTTTCACGTGTTGGAGACTGGAGAGAAGCATTATAATAAAGAGATGATACTTGGAGATACGGTGGTTCTAGCGAATCGAACACCTATTTTTCATCAACATTCTATCATTGGAGCAGTTACTACATTTCGTGAAAAAACAGAATTAGAGAGTATTACAAAAGAACTTTCCCAAATAAAACAATATGCTAATGCGCAGCGTGCGCAGACCCATGAATTCTCTAATAAACTTTATACGATTCTCGGGTTACTTCAGCTTGGAAAACAGGAAGAAGCGATTTCCTTTATTAAACAAGAAAACCAAATTCAAGGTACATTTTCTCAGTTTTTATTAGAAAACGTAACAGATCCAATGATTCAAGGCTTATTACAAGGCAAGCTTAACCAAGCCAATGAACTTGGCATTACGATGTCGATTCATCCTAACAGTCAACTCCTTACTTGCTTTATCGGAGAGAAGCAACGGGCGTTTTTGACGGCTGTTGGCAATTTGCTTGAAAACGCTATAGAGTCAGTTAAACATGAAGTAAAGCCGAAACGGAAAATTGCTATTCTATTAACTGATATTGGAGATGATGTCATTGTGGAGGTAGATGATTCGGGAGTGGGTCTTTCCTCGGAAGATTTGGATCATATCTTTAAACAAGGGTACACGAAAAAGGAAGGAGATCATCGTGGGGTTGGCTTAGCATTAAGTAAGTATCTTTTAAACCGTGTAGGGGGAGATATTCTGGTAGAAGGAGGGGAACTAGGCGGTGCGCGCTTTATAATAATCATTCCAAAATGAGGAGAGGTAAGCTATGAGAAAGCAGATACATGTTCTAATCATTGAAGATGATTTTAGGGTAGCAGCTATTAATAAACAGTTTGTAGAAAAGATAGACGGATACCTTGTAGTAAAAAGCGTTAAAACAGCTAAAGAAGCCTATCAGTATCTGCAAATGACAGAAGTAGATTTAATATTATTAGATATCTATATTCCTGATGTAGAAGGGTTGGACTTATTCTGGGATTTGCGTTCAAAGTATAGAACAGTAGATATTGTGATTGTTTCCGCAGCTGCAGAAGCAAACATTATGGAGAATGTACTTCGTGGGGGGATTTTTGATTATATTATAAAACCGGTAGATGCTAACCGTTTTGCCGAGATGCTTAAAAGGTATCAAGAAAGACGTCGTTTTCTGGCAACTAGGGAGATTTTAAACCAGCAGGAAATGGATGATGTAATCCAAAAAAATACTAGCAACTTTCCAAATGTTAAAAAAAGAAATGGTGAATTGCCAAAAGGGATTGATCCAATCACCTTACAAGAAGTGACAAATTTATTTGAATATAAACAGGTAAAAGGGATTACTGCTGTCGATTTAAGTGAACAAATCGGCACAAGTCGGTCGACCGCCAGAAGGTATTTGGAATATCTTGTTTCTATAAAAAAGATTAAGACAACCCTTTTGTATGGAAATGTTGGCAGGCCAGAGAGGCTTTACGTACGCCGTGAAACTTATGAACAAAATGTAACAAATAAGAATTAATTCATTTATTATCATAACATTTAAACCGTTTACACTCCGTGATATTTTATTATTAATCTTATGCTTATCACTAACTTTTCATAGCGATAAGCATTTTGTTTCTTGTTAATTCAAAATACGTTGATAGCGTTTGCATAAGCGGATGTTTATAAAACTGATCTGCTTATAAAGAAGGGGGATATCATGGGGTTTTTAAGTATCATTGGATTTTTGACGATTATTATCATTGTACTTCTATTACTAAGTGGACGTGTGGCACCGATTATAGCATTAGTGATGACGCCAGTGATTGGGGCATTAATAGCTGGATTTGAGCTTAAGGAAGTCGGAACATTTTTTAATGATGGAATAACGGATGTAGTACATGTTGCGATCATGTTTATTTTTGCTATTCTCTTTTTTGGAATTATGCAGGATGTAGGATTGTTTGATCCACTAATCCGTGGCATGATTACCATATCGCAAGGGAATGTAATCGCAATTAGTGTCGGTAGTGTTATTATTGCTGCTATTGCTCAATTAGATGGGTCGGGAGCATCTACATTTTTAATTACAATACCAGCACTATTGCCACTTTATAAAAAATTAAAGATGAATCCATATCTACTCCTGCTATTTATTGCGGGAAGCGCAAGTATTATGAATATGCTACCATGGGCAGGACCGTTGGGCAGATCGGCTTCTGTATTAAATATGGATGTAACAGAATTATGGAGACCGTTAATTCCTGTTCAAGTAATTGGGCTTATGCTCATGGTCGTTTTAGCTATTGTTCTTGGATATAGGGAAAAAAGGCGGATTACGAAAGAATACGGTTCTATTGAAGCAGCTTCCGCTATGGAGTCTGATTTCCGAATGGTGGGTGATACTTCGGAAAGTTTGGAGAAAGAAGCAGAATCTTTTTCAGCTAATAAATTTTGGATAAATGCACTTTTAGCCATTGCTGTAATAGGTACATTAGTTTGGGGGGTAATCCCAGCTGGACTTGTGTTTATGATCGGAGTAAGTATAGCTTTACCTTTAAATTTTCCAAAAATGGAAGATCAAATGGATCGTATTCATGCCCATGCTCCAAATGCATTAATGATGGCAACCATCATACTTGCAGCAGGTACTTTTTTAGGAGTTCTCACCGGGACGGGAATGTTAAATGCTATTGCAGAAGATATTGTTACTATAATTCCAGCATTCATTGCTCCATATGTACATTTAATCATTGGATTTTTTGGTGTTCCATTCGATTTGCTATTAAGCACAGATGCATATTATTTTGCATTAATGCCAGTGGTTGAACAAATTGGTACAGATTTTGGCATCGATTCTCTATCCACTGCTTACGCCATGATTGTAGGAAATATTGTTGGAACGTTTATTAGTCCATTTTCGCCAGCTGTTTGGTTGGCTTTAGGATTAGCAGGTTTGGAAATGGGGCGACATATACGCTATTCGTTATTCTGGTTATGGGGACTTAGTATCGTATTATTAGCTAGCGCCGTAGCCATCGGGTTAATTACTGTTTAAAATAAGCCGCACATCTTGTGCGGTTTTTTGTTGAAGATTTAAAGCAGTTAAACTGCTCTTCACTATTTATTTTTCGAAGTAAGATATGATTCCTACTGTATCGAATACCAGTACAATTAGGAAAGAGATCGCAAATGGTTTATTTGCCCAAAGCGGCATGCGCCAAAGTATCGGTTGGACGTGATAATTAAGCCCAGAAAAGAAAATGAACAACACATTTAAAAATATAACCCGTTATCTATCAAACGTAGGATACACATTTGCGTTATATATTCCTACAGCAATAGGTGTTGGAAATTAAGTGAATAAAAGGCAACCATTTTATTCGTTACGGTCATTAACATAATTAGTGTGGTGGATAAGGTAGTCCGCCAATAAAAATGAGCGAAAAAAGAGATAAAAAGATTATGGTAATAGTAAGCACAATGTAGTTATATTGCATCAATCATTTGCAAAATTATTACAGACTTTATCTTTTTCTTTAACCAATTTTTAAATAGGCGCAAACGAAAGAGGGGATCGAAAAGATTAATACTGTAATAGAAATAATAGTATTTACCATCCCAGTATAACAATTAGTAGGAGCACACGAAGAAGTATATGCTTCCGCATTATGACAAGAAAAATAATAGTTGCTAGAGAGCTAGGTGCATAAATAACAATTTTAGATTTAACGGTCTTGACGAATAAGATGGTTAAGATTGAAACAATGCATCCTATAAAAACTCCCTGTCCTAAAGGATATAAAACAAGCATACACATGTTCCTTTCTGCGTCTTGAACTACTCTATCCACTCTACATTATGGTATCATGTACAGCATTAAAGTGCGTTTCTATATAAATCCTATAATATACTTGTGTCCGTTTCCATTAAATTTTTACAATAGAGCAATTAGTTCCATTTTAAGGAATACAAGTTAATTAGATGGAAAAAATTCAGTGCAAATGTTTTGTGCGAAATTTACTAATGAATTTGACGGGATAAAACAGGAACGCATCCTTAAAAGATGGTGCATATTTTTAGATGTACTATTTTATACGAAAATGGATATTCTAAAAGCTGTAGAATATCCATGGGGTAGAAGTTTCTTCAATGAAGTTGTTGCAATTTCTTTTCCCACTTTGCTCCCCCAGTAAAAATGGCTAATTGAAAAGCGGAAGAACTATTTGAGAGCTTCAATGTTTCATAACCATAAATATCGTCAAAAAAAGCAGCTAACTCCGTTTTATTACCTTTTTTATCTTCAGCGTAAAAAGCATATGTAAGTATATAAGCAGTTGAGCCACCTTTACCTCCAACGTGTTTAAAACTGATTTGATTATTTTCGAATTTCATTGGCCATTCTATAAGCGGTTGTAAATAAGCCCATACATGAGACGGGAAATAAGAACCTCTGTTCATTTGTTTTAGGATAGAAATATATTCTGATGTGGTAGAAGGAGTGAATCGTTTAGAATTAATTTTGTCAAACTCCGAATTATACCATTCTCTGATATGAGCACGTTCTTTATATTTACCGTCTATATCTTGAGATAATTTTGTGTGAATTTTATTCGCTTCATTTATATAAGTTTCTTGTGACATTTCCTGTATATGTGCAAGTATTCTTTTAGTATCTTGTTTATTAGTAATGTCTAGATCTTCATTGAGTGCAATTTCATAGGGGATAAATAGGGCTGAAACAAAAGGAAACAGTTTTTCATGGTGAGGAAGCTGCAGTTTGGTTACATTTTTATTAATATTTCCCAAACCAAGGCGCAACATGAGATATTCTGTATTAGCATTGGAGCTGTGTGACATCATTCCTTTTGCAATATTCATTAACGATACGGATTTATCTTGCAAAAACCCATGTTTTTCCATTTCGATTAACCATTTTTCATGCGCGCCTCCATCCGTGTGAGATACGTAAAAACAAGCAAGATCATCAATATGAACTTTTTCATCTGGATTTATACTTCCATTGGCTGCTTGTTGGGAAAATTCAATTGCGATGATGATTTTTACTGTGCTAGCTAATGGTTTTCGTTCATTCCCGTTAACGTTTGCGAGCGTTTTTCCGTTCCTCATAATTATTAAGGAAGATCTTTGCGGATTTTTAGCTATAAATTTTAAGACATAATCTGCATTAGGCTTTCTTGTCCATGCAATTAGCCAAAGAACGCTAAATATGACGATTAGGAAAATGATACCTAAAGATATAAGGATATAAATAAACATAGGCACCTCCGTTAGGTTATTTTGTCCTTCTCTATTAGAGATTTGGTAGCAACAGGGTGTGTGCAAGCGATTTCATTTCTTCTGGGCTTGTTGTACCTATATATTTCAATCCACGCACCTATACAAGGTGCGACGGCCACATCTTTTATTACAATAACATCTCGCATAATTTCAATCCACGCACCTATACAAGGTGCGACTTTTCCTCTACAATCCACCTGCCGTCAAACCTATTATTTCAATCCACGCACCTATACAAGGTGCGACTTAAATCCCTAGGTTGTAAAGTGATATCGTTTTTAATTTCAATCCACGCACCTATACAAGGTGCGACGTATGTTAATAGTTTGACCATTAACAACTTTGATATTTCAATCCACGCACCTATACAAGGTGCGACAACTTAAATGTGCAAGCTTTTTGTTACGACAGTTGATTTCAATCCACGCACCTATACAAGGTGCGACAAGCAACAGATTTAAAATATCAATCAAACTATTTGATTTCAATCCACGCACCTATACAAGGTGCGACTCGTTTTTGACATAACAGTACCCTCCGAAATGGCAATTTCAATCCACGCACCTATACAAGGTGCGACGTTACATCAGCAGTCGGAATTACCAAGAGAATTAAATTTCAATCCACGCACCTATACAAGGTGCGACTAAAAGGCGGGTTAGGCGCCGGGTTTTGTTCTGTTATTTCAATCCACGCACCTATACAAGGTGCGACGATGTGGAAGGCGAAAGCGCATGCCATTACAGAGGATTTCAATCCACGCACCTATACAAGGTGCGACGGCAACGAAATAGCCAGTATGGCTTTAATTGATGATTTCAATCCACGCACCTATACAAGGTGCGACATTTTTTAGGTATACATTTAAAAATGAGTAAACCAATTTCAATCCACGCACCTATACAAGGTGCGACCTAACATACTTATCAAAAGTGGCGGAAGCGATTATTTCAATCCACGCACCTATACAAGGTGCGACGGTACGCGGTCAAGCCTACGTTTGTAATAACCGATTTCAATCCACGCACCTATACAAGGTGCGACCGTATTGCTGTTCCTTAGTTATTTTTTGGTATTCTTCATTTCAATCCACGCACCTATACAAGGTGCGACTTGATATAGATAGCATTCCAGAGCGAGCGAAATGATTTCAATCCACGCACCTATACAAGGTGCGACGCTATGGTTTTTATTCCCGTTTCATTATTAGTTCCAATTTCAATCCACGCACCTATACAAGGTGCGACGAGGGATAAAAAAAGCTAACTTTCAAGTGCTTCGTATTTCAATCCACGCACCTATACAAGGTGCGACGGTCAGCATATAGCGACCATGGGTAATAGTGGTGATTTCAATCCACGCACCTATACAAGGTGCGACAATTACCCCATCTACCAAGGTGTGCATTATGATATTTCAATCCACGCACCTATACAAGGTGCGACAGCGATTTCTTCCTAAAAATTTACATAAACAATGAAAAACAACATACTTTTAGCTTGGAAATCATCAATAATGCTAATTGTATTGAATTATATTACATATATTACCATAAAAAGAAGTGAATTTTGGTGCGAATCCCCCAGGGTTTTTATGTGTACTTGGGGTTCGCACCAAAAAAATCAACTGAAATTGCATTAATAATTCTGTATTCATTATAAGGCATAATTCATAATTAGTCATTTAAGGTGTAATAGAATTTTATAAGACCTTGGTAGATATTTTTGTAAACGATTAAACTTTCATTCAATAGTAAAACATTTGACTTTTACAGCAAATGATTTCTTCCAAACAATACTTACCCTAAAATAACCGTATTAATTTGTCGTTTAATCCCGTTTAAACTGAAGTTGTTATAAAAAGAAGATGTTTATAGGAGGATACAGCAATGAATAAGAGTTGGCTTGGATTAGGTGGGAAAGTAGCAATTGTTACAGGAGGGGCTTCAGGAATTGGTTTTCAAATGGTGAACGAGTTATTGAATAATGGTGCAAAGGTAGTAGTAGCTGATTTACATGGGGTGGAAGGAAAACAGGAAAACCAATCCTATTTTATTCCTTGTGATGTTTCAAACAAAAAAATGGTCATGGATACAGTGGATAAAACGGTAGAATTGTTTGGAAAGATTGATATTTTAATCAATAATGCTGGAATCAATTCACCTAGATTGCTTGTAGATGATCGAAAAGAAAAGCCAGAATATGAACTAACTGAAGATGTAGATGAACAATCTGTTGAAAGTTTTGAACACAATTTAAAGGATAATCTGTACAAATGGTGGAATCGTATGTCCTCT
>NZ_QWLJ01000050.1 GCF_009917385.1 Roseburia sp. 1XD42-34 | reverse complement strand
CACCTCGTATCATACCAAGGGGGCATTTTTTATTCAATCCTCATTTTGCTTTATTACAGGAATGCTTTCTTATCTTTGAACAAAGGCGCAGAGCGCCTGTTTAGCAACGTAGCAACTGGAACGAAGCAACTGAGATAAAAGAATCATGCCACTAAAAACAGGGTATGCCAGCGCCTGATCGACAAGCCCGTGTTTAGTTGGCCTTCCTCTTTGCGACGAATCGATGTGGCCTTATCGTAGGTCTCATTTCTAAAGTCGCATCGCTGCTGGCTCATGCGCCGGACGGGACTAGTCGGTTTTTTCGCTATCTATAAGCACATCGTTTTATGCTTTCTTATCTTTTAAAAAAAAGGGGGAAGAATGTATGTCTGGTATATTAGTAGCTTTGATTGGTATGGTTGTTTTTGCGTTGGGATATAGATATTATTCGAAATTTGTAGCGGAGAAGATTTTTCGGTTAGACCCTCATTATCCCACGCCTGCTCATCGCTATAATGATGGGGTGGATTTTGTACCAACGAATAAATTTGTGTTATGGGGGCATCACTTTACATCTGTTGCCGGCGCGGCACCTATATTGGGACCTGCAATAGCCGTATATTGGGGCTGGCTGCCAGCATTTTTATGGGTTATTCTCGGCACTGTATTTGCTGCCGGGGTACATGATTTTGGAACACTGGTGTTATCCGTACGAAATAAAGGACAATCTGTTGGTACATTAGCTCACCGTCTCATAGGGCAACGGGCGAAAATTCTGTTTTTATTTATTATTCTAATTCTAGTACTTATGGTTAATGCTGTATTTGCTTGGGTGATATCCAACTTATTTATTTCTTATCCCGCAAGTGTACTACCAATCTTTATTCAAATTCCTTTAGCTATTTGGATTGGATATGCGGTGTATAAACGAAACATGAAGATGCTTGTACCTTCAGTTATAGCATTGGCTGTCATGTATCTTGCAGCGATATTATCTAGCAAGATTGAATGGATGCAAATAGACCTTGTTCAATGGATGGGAGGAGAAGGGAGTGCTGGGATATTTGGGTTAGGCGCTGTTTCCTCCGCATTCTTTATTTGGATTATTATCTTAATGGTTTATGTGTATATTGCTTCCACACTTCCGGTATGGAAATTGTTACAACCAAGAGATTTTATTAATTCACACCAGCTTGTCGTTGGTTTAGCAATTTTATACTTGGGATTAATCTTTATCAATCCAGACATGACGGCGCCAGTGACGAACCCTCATGCGGAAACTCCATGGCTCCCATTATTATTTATTACGATTGCTTGTGGAGCTATATCAGGCTTTCATGGGCTTGTTTCATCAGGCACGTCTTCCAAACAACTAGATAAGGAAACAGACGCCCGGTTTGTTGGTTATGCTGGAGCAGTTGGAGAAGGAATTTTAGCATTGGTATCGATCATTGCTGTAGCGACATTTTTTACCAGTACTGCTGATTTTTCAGCGGTTTATAGTAGTTTTGCAAATGCAAATGCTGACGGTTTGGGAACTTTTGTAGAAGGTGCTGCTGTACTAGCAGGAGGAATTGGAATTCCAGCTGATGTCGCGGTAACAATCGTTTCCATTATTGTTATTAGCTTTGCTGCAACTACCTTGGATACTTCTGTCCGGCTAATGCGCTATATCATTGCCGAATTAGGCAGCGAGTACAAATTGCCAACATTAACGAAAACCCATGTTGCGACATCAATTGCTGTTTTATCAAGTGCAGCACTCGTTTTACTTCCTGAAGGACCTAAAGGTTTTGGATCCGGAGGTTATCAACTATGGCCATTATTTGGGACAGCAAACCAATTATTAGCAGCGATTAGTCTAATGTTAATTGCTGTTTGGTTAAAGCGGCTGGGAAGAAATTATGCTGTTGTGATAATTCCAATGATATTTGTAATGGTGATGACACTATATGCCATGTTCCAGCAAGTGATGTTTGAATGGTCGTGGGTTGGAACAGAACCGAATACATTATTATTTGTACTCGGGGCAATCATTTTTGTTTTTGCTATTTGGATTATTATTACTGCGTTCTCCGTATTAAGTGGTAATACACAGCAAAGTATCGACGATTAATTTTTCATCGTTCAAAGGGGTAGGAAAGGAAAAGGGATCAAAAACAGCTGATCCCTTTTCCCTATCCTTTGCAGATACGAGTCAGTGGTAAATTTTAAACGAAAGGAGGAAAAACGCTATGTTGGAGCAAATTAAAAGGCTCATCCGTTATTACGAAGAAGTGATCAGCTTGCCACACCGCCAAGAGATTGCACGTGAGCTGAGACATGAGGATGACATTTTTCTGCTACTGCTTTATTCAGAAATGATCGGAATTCCGAATCCTGTCTATTATTATACACTCGAATTATATCCTTACATGCTGGAAAAATTTCACGATTGGCATCTGCGGATGGGGATGGAAAAGTCACCGTTATCTGGCATTCGTTGTTGCTAAAAAAGGAGTGTTCGAAGATGGAAGATATCCACAAAAAGATTGTATTTATCGGCGGAAAAGGAGGAGTAGGGAAGTCAACATCTGCAGCAGCACTTGCGTGGAGACGAGCTAGAGAAGGACGGAAAATATTGCTTGTTTCGACAGACCCTGCTCATAATTTAGGAGATATTTTCGAACAGAAAATCGGAGGGCGGATAAAAAAAGTGAGTACGCATTTAGATGTGATTGAAATCGATCCAGAACAGGAAACAACCGTTTACATCAACACTGTAAAGGAAAATATAAAAGGTATCGTACAACCTTCTATGACAGATGAGGTGAACCGCCAATTGGATACCGCCAAAGCCTCACCTGGAGCAGATGAAGCGGCGTTATTTAATAAGCTCATCTCTATTATTATTGAAGAACATCTCCATTATGATCAATGTATTGTTGATACAGCACCGACTGGTCATACGATTCGATTATTAACTTTACCAGAATTAATGGGGGTGTGGATAGACGGACTGTTGCAACGGAGAAAAAAAACGAATAAAAACTATACCCAATTGCTAAATGACGGAGAACCGATTGAAGATCCCATTTATGATGTGCTCAACGAAAGAAAAGAACGTTTTAGAAAAGCAAGAGAATTATTATTAAATAAAGACATAACCGGTTTTATTTTTGTAGTGAACCCAGAAAGTCTATCCATTACAGAAACCGACAAGGCAATCCGATTACTTGCCAAGCATCAGCTTTATGTGAAAACATTAATTATAAATAAATTACTACCCCAACAGGTGGAAGGGGATTTCTTTTTAAAGCGAAAACAAATGGAACAAGCCTATGTACAACAAATTAAAGAAAAGTTCAAAACACAACAAAAGTGGTATGTTCCTTTGTTCAATCATGATATTATGGATAAGAGACAGCTGGAAGCGTTTAGCGCATTTTTCTAAAGGGTAGTATTTAAAAAAAGGGTATACTTTAATATGTTGATTGTAGCTTGTCTCATTTATCCGCATATAATTGACAGTAGACCCAGCCTTTAAGCCCAGTAACCGTATAGCTAAGAGAATAAGAAGAGAATCGAACTACAAGTCAAAATCCTGATTTGCGCAGAGAAGTCTTTAGGTTATCGCCTCGTTTATTAACTATCTGTGAAATGAAAGTGGGGTCTATTGATTAGCTTTATTGGATTTGGATAGTAAATAGCCATCAGCTGATTGTAATTTTCTATAGCTTTTAGAAGCTAGGAAAAGAAGGGGGAATATGCAATGAAAGCTTTTGTACATGGAAATGGGAAATTAGAGGTGACTCAAATGGATGAGCTACAGCCTAAAGCGAATGAAGTGGTCGTTCGTTTGAAAATGGCTGGACTCAATCGTCGCGATCTATATATTCCTGAGCGTAGAAAAGGAATATATGAGCCACTGATTTTAGGATCAGATGGTGCAGGGGTTATTGAACAAGTTGGACAAGAAGTTAAAAATGTTGCTATTGGTGATGAGGTCATTATTAACCCCGCTTTAAGATGGTACGAAAATGCAGATGCGCCTCCAAAAGGTTTTGAAATATTGGGCATGCCGGATCACGGTACTTTTGCAGAGAAGATTACCATCGATTTTCAGCAAATTGAGAAAAAGCCTGCTCACTTAACGTGGGAAGAAGCAAGTGTACTTGCATTGTCTGGTTTAACTGCTTTTCGTGCATTGTTTACAAAGGGACAAGTAAAGGCGGGTGATACTGTATTTATTCCTGGAGCAGGTAGTGGTGTGGCAACGTATTTAATTCAATTTGCTAAAAATATTGGTGCACGAGTGATTGTCAGTTCCCGAAGTAAGGAGAAACTAAACAAAGCTCAATCGTTTGGTGCGGATAGAGGCATACTTCATGAAGACGATTGGAACCAAAAACTAGCTGATGAACAGATTGATTTGGTCATTGATAGTGTTGGAAGAGCTACTTTTCAACGCTCATTGGATGTGTTGAAAAAAGGCGGGAAAATCGTTGTGTTCGGGGCGACTACAGAAGATACTGTTCAATTAGATTTACGCGCCTTTTTCTATGGACAATATCAATTATTAGGGTCAACCATGGGGAGTAGACAAGAATTGAAAGCAATGCTCGCACATGTAGAACAATATCAAATGCATCCAGTGGTCGATACCACATTTAAATTAGATGATATCCAACAGGCGTTTTATTACTTACAAGAAAATAACCAATTTGGAAAAATTTCCATTGATGTATCTAAATAAAAGGAGGCTGGAACAAAAGGGTTTGTATCAAAGTAAATCCGGAACTATTTAGAAATAACCGTGATGCAAATACCCCCACTTTGGACATATACTTCGCTCATCTTAGGGGCCTTCTGTGAGCCTTCTCGTGCTAACGCACTATAAGTCTCACAGAGCCTTTTCCCGCTTTAGTCAAGGTATATTTCCAAAGCTATATGATTGCATCATTCGCTTTTAGAGTGAGTAGATGAGTTATGCCTAAGCCTAAGCAATATCTGTTTTTTCAATCCAATCTTTTCCTTCTAAATGTCTGGTCACAAGCATACTGGAAACTGTATCACCTGTAACGTTGACCATTGTAGCTGGCGGATCAACCACTACTCCGATGGCAGAAATAATTGGCAAAGCTTGCAATGGTAAACCATATAGTGTAATAATCATCATTTCTCCCATAAATCCCCCTCCCGGAATACCACTCATTACAATACCGGACAATAAACAGATACCAATTGCCGTCAAAAAGGTGTCAATTCCAGAAAAGTCCTGGTTAAATACACCGAACACAAAAGCAATTTTTAGCATTGCTGACAGACAAGATCCGTCCATATGAATGGTTGCTCCTAGAGGCATGATGGTTTCGCGAATATCTTTCGGCACACCAATTCGCTTTGCTGCTTGTAAATTCGCTGGTAATGAAGCAACACTACTTCCAGTCCCAAGCGATGTTGCAGCTGGGGCAAGAATGTTTTTCCAAAAACGGGAAACTCCGATTTTTCCACCAGCAATAAATGCATATAATGTAAATCCGATGACAAAGTATAATATAGATACAGGATAATAAATGATAACCGCTTTAGCATAGTCACCAATCAAATCAGCACCAAATTCTCCTACCAATGAGGCAAAGTAAGCCCCCAAACCGATAGGGGCATAGTACATAACAAGCTGAATAATTTTCATAAATACTTCAGCGCCACTTGTTAAAAACGAAGTAAATGGTTTTCCTTTTTCGCCAGTTAGTCCAGTTGCCACGCCAACTAATATAGAGAAGACAATAAGTGCGAGCATATTATTGCGTGAAAATAGATCCACAAAATCAGACACGGTAAACGTTTGGACTAGTTGTTCAGAGAGACTCATTTCTTCTTGCACTTCTTCAGGCTCTACAAGCGGTATATCCACCCCAGAACCTGGCTCGAAAATAATAGTAGCGATTAACATGAAAACGGCAGCGATAATACCAGTAACAACAAATACAGTTATCATGGAGCCCATAATTCTACCGAGGCGTTTCATACTGTCCATACTTGCTATAGCAGAAGAAATAGTAAAGAAAACGAGAGGGATAACAATCATAAATAGTAAATTGATAAATAAATCACCTAGTGGCTTAATAACCGTGGCATCTTTACCAAAAGAAAGCCCGATTATGGAACCAATTATAATTGAAATAAGTAATATAATCGGAAAGCGATACGCTTTTATTTTATCTTTCATATTAGTTTCATTCCTTTTCGTGTATAAAATAAGATAGCTACTCTATTTTACACGAAAAGCTGATAGAACAAAAGGTTGAACCCGGTTTATTTACTTTTTCGTCTCCTTTGTATAGGGATAGTTGAAACACCTGTCACCTATATTTTGTGGTGATTTCCTTCGTTACCTTGTTCATATATCTCGCATATAAGGTGTTGCTTCCTGCTTTGGGAGTTGGGTGAGTTGTACTATAACAAGTCTAAGCAGAAGATAACAGCTCTTAAATACCCTATTTCGTAGGAGGCCTTTAGCTTATACCCTTGGACTCCTAACGATTAGTGGGGATGAATGGAAAACCTCCCCTGAAGAAAGATGCACTTTATAAATAAGGCTGGATAAGCTGAATAGCATGTTTTAGTTTTTCACTGTTACGCTCATATAAAGCTTTACTTTGCTTGTTTTCTGTAGCTAAAGCGAATAATTCCAAGTCAGCCTGACATTTCTTCATATTTGCCAACAATAGTGCTTTTTCAGTCGGCTGTGGTACACTTATTTTGTCATCGTATAAATCAAGATATAATTGCCCGTTATTATCTGCTTGAGCAAGAAAAACGTTTTCAATACTGACATTTTGCTTATCTAGTTCTGTTTCCAACCAATTTTTATTTAAGGATAGATTCGCAAGTGATTCTAATAAAACTTCTCCATCCATTACAATCGTCTGGGGTTCCTTTTCTGAGGCTAATTTTAGCCCTAAGTCTTTGGCTGTTAAAGGTCGGTTCTCCTTCTTTGGAAGTACATTTAAGTTTCCGGATGGCTCAAGAACAGCAAATTCAACGTCAGATGCTAAAAATACGCCGTTATCCCTTAATTTACCGAGTAAATCATCCGCCGAATATCCTTCTTGTTTAAGGTTGTCTTCCATTATTTTACCATCTTGAATAAACACGGTGCTTTTACCATCTGTAAGATCGCGAAATCGTTTGCTTTTTAGCGATATATATTCAACAGCAAAGGGGATAATAAACCAAATAAACATCGATAGTAAAGCGTAAATGAAATTGCTATCAGGATCTATCGTATGTATGGCAACAATTCCACCCAAAACAATCCCTGTGATATATTCAAATATATTTAATTGTGATATTTGCTTTTTTCCTAACCATTTTGTCATGAAAAAAAGGATAATTAATAAAGAAAATGACCGGATGATGACTTCAATCCATTCTGGCATACGCAGTATCCTCTCTGAGCATTATTTATATTGGGGTTCTTCTTTGGATAAATGAATAACTTGTTGCCGCAAATCTTTTTTGACTTCGGTAATAATTCGTTCCACTTCCTTTAACTTAGTCTGTTGTTCCTGTTCATTTGTTTTAGCGGTTAAAATTTGCAAGGAGGCTTCCACACTTTTAATTGCGGAATAGCATCCTTTCACTTGTGCACCGATTGTCATATTCAACCTCCTTATCCTTTTGGCTTGAAAATAAGTGCGCCGATAACTCCGAAAATAATGGCAGCTGAGATTCCCGCACTGGTTACTTCAAACATTCCAGTCACCACTCCGACCAAGCCATGTGTTTCTGCTTCTGCCATAGCACCATGAACTAAGGAGTTACCGAAACTGGTAATAGGTACAGTTGCACCAGCGCCAGCAAAATCGATTAATGGCTCGTAAAGGCCAAACCCATCTAAAATGGCGCCGGAGACAACTAATATAGATAAAGTTTGTCCGGGATTTAATTTAAAGATATCGAATAATAATTGGCCAATGACACAAACCAGACCTCCAATTACAAAAGCCCAAAAAAAGATCATAAACTATCACTTCCCGTTTCAATTTTCAATGGATACTGCATGTGCGATGCACGGAATCGGATCATTTTGTTGTATACTCATTGGTGAATGAAGTGCACCAGTTGCTACAACTAGTATTCGTTTTAATTCCCCAGCTTTCATTCGATTGAGGAAGTGTCCATAAGTAACTACTGCTGAACACGCGGTTCCACTACCACCGGCTAATACAGGTTGTCCTTCACGGTATATGGCTAAACCACAATCTACATACTGCTCCTCTTTAATGGCTAACCCTCGTTCCGTAAGCAAATCATAAGAAACTTCTCGACCAATATGACCTAAATCACCTGTAATAATCAAGTCATAATAATCAGGGGATAGGTTTCGGTCTTTGAAATGCTTCTCAATTGTATCGACTGCTGCTGGTGCCATCGCTCCCCCCATATTGAAAGGATCAGTTATTCCCATCTCAATGACCTTTCCGATAGTTGCCGATGTAATAACAGGTCCTTGACCTTGTTGAGCAATGAGCGCACAACCTGCACCCGTTACGGTCCATTGAGCAGTAGGAGGTTTCTGCCCCCCGTATTCGGTAGGATAACGAAATTGTCGTTCAGCAGAAGCGTTATGGCTTGCCGTTCCACTTAAAATATAATTTGCTCCTTTATTGTTAATAATCATAGCTGCTAATGCTAAGCTTTCCATAGAAGTTGCACAAGCATTAAATAAACCAAAAAAAGGGATTCCCATTGTTTTGGCAGTAAAGTTTGTTGGCGTAATCTGATTAATTAAATCACCGCTGATAAAGAATTCCACTTGTTCTTTTTCAATGAAGCTTTTTTTAAGGGTGATTTGACAAGCTTCTTCCATTAATGTTTGTTGTGCTTTTTCAAAGGATGCCTGCCCAATCCACATATCTTCATGCAATAGGTCAAAATCCTCAGGAATATTACCATTTGCTTCGAATGGCCCACCAACTGTTCCGGTCGATACGATAACAGGTCGATTTGCAAATACCCACGTTTGATGTCCTTGAAGCATTATAATCCACCCCATTGGATTAATATCGTTTTAATTAATGCGACAACAAACGCTGCAAAAACACCGTAGACGATTACAGGACCAGCTAGCTTTAACATGTTCATACCGACACCTAGGATGAATCCTTCAGTCCGATGCTCAATTGCTGATGAAATGACAGCATTGCCAAATCCAGTTACAGGAACAGCAGATCCAGCCCCAGCGAATTGACCTATTCGATCATATACACCAAATCCAGTTAAAAGCATGGTTAGAAATATTAATGTAGCTACAGTTGGGTTCCCGGCTGTTTGCTCGGTAAAATGAAAAAAATACATATAAAAAGTAGAGATAAGCTGACCAATAAAGCAAATAAAACCACCAACAAAAAAAGCTTTTAGGCAATTTTTAAATACAGGTCTTTTTACTTCCCTTTGTTGTTGAAATGCTTGATACTCCTGAACGTCAGGAGGTGAATTTTTCTTTTTCTTATCTGCCATCTTATGCTCCCTCTTTCCCTATGTTTGTTCTTTAGAAAAATCAATAATCCGTTTTACTTCTTTTTTCAATTCTTTTTTACTATATTGTTTCTCTTCTAAATTTTTCTCTAGCTTTTCCATTTCCATAACAATTTTTTTGTCTGCTGATAATTCCACCATTAAATCTGGAAAAGCTTTCTGAAGTTTTTTGGTAAGTTGTTTCTTCATTTTTTGCAGCTTAAAACGTTGCATATGCTGTATTTCCATCGTTGCTAATAATTGCTTATCTGTATTGACAGCATAAATAGCAGTTATTTCGGAATGTTCGCTTAGCATATCCTTTGCTCTATTAGCAGGTGCTTGGTTAATAGGTTGCTTTGTTGAAACTTTTGATAAATTGATCTGTTCTTTTTCCTGTTTATCTGCAGGATTGAGCGTGTTATTGGCACCGCAACCGACAAGTACAAAAGAAAAAATACCAATTACTAGCCATTTATAAACATGCATCATTCCACCTACTTTTTAATCAAATAATTTAAGTTAGATTAGTTATGATTTAGACAAGCACATATAAAGAGGCTGTTTATGATGGTTTCAGCCTCTTTTGTCATTTAAAAACCTTTATATTGAGGCTCTTCTTGTTCGAGTTGCTGTATCCGCGGTTCAACGCTCTGTAGAATAGACATCGTTTGTTGTGCTGCATTTTCATAGAGCTGTTTTGCTTGTTTATTTTCTGTTTGTAATGCAAATTGTTCAAAGCTCGCTTGAGCACTCTTAAGGCCAGCGATTGTTTGCTTCACTTGACTTGATACAGTCATATAGATCCTCCTTCTCATTACCAATCATCATTAGTTAGAATGTGGAGTTTCAGTTTTAAATATGCAACAAAATTTTTCCTTATATATCCAAGGTGATGAGGAAATATGACAAAATTATACAAAAAATTCCCTTATAGCATAGTACAAAAATATCAAAGGATAAATGAAAGTGCGTGTTTACAAAGGGTAAGGAGGACCGAGGGCGGCTATGGTCTCAGGCATCATGGAAAAAGAAATTTCTGTGCGATGTATTTCTGTCGTAGCTTTCCTTGTTCTGTTGCAACGGGACATCAGCGCCTGAGTTCGAGGTGGCAAAGTTTCAAGCGGCTACTTGTGCTTGTTACTTATTTCTACGCCCGTTACAGGACGTGGGCGGTTTTAGGCTTCCCTATGCTCTACAGACACATGAGCTCAAGTATTAATTAGGCATCCTTGAAATACATTCTCACACAGGAAAAGGGGGAAAACCTTTTCCAAGAACGGAGAAACAAGCTAACGAAGAATTCGACCCTCTCAATAGGAAGGCACTTATCGAACGACCTCTTAAATGGAAAAGTGTCATTTGGAAGTAATAAACATAACAAGGAAGTAATTTCTTTGTTTGAAAATAATTAAAAAAATGAAACTTTATGAGGGAGTATTTCGTCATATATAGTAACTGGAATAACAGGAGGATGCTTGTGAACAAAAAAATATTCTTCGTTTTCGTTGTTGCTGGGGCGCTGTTTTTTGTCATTTTATATGGTGGCGTCGGTTATCGTAGTGTAAGTATTAAAGAGACTACCAAGTCAAAAGAAGTTGGTGATTTTATTTTACATATACATATTGCAAATGCGGATGAAGATAAAGGAATCAAAGTATTTAGCTCATTACAATATATTGGGGAGGAATCAGTAGAGTTGGAGCATCAGACTCCATTAGTTTCTGTCGCATTAGGGGATGAAGAACATGAATTTACAGAAAAAAAGGTTTTAAAGCAACTTAACAACGGAAATATTTATCATCCTACAGAAAGCAGCAAAGTTTTCCGTATTACAAAAAATTCGCCATGTGAATTGCATTTTAAGGCACAATTTAAGGTGAACGATGAAGAAATAGTTATTCAGCATACAGAAGAATTACAAGTACAATAGCCAGCATCTCCTAAAAGAAAAGGAGTGCTGGCTATTATGATTATTGCTTATTTACGTTTTTGTCATGTAAAAATGGACCTACATCCATGCGAATAGGAGTGGAAAATTTACGTATGATTTGTTTTGACCAGTTATCACTACGACTATTTTGTTTTCGTTCTTCATAGTATGCTTGTAATTTCTCATCGAATTTCTTGATAAAAGGAAGCTGTCGTTCAAATGGCTGGTAGTGGTTTTCATGATAAATGACTTCAAAAGGTAAGCGTGGCTTTTGTTCTGGCTTATGATCAGGATAACCAACTGCCATACCAAACAATGGAACGACCCGTTCTGGAAGCTGCAATATTTCGCTAACTTGACGGATATCATTTCGTAAGCTTCCTAAGTAACAAATACCCAAACCTAAATCCTCTGCAGCAGTGGCAGCGTTTTGAGATGCAAGTGCAGCATCTACAGTCATAACGATGAATTGTTCTGGCGAAGCTAAGCTCGCTTGCATCGCTTCTATTTCATCTGGTGTCCCTAATTGGGTTGCGCGGAATAAGTCACCGCAAAATACAAATAAATGGCCATTTTTTTGTACATAAGGTTGACCCGAAATAGTAGCAAGCTGCTCTTTAATACGTTCATCGGTAACTCCGATTATCGTATATGCCATTACATAACTAGAAGTGGAGGCCATTTGTGCAGCTTCGACAATTGTTTGAATTTGATCGTTTGTAAGTTTTTTATCTTTAAATTTTCGAATGGAACGATGTTGCATGATGGTTTGGATTGCTGAATGGGACATGTCGATTCTCCTTTACCCTATAATCTCCTTTATCATAAGTGGTTGAGTTTTCCATTGTCAACTGAACTAGCCTTTACAAAAAGAAAGTGATATCCATATACTTCCGTTTTTGATACACTAACGGTAGACGTGAAAAAGAATAGGTCTTGTTTAACATAGCAAAAATTGGGTTGTTTCTACGACAATACCTTCCGGCATAGATACGTAGAGTGATATATATTTAATTCAAAGGAGGATAAGTGGATGAAAACATTTAAATTAAAGCTATTAAATATTATGGAGGAGAAAAACGGGGAAATTATTCCCAATCATATTCCTTTATTAGATGGCTTGATTATTGACCGTGAAGATGAAAAAAATCAATGGACGGTGGAAGCATATACGGAAAAGTCTTTACAGCCCTATTTTGAAGAACTGCAAGCGACAAAATCAGAAATCTTGATTCAAGTGAAAATTTCAAAAGAAAGCAATGCTATGGCTACGTTTATCACCTCGATGATTGGAATTAATGAAATAGGAGCTAACATTAATATTTTATTTATAGGAAATATTGTCGATAAAAGAAAAGAAAATATTGAATCCTTATTAACGTCTCTTATTGATGAAGGTTTCCAAGGAAAGGAATTACTGGAGAAATTTAAGGAGTTAACGTAAAATTTTATTCGTTTTTTACTTTCCATGTACAACCATTAATAAGTCCCTATGGAAGGTAATTTCCAAAAACCTGTGTTTGGAACATGAAATGAAGGGAATTTTAATCCATGCGTTTTTCTCCATACGCATGGATTGTTCATACCACTAGGTGATGATCTAAAGATCTCTTTAAACATAATCTCATATTGGGCAACTGGTTTGATATCATCACTTATCGCTAGGTATTCACTTTAGGACAGATGGCAGCTTAACATGTAATGAGGCTATTCATTTTTTATTGTTCAATTACAAGCATTTTCAACTTCACATTGTTATAATATGGATAAGCTTGTTCATGAATAAGGATGTACAAAAGTTTGCTTAGTCGTGGTTGTTTTTTCATTATTAATAGACGTTTACACGTTTCACGATTTATTTTTATAGTACTTTTGTCATTTAAAGCTGTATCAAAAGCCATCGCATGTTGTTACACGAATAATTTTTGCTTATTGTTAAGCAACCTGCTATTGGTGTACGATTTATTCAACCTTCATTGTTTATTTTTAGTATATATAGGGGCTACTAAATTTGTTAGTTAATAAGGAGTAAATGGTTATGCATCATCAAAAGCCAATTGTTCGCTGGGCAAAACGCTTATCACCTGTCCAGATTTTATTATTGTTTTATTTTTTTGCTGTCTTATTTTCGACAGGGATTTTGTCCTTGCCAATCGCATACCAGGATGGTGTGGATCTCCCATTTATAGATGTGTTATTTACTGCTGTCAGTGCTTTAAGTGTGACTGGGTTAAGTTCAATATCGTTAGCAGATACATTAAGTACAACCGGGATTATCCTACTTGCTTCCATATTGCAACTTGGGGCTGTAGGCGTAATGGCGATTAGTACGTTTATTTGGTTATTACTCGGGAAGAAGATTGGTTTAAAAGAAAGACGCTTGATTATGGCAGATCAAAATCAATCCACGTTTGGTGGAATGGTACGTCTTATTAAGCAAATTGTGTATGTGTTGCTAACGATTGAATTGATCGGATTTCTTGTTTTAGGTACGTACTTTTTACAATACTTTGATTCGGCTAAAGAAGCATATTTACATGGGATGTTTGGAACAATTAGTGCCATATCCAATGGCGGATTTGATATTACTGGAAATTCATTAGTTCCGTTTAAAGATGATTATTTTGTCCAATTTATTAATATGTTGTTAATCATCTTTGGCGCAATTGGCTTTCCAGTGTTAATTGAAGTGAAGGAGTATTTATTTGCCGACTCCCATAAACGTAAATTCATCCGGTTTAGCTTGTTTACGAAAGTGACGACGAGCACATTTTTAGCTTTGATTATTATTGGGACCATTGGTATGTTCTTACTTGATATTGTCCACTTTTTTGCTGATAAATCTTGGCATGAAATTCTGTTCTACTCTCTATTTCAATCAGTTACGACTAGAAGCGGTGGATTGTCAACGATGGATGTCAGTTTGCTTTCGGAACCAAATCACTTATTTATGTCGCTATTAATGTTTATCGGGGCTTCACCAAGTAGTGCTGGTGGTGGGATTCGTACGACGACATTTATATTGGTTGTTATTTTTATTGCAACCTATGCCAGAGGAGGCAGGAGCATTCGGTTATTTAACCGCGAAGTGTACGATGAAGACTTATTAAAAGCTGTTACGGTCACGTTAATGGCTTTAATACTCGTTTTTACATCAATTATATTAATGTCAATTGTCGAACCATTTTCACTGACAGAAATTTTGTTTGAGGTGACATCAGCGTTTGGAACTGTTGGGCTTTCCTTAGGAATAACAGATCAATTGACTGCTTTTAGTAAGTTAATTTTGATGTTTTTAATGTTTATTGGAAGAGTAGGTATCATCACCTTTTTATTTATTTTCAGATCAAACAAACAAACTGGTAATTATCATTATCCAAAAGAAAAATTAATTATAGGGTAAATCAGTTAGGGGAGAATGGCATGCATGAACAAAAGGTAGTTTTCCCAATTACGCAACATGTGCTTGATCATCTGAACGAAGCAATCTTAATTACGAACCAACGTGGGGAAATTGTAGCAGGAAGTAAGGTAGCAGATGAAATCTTTGAAATTTCATCTGCTGTTGGTAAGCCGATAAATCGATTACTAGAACTTACATCATTGGAGGAATCCAAGCAGCTTACATGGCTAAAGCATGATCGTTATAAAATGATTGAAGTAACGGTGTTACCAGCAGATAGTCAAAATCAATACTACTATGTAAGACTCCAACTTGTTTCCAATCAAATGCAAGCAGTAAGACAACAACTCGATAATTTCGCAACCGCACAGTTTTCAGGAACGTTACTTTACGATAAAAGAAGTGGAAACATTATGGACTGTGATACTAATGGAGCTACCATGTTCCATTATTCCAAACAGCAGCTAATTTTTAAACCACTAAGTGAATTATTTACAAGTAAACTTCCAGACAATTTTTGGAGGGAACAGGAGAATAGAAAGCAAGTAATGCATGCGCATTCAGCTGTAACCAAAGAAGGGGAGCGCTTCTTTGTTGACATATTATACTTTGATCTAAGTACAGAGACAGGAGTTTGTTTATTAAAAGATGTAACGGAACAAGTGATAAACAAAAAGAGAATTGAGTACCTCGCCTACTATGACGAATTGACAGATTTGCCCAATCGTCATTATTTTGTGCACATTTTATCAGAAACAATTGAAAAGCTAAATCGTAAGAAAGACATTTTAGCAGTATACATAGTGGATTTGGATTACTTTAAAGAGGTAAATGATATACTTGGTTATGCCGTTGGTGACGAGTTAATTCGTCATAGTGCTCGTCGGTTAAAAAAATTTTTAGATGTAGATACGTTTGTAGCACGAATGGTCGGGGATAAGTTTATAATTATGCAATTTGGTCTGAGTAGCAAAAAAGAGGTAATGGAATTTGCAGAGCACCAAATTCAAACTTTTGAGGAACCCGTCATTATAAACGGATATGACATTTATACGACGGTAACTATTGGAGTTAGTCTGTTTCCTAATCATGGTACAACCGCCGAGGACTTAATCAAACATGCGAATTCTGCAATGTATGAAAGTAAAAATAATCATCGGAACAGTTATAAATTATTTGAAGCCGCGATTTCAGAAAAGTTTCAATCCACGATTACATTAGAAAGTGAACTTCGGCAAGCGATAAAACAGAAGCAACTAGAGCTTCATTACCAGCCACAGGTCGATTTCAACACAAATCAAATTATCGGAATGGAAGCATTGTTGCGGTGGAAACATCCAGAGAAAGGGTATATTGCCCCAGGCGAGTTTATTGGGATTGCAGAAAAAACAGGCTTAATTATAGAAATTGGTGAGTGGGTAATGTATGAAGCTTGCCGTCAAAATAAATTATGGCAAGATCAAGGTTATCAGCCAATAACAATAAGTGTAAATTTATCAGCTATCCAATTTCATCAAAAGGATTTCTTACAAAAAGTAAAACAAATTATACAAAAGACGGAACTATCACCAGCTTATTTAGAGTTAGAAATTACAGAGACAATGGCGATGACTAACGAGCAGACTGTCCTGCACACGTTGTGGGAGTTAAGAAAGTTAGGGATCCCTGTATCCATTGATGATTTTGGTACAGGTTACTCTTCTTTAAAATTGCTTAGTTTATTTCCAATTACTAAATTGAAAATTGACAAAATGTTTATGGAGCAAAGTGAAGAAAACCAAATGATCGTGAAATCAATTATTCATTTATGTCATTTATTGAAATTGAAAGTGGTAGCAGAAGGTGTAGAGACAGAAGAGCAGTTTGCTTTTTTAAAAGCGGAACAATGTGATCAACTCCAAGGTTACTATTTTAGTAAAGCCTTGCCAGCAAACCAGGCTCAGCAATTGTTAGTGAAGCGTTAACTTGAATAGCCAAAACGGGGAACGAAAAATTTTTAGGTATTGAAATTGTAAACAAAGCTAGATATACAAAGTCTAAAAGGTAGTATATTAGAACAATTGTAAAGAAGCAGCTTGTGCCATGGATTTGGCACAAGCTGTACTCTCTTTAATATCATTAACAGTAAAATGCAGCACCTACAATGATTAATAGAATAAAAAGCACTACAATTAGTGCGAAGTTGCTACCATATCCGTAACCATAACCATAACCACCGTAGCCCGGGTAACCACAGCCTCCGCCGTATCCGAATCCCATGATTTCACCTCCTAATAATCTTACAGTTATACCATATGCAATCAGGCAAGAAAAGTTTGGACGTTTATCCCATTTTTAATGAATTAGCATACGATCCAAAAGTATTGCATTCATACGGTGCTTCCTCTACTGGTGTTACATACTTAATGCCAGTAATGAAGATTCCTATTTTTTTCAAAAAGAGAAGGATGGCTTATTAAGTGCACCTTTCTACATGAAAAGTTATGTTTAAACGGTCTTACATATCGTTGATGAGTAAAAGATAAGAAACACGAAGAAAACAAGAGAAAACGTTAGTATATAGAGGGAGTATAAAATTAGGAGTGTGTATTACACATAAGCGAATAAGCCACGTCCGGCGCAAGCGTTCAGCAACGATTAGAAATATGCCCTACGATAAGACCTCATCGGCTCGTGGTTAAGAGAAAGGCCGACTAAAAATGGGCTTGCCGCTCAGGCGTCAGCATACTCCTGTTGCAGGAGCATGATTCCTAAAACTTTAGATTCGTTCCATTCGCTACGTTGCTAATCGGGTTTTTGCGCCTTTATTCTTCCGTTAGTCCTGTTTCTTTTGTTTTTCAGTTGAAATGCTAGAAATTTTCAGCTGATCATTTTCATATTTTGTGATAAACGTGTAAATATACGTTTCCTTCGATGGTTTTTCTTCATCTTCTGAGCGCTTTTCAATGGTTACGTTTAGTTTAGAATGAACATGATTTTCCTCTGTAATGGTACTTTGAGGCTTACTAAAAGTCACTTTTGTAAAATCAATATATTTATCCCGGAAATCTTTATACGAGGTTTTAGAAAGCATTTCGCTGGCTAATAGCGCGTATGCATTTACATAATCACGCAATTCGATGCTATCAAGGAAGTAAATGATTAAATATTCCGCATCTGCGGTTAATTTTTCCGGATCCTTTGTACTTATAAGGTCTGAAGTGCTAGCGAAGTCTAATTCTTCCGTTTGTGCTTCGTTAGTCCATGCTTCAATTTGTTCAATTACATCTTTTATCGGAATACTAAAACCAATTGTTCCATCTTTCGTACCTACAGAGTTGATTCCAACGACATTTCCGGTTGTACGGTCAATTAGAGGTCCGCCGCTATTTCCTTCTGCAATTTGCGCAGAGATTTGATAGGCATTGCTGTAATTAAAACCGTCTACTGAAAAGTTACGTTCTTGTCCAGAGATAATTCCTAAAGTAACCGTATTTTGAAATCCATGAGGACTACCTAATGCAATGACTTCATCTCCGACTTCAGGATATTTTTCTTTCTCTACATGCATAAATGGCCCAGCAAGCTGGGGAACACGGATAACAGCGATATCCGTATCTTCACCAACACCGACTACGGCAGCTGGGTAAATTTGTGCATCTGCTGTTCTTACATAGATAACATCTGCGTCTTTTATGACATGTGCATTGGTTATAATATCTCCTTGCTTATTATATAAAAATCCCGAACCTGTCATAGTGTTGTCTTCATTTTGCCCTTCGATTTGGATCACATTTTTTTCTGCTTCATGAATGATGGATTTTAAATCAAGCTCTTGGTTGCTTGTTGTAATTTGGTGTATAACAGGGTTACTGATGGACATATCTTCCTGCTTCCATTGCTGATACATATAACCCATTATAATAAAGCCCAGGATAAGGATAATGCCTGATAAGATCATGGGGATATGTTTACTTTTTATCACGTGATGTCACCTCCATTATAGAAAGCATTATTCTGGATACCAAGTTATGGTTTTCACTTCAACTTTTAACGCTTCGTTTTTATCGTTCATATCATAATGGGTAAATTCAAAATTCCCTGTTTCGTCTGGGTACAGTTCATCAGGGAAGACATATACTTCATTCGTTAAAATCTCTTCTCCTTTGTTCGTTTTAATTATATATTCCACCATGATCGAGTTAATGGGAATGGTTGCAACACTTTGAACTTGTCCTTTTACAACAAGATTTCCCTGATCATCGCTTGTAATCTCCATTTTTTTCAATTTAATAGCTTCAGACTCATTTAACTGCTGTTCTTTATTTGCTGTAGTCATTGCTTGTTCAATTCGATTTTGTTGTGCAGTTTCAAAAGTTACTTTTTCTTTATCGATGGTGGTTTGCAAGCTTAACAATTTTTCTGAATTTGGAGCGTATTTTAAACCATCTTTGACAATCACGTTTGCGTCGTTAAATTGATTATTTGTTAAATGCTTGCTAGCTTTGGTAAACACAAAATTTACGATTTGCTCGCGTATATTTGCCGATAGCTGTTCTGCTTCCGCAGTTTCGATGGAAGTAGCATCCCAAAGTAAAATTTTCAATTGATCGATGTCAGGTTTTTGTTGTAAGGCGTGCTTGAGTTTCTCTAATTTAATGGTGTTTCGTTCTTTTGTAATACGTTCAACCATCTGGTTAACAGCTTCGCCATTAAAATCTTGTAAATCCTTTTCCGATTGGTTCAAACTCTCTAAGGCTTGCGCATATTTTTTCTCTTTAAGCAATTGTTTCGATTCCTTTAATGTTGCTTCAATGGAAATGGCTTTATCCATAAACGCTAGTGAAGCTTCTGCATGCTGAAAATTATCCTTCCATTTAAGTGCATTTTGAAACAATGTTTGTGCTGCATAATAATCCTGAGTCAGCACTTTTTGCTCACCTTCTATATAGTATTCCTTCGCTTTTGCTGTACGAATTTCTAATGTTACATAAAAAACAACACATAAAAATAATAAGAAAGCGCTAGAAAGCAACGGAAGCCGCCATCGTGTAAAAAATTTCGGTTTGTTACGAAGGCGATTATATCTATCTTCTGGAAGGTGCTTACCGCATTTTATACAGTAGGTTTCTTCCTCTTTGGTCTGTACGCCGCAATAAGGGCAATAAAGCATAGCATCACCTGCTTACGAAAGTATGATTGCGAATTTTATCTAAATAGTGGTTGAGTTCGATTTAAGTGAAACCAGATTGGGTTATTTTATTTTATCATATTTTAACTTCCCTACGTGAATAAAAATTGATATGATATACTGGAGTTGTATCATTGGAAAAGCTACGATATATTGTTGTAGTAGGGGGAGGTAGGCTTTTAATACTTATTTACTTAGTAAAAAGTCTACTCAATTATTCTTCAAGGGGGTGTAACTGCTAGATGGAAATTACGTTTGCGGTTATTTGTTTTGCGATTTTATTATTGAATATTGGTTATTGTGTATTTGATAGTGAGAAATAGGCATAAGAGTGTGGTCAAAAAAGAATGAAGGTTGCGTTCACTCAATGGCTTAACGTTGAAAAAGCAGATCCTCATATGTTAGCAGTTGAACAGTAGGACTGGAGAAGGGGCATTTCACTTGGCTGTTGTGCATGTTATAACAGCTTCAGGTACGAGCCAGTGAAGAAATTCAAACATTCATTTAAACCGACCATCATTAGAAATAGGATAAGGCCAGACAACCATGTCTGGCCCTATCTCGTTAATGTCCATTGATCAAATGGAAAGATAACAAATTCTGATCGTCCAATAATTTCGTCTTCCTCAATATAGCCTAATCCATTTCGGCTATCTTTACTAATGGCTCGGTTATCTCCCATTACAAAATAACTTCCTTCAGGTACCTTTTCTGGACCATAATTACCAGATTGGCGCTGTGCATTTTCACTTAGAAATGTTTGATCATATCTATTTCCATTTATATATAAATTGCCATCGTTTATTTCAATTGTTTCACCTGGTAGCCCAATAACTCGTTTTACATAATTTTTATGAGGTTTTTCAATGATAACAATGTCTCCGCGCTCTGGCTCATCAAGAATATATATAATTTTATTGAAAATAACTCTTTCGCCGTTCTGAAGAGTGGGATCCATGCTTTCTCCATCTACAATGGAAGTTGCAAAAATAAATGTTTTTAAAAAGAAAGCAATTAAAACAGCAATAATGATTGCTTTTGCCCATTCTAACCATTCATTTTTCTTGTTTGATTTTGTCACCGAAGACATCCTTTCTCAAAAAACATTTCACTATTATAGTAGCATAGTGCTGATAACTAAGCGAGTGTAAAAGCCTAAGAGAATGTAGTTAACATAAAGGACCTAGACTACATACATTTACTGTTGGTTTATTCCGTAGATAAGGTGCTGTAAGGCTCCCCGCTTTAAGAGTTGGGTAAGGCTAAGGGGTAGTTAACAGCACCTGTGTCGTACGGAGCCGTTTTGGTTATACCATTTCGGTACTAACCCTCTGCGGGGGATGAATGAAAATCCCAGCAGATGGAAGAGCCACTTTATTCAAGTTCATTCCTAACAAATGTTAGCTATTGTGCTTTATTTTCGTACTAACTTTTTTATTCAGCGCTGTTAAGTCAAATTTTTAAAAAGAATAATGAGTTTATTAATTAAATCAATCGTGTATCCCGTACGAACCGGTAGTAAGATCTGCTCTCTTATCCGAATCAGTTAACTCCAGAAGGAAAAGCCGGGGATTTAACTACAAGTTAGATGTATGATTCTGTCCTCAAACCATAAGGGTATGCTCGTTGGGTACTAGCGAGCAATGGAGAATGAAGGCCCTCCCTACAATTGAAGTTTCAATTTTGTTAACGTATTGTTTAACTTCTCCATTCCATTCTGGTCTATTCTTGCATGTTTAACTATACAGCGAAAAAGCTTGTCATTTTCTGTCAAGCTATGCTACATTTAATGAAAGCTGTAATAGCTGCACCATTCCATATATAAGTAGTTTCTGGATTTGGTTAATCCATATCTCATATATGAAATAAAGATAATTCCCGCTCCTTTATGGGTTTTCCGTAGGCTATTTGTACTATTTGTTTTTACTTAAACAAACTTTTTTAAGGATAAGGCACCGTTATTTTGCCACCTAAAAGTTTAGACCAAGGAGGTAACTCTTTAGCTATAATGAAAACGACCGATGATCTATTAAAACGCATTGAATATTTACGACAAAGAATGACTGAAGTCGCCTTGGAAAAGGGATTTACTAATTTAGAAGTCATCGAACTAAGCCAGGAATTAGATCAACTCTTAAATTTATATGAAACCCAAAAGCGTTTAGAGAAAACTAAATATTAATTTAATGGATTTTGCTGCATATATTCTTCTAAACGATCCAATCCCAAGTCTAGTGTACGCTTATCATAGGCATAAGACAATCGCATGTATCCTTCTCCTAATTTTGAGAAACTATCTCCAGGTACTAAAGCAAGCCGCGCTTTCTGAACCAGATCCAGTCCAAACGTAAAAGAAGTCATTTCTTGAAGTGGAAAATATGGGAACATATAAAACGCCCCATTTGGTTTCGGACAATGTAAACCAATTTTTTGCAATCGATCGTACACAAAATTCCTTCGCTCATGATAAGCTACTTGCATTTTTTTGGTATCATCTACCCCAGCGGTTAGAGCTTCTAATGCAGCATATTGGCTGATGGAAGATGCACAAGATACATTGTATTGATGTACTTTTAGCATTTCTCTAGAAAGCCAATCTGGAGCAAGTGTGTAACCAATTCGAAATCCTGTCATGGAATGTGACTTGGATACTCCATTAATTACAATTGTCCTCTCTTTCATACTAGGGAAGCTAGCGATGGAAGTATGTGTTTGATCATAAATAAGCTGGCTATAAATTTCATCAGCTAACACAAATAACTGCTTCTCCTGTAATACATTTGTGAACGAAGCCAACTCTTCTTTGGAAAAGGACATTCCAGTGGGGTTGGAAGGGTAAGGGAGAACGACACATTTTGTTTTTGGTGTAATATGTTTCTCCAATGTTTCTTTCGTTAATTTCAAATTTGTCTTGGTTGTATCCATATGAATAGGTTTGGCACCAGCCAAACGAATTAAAGGTTCATAACCAGGATATATTGGTGCTGGAAGCAGCACCTCATCGCCAGGGCTTAAAATGGTTCGAAAAGCAACATCAATCGCTTGAGAAGCACCTGTTGTTACTATAATCTCCTTTTCAGGAGAGTATGACACTTCATAGTTTGTTTCATAAAATTGTGAAATAGCTTTACGCAATGGTAGAATACCGGCATTATGCGTATAGGTTGTTTGATTGGACATCAGCGCCCGAATAGCCGCTTGCTTAATATGTTCAGGTGTATGAAAATCTGGTTGACCAATAGTTAATGATATAACGTCCTCTTCATCTGCAACCATATTAAAGAATTTACGAATGCCTGATATTTCTATTGCTTGTACATGTTTATTCAATAAGTGCTGCATAACATAACCTCCAACAGTAAAATTGATATAATTGTTAAAAAATATTTAAAAATATGTGATTTAGTCTCGAAAAATATAAGGTATACTTATAGTATAAGATAAAAGGAGTGTATCATATGAGACCAAAAACGTTAAATTTTGAGCAATTAGTTAAAAAAAACAAACAAGAATTGCTTGAAGATGAGCATAGTATAACACGAATTGAAAAGAAGTTAGAAAAGAAACAAATGGAGCTTGTACAAAAAAAGCAAGAAAGATAAGGTTATAGATAGAAAACGCGACCAACTAAATATGTTATAGTTTTAATTTTCAGACTGTTGCTTCTGTTTTCTTTTTTGAAACAGAAGCAGAGTCTTTTTAATATAAGAAATTACACTAGCGTTGCATAAACTTTTTATTTCAAAGTCAAGCGAAAATATCTTGTTCCAAAATTACGAATAATGGGAGTTTTCACTACAAACATCCATAAAAAAACCTTATAATAAGGGAATGGTAGTCCTGTCCAAATCCCAAATTATAAGGAGTTATCATGGACAAT
>NZ_QWLJ01000049.1 GCF_009917385.1 Roseburia sp. 1XD42-34 | reverse complement strand
AAAATTATGTCATCTATGCCTCAAATGGATAATTAGCGCTTGACTTGAAGCATTACTTTTTATGCAACGCTAGTGACGTAAATTAGTAAACTGTTTGTTGTTAATACAACACAATGTATAATATAATAATAGATGGTTTCCAATTATTAAGCAAGAAGGAGTGAGCACTGATTGATTGGATAGAAAAAATTATCAAACATAAAAAAGCTGTGGTTATTACATTTATAATCGTCGCAGTAATTAGTACATTTGCGCAATTCGCAGTCTCTATAAACTATAGTATGGTAGACTACCTTCCGAAAGCTTCTCCATCGACTATTGCTATGGATACGATGGAAGAGGAATTTAATGGTGCAGTAGCGAATACACGCGTGATGATAACAGATATAAATATTCCAGAAGCATTAGCTTTCAAAAAAGATTTAAAAGCAATTGAAGGTGTTTCTGAAGTAACTTGGTTAGATGATGCAATCGATACGAAGACACCAATTGAAATGGCAGACTCAGGCACGGTTGAATCCTATTACAAAAATGGAAACGCGTTATTCTCCTTCCATATTGAAGAAGGAGAAGAAGTAAAAATAACCGATGCTATTTATCAATTAATTGGAGAAAAAAATGCAATGTCTGGAGAGGCACTCGATACAGCAACCTCCCAGAAAATGACCGGTAAAGAAACCATGTATGCAGCCGCATTACTCGTGCCGATCATTATCCTAATACTTATCCTGTCAACTAGGTCATGGGCTGAACCAGTCTTCTTCTTGACAGCAATTGGTATTTCTGTACTGATCAACTTGGGAACCAATATATTTATTGGTGAAATATCATTTATTACGCAATCCGTAGCTCCCATATTACAGTTAGCAGTTTCGCTTGATTATGCCATCTTCTTGCTACACAGCTTCGCAGATTATCGCAAGCAAACAGATTCTCCTAAAGAAGCAATGCAAATGGCGATAAAACGTTCATTCCCGGCAATCGCAGCAAGTGCTTCGACAACATTTTTCGGCTTTATCGCCCTCGCCTTTATGGATTTTGAAATTGGAGCAGATTTGGGGCTTAACTTAGTTAAAGGAATTGCACTTAGCTTTATTAGTGTCATGGTGTTCTTGCCTGCTTTAACATTAATGTTCTATCATTGGATTGATAAAACAGAGCACAAGCAATTATTACCTAGCATACGTAACGTTGGGAAAACACTGATCAAATTTCGTAGTCCTGCGTTAATAATTCTATTCATCTTGATTATTCCATCGTTCTTAGGTCAAAGTAAGACTAATTTTATATATGGTATTGGCGAACAACCTGAAGCTTCCAGAGCTTATAACGATGAAGCTGCAATTGAAGAAGTGTTTGGAAAGCTCACACCGATGGTCTTACTGTTGCCAAAAGGAGATATTGCAAAAGAGGAGAACCTCGTTCAAGAATTAAATAGTTTTTCAGAAGTAAAAAGCACTATCTCCTACGTGGATGCGGTTAGCCCAGTAATACCACCTGAATATCTTGAGGCATCGGTTACAGAACCATTCTTTTCAGATAATTACAGCCGAATTATTATCAACACGTCTGTAGACACAGAAGGTGAAGCAACATTTGCTTTTATTGACCAAATTAAATCACTCACATCGGATTACTATAAGGAAGACTACCATTTACTAGGTGAAAGTGTCACCTTATATGATATGAAACAAGTAGTGGAACATGATAATACGGTAGTTAATCTGTTAACTGTCATAGCCATTGCTATGGTGTTACTGATTACTTTCCGGTCCCTCTCTTTTCCGGTCGTGTTATTAGTTACCATTCAATCTGCTGTCTGGATCAATTTATCCATTCCTTACTTTACAAATACTCCACTCGTTTATGTAGGGTATCTCATTATTAGTACTGTTCAACTCGCAGCAACGGTGGACTACGCGATTCTTTTAACTGAAGCATACAAAGAAAACCGCAAAGAAATGCATGCGTTACCGGCAATTAAGAAAACAATCGATGAAAAAATCTTTTCGATTGGTGTTTCAGCTTCTATCTTATCCAGTGTAGGATTTATTCTATGGTTGACATCTTCGAATAAAATTGTCGCTTCTATTGGACTGTTGTTAGGAAGAGGTGCATTGCTGGCGTTTATCATGGTTGTGTTAGTACTGCCTGCACTTTTGATTGTGCTTGATAAAGTCATTGAAAAAACCACATGGAAAGCAAAATTTTATAAGGGGAAGTGATACGTTGCGAACTAAAAAGATAAGTCTGTTGCTAGTGGTTACTATACTCGTATTTGCGACTCTTCCTTCTCTCGTTTTTGCAAATGAAGTTAACGATACGAAAACCACAAAAAGTCAAGAAAAGACGGGAGATTATGAGTCGAAAGATGAAGTGATCTACGGAAATATGAATGCAAATGGAGGATTAGAAGAAATATATGTTGTCAATACCTTTCGGGTCACAGAACCGGGAAAAATGATTGATTATGGTAAATACAGTTCTGTACGAAATTTAACGAATCTGATCGACATAGAAAAAAGTAGTGGTAAGGTTCAATTCCAGGCAAAGGAAGAAGAGGAATTTTACTACCAGGGAAACTTGAAAAACAAAGCGCTGCCTTGGGACATTTCCATTACCTATTTACTCGATGGAAAGAAAATACAACCACAAGAACTAGCTGGTAAGAGCGGTTCATTGGAAATACAAATTTCTACTTCTAGTAATGACGAAGTAGATCCTGAATTCTTTGAGAATTACCTGCTGCAAATAGCAGTGACATTAGACCCAACGAAGTTTGAAAATATTCAGGCTCCTGAAGGAACAAAAGCAAATGCTGGTCAGAATAAACAAATAAACTTCACCGTCATGCCTGAACAAGAGGAAGACTACATTATCTCGGCAGATGTGTCTCAGTTTGAAATGGAACCGATTGAAATAAACGCAGCTCCTTACTCGATGGCGATGGAAGATCCGGATATAAGTGGCGTAACCGGGGAAATGCAGCAACTAGCTAACGCGATAAGTAAAGTTCATACAGGTGTTGGTGAGTTAAAAACAGGTGTTGCCGAACTAAATCAAGGTGCGCAGAAACTTAGCGATGGCTCAACAGAATATAAAAATGGAATGAATGAATTAAATCAGTCTTCTGATGATTTAATAAATGGCTCTACATCTATAAAAGAAGCGTTAGTTTGGATCAACGAAACCGTGCAGGAAAGCACAGGTAACGTAGATTTAGGCAAGCTACAACAATTATCAACCAACCTGCGCGAGGTAGCAAATGGGCTAGAAGAATCCGCAAAAGCTATGGATAGTCTTAAGCAAGACTACAGCAAAGCGAAAAGCCAATTGAATAAAGCAATGAACGGAATCCCGTCCTATGAGATAAGCGACGCACAGATTAATAAATTGTATGAAAGTAATGCAGATCAGAATGTGATTAAGCAATTAATAGAAACGTATCATGCAGCAAAGTCAGCCAAAGAAACATACAACCATGCCAAACGTGCATTGGATGGCGTGACAGGTGCATTGCAGCAGTCATCAGGTGTAACTCATGAAATGGCTGCGAATTTAAATCAAATGGCAGCTGAAATAGAGAAAGCAACCAAAACAATGAACGAGCTGGATGTTATCACACAAATCCAGAAAGGCATTGCCTCCTTCTCTTCCGACTACCAGGATTTCCATAATGGCTTAGTAAGCTATACGGAAGGAGTTAGTGAACTAGCTTCATCGTATCAAGAGCTGGATTCTGGGATACAAGAGTTAGCTGATGAAACTGCCGCTACGAGTGGAGGAGTAAATGATTTACACACTGGTACCAAACAGCTACAAGAAGCTACTAGTAATTTACCAAGGCAAATCCAACAGGAAACACAGGAAATGATGGAGAAATATGATAACTCCGACTATCGACCAAGCTCCTTTATTTCTGATCAAAACAAACATGTGGAAGTTGTACAGTTTGTCTTGCAAACAGAAAGCATTGAACTACCAGAGCAGGAAACACCTGAAAAACCAGACAAAGAAAAAGGGATTTGGGAACGATTTTTGGATCTGTTTCGGTAAGGGATGGTGGCTTGTGGTAATACCAAGGAGGCTAACTTTATGCATGATACTTTTAGAGCTTGCTACTCTATGTCCATAGATTACATCTACATTTAACGTCAACATCAGGATTCCAAGAACAAAAGCGCGGGGCTCCCGTGTAGCAACGTAAGCGAATGGAACGGATCAACGAAAAATAAAGTGAACCTCCAATCAGCGGTGTTTTCTTCCATCCCCGCTGATGGTTAGTACCACCAGGGTATGACCTAAAGGCCCTTGAACGAATCGGGGATTTAGGTCCTGTTACCTCCCACTGCGACTTGTTTTGCTTACTGCTTCCATTCTTAGACCGTGGGAATCTACAACACCTTTTTAGGGGATAAAGAAATCATGCCACTAAAAACAGGGGTATGCCGACGTCTGAGCGGCAAGTTAAGTCGGCCTTCCTCTTTGGGACGAACCGATGAGGTCTTATCGGAGGGCGTATTTCTAAAATCGCATCGTTGCTGCAATGAAGCCGGAAGTGAGTCGTCGATTATTTCGTTATTTATCCACAAGCACCTAATTTTTATCGTTTCCTATACAGTCATGAAAAATCCGAACTATCATTCGAAATTCTTCACTTGGAATACGAATGGTTCGGATTTTTTTATTCTACAATCACTCTTCTCTAACTTTTTCCAGACCCGTATATCAGGAGAGAGTCATCGCCTTTTTTATAAGAATATACCAAAAGCAGTCCATTCACTTAGCAAAATTAGTAAAATAGCAGGTACCTGTTGAAGCAAAACTAGGAAACTACGAAGCTGCTCGCTCCTGTTCTTCCTTAGCTTTCTTCTGGAAACGTTTTGTTTCATAAATAATGACACCCGACAAACCAAGCAAACCAATTAAGTTAGGAGCAGCCATCAATCCGTTTAGAACATCAGCCAACGTCCAAACTACATCGAGGGACGCAGTTGCACCAACGAAAATAAAGAGAACAAAAACAGTACGATATGCCCTAACAGCAACAGGGTTTTTGAACAAGTATTGGAAACACTTTTCCCCATAGTACCCCCACCCCAAAATGGTCGACGTGGCAAAAAACAATAATCCGATGGTAATAATATATGGACCTGCTCCTCCAAGTAAGGTCTCAAAAGCTGCTGAAGTCAATACACCCGCCTCGAGCGATCCATCTCTCCAATCACCGGACATGACAATAGTAATTCCAGTAATAGAACAAACAATAAACGTATCAATAAGAACCTGCGTCATAGAAACGAGTGCCTGTCTACCAGGTAAATCGGTTTTGGCCGCAGCTGCAGCGATAGGAGCAGATCCCAAACCGGCTTCGTTGGAAAATAGTCCTCGTGCAACTCCGAATCGTATCGCAGCTCCAATAGCCCCACCAGCAGCAGCTTCACCCGTAAAAGCAAACGTAAAAATCGTTCCAAGCGCTTCCGGAACAAGACTAATATTCATAATCATGACTATAATTCCAGCAAGAATATAAAATATTGCCATAATTGGAACAAAAAAAGCAGTTACACGACCAATCCACTTAATCCCACCTAAAATAACCATCCCAGCAAAAATAACTAATCCAATACCAGTAATCCAAAATGGAACAGAAAATGTATCATTCATTAAATCAGCGATGGCTTTGGATTGCGTTCCGTTGCCAATCCCAAAAGCTGCAAGAGCACCGAATACTGCAAACAGCACACCGAGCCATTTCTGTTTTAACCCATGTTCCAAATAATACATGGGGCCTCCAGCCATATTTCCCTCTGCATCTTTCACACGATACTTTACAGCTAAAATCGCCTCTCCATACTTCGTTGCCATGCCAAAAAAACCAGCTAGCCACATCCAGAAGATAGCACCAGGTCCACCCATCAGAACCGCTGTCGCTACCCCGACAATATTTCCAGTACCTACTGTTGCAGCGGAGGCAGTCATTAACGCCTGAAAGTGAGAAATATCCCCATCTGATTCTTTATCCTGATTCCTTGAAAAAGCAAGTTTTAATGCATAAGGCAATGAACGCACTTGAAGCGCTCCAAGTCTGATCGTCAAATACACACCAGTACCTACTAAAAGCACAAGCAAAGGTACCCCCCAAACAATACTACTAACCTGACCTAAAAATTTTTCAATCTGTGCCATAAGCATCCCCCTTCATTTAAAGTAATACCAGCTAGTCAAACAACTCTCTTCCTCCCTCTCGCAATCGGTCTTTGGTCTATCAAAAGTGGTGTGCTATCTTGCTTGTTTTTCTATTCTTAGTAAATCGAAAATTCTGTATTATGTCAAGAATGACTTTTCATAGAGAAATAAAGCAAGTTAACTAATCCAACATCTGTATTAACGCATATGATGCTAAATAGGATTGAAAAGCGGTTAGGTAGTTTACCTTTTTAGACATATTGGTAATATAACTTCGGAGATAAATACAAATAATCTAATACACGATAGAAGAGGGTTTTTCAGGGAGATTTTCATCCTCCTAGATAAGCGCACTACTTAGTAAGTGAAAAGAACAAAGGCGCAGGGCGCCCGTTTAGCAACGTAGCAACTGGAACGAAGCAACTAAAGTTTTAGAAATCATGCTCCTGCAACAGGAGTATGCCGACGTCGGGTGGCAAGCCCGTTTTTAGTCGGCCTTCCTCTTAACCACGAACCGATGATGACTTATCGTAGGTCGATTCGTGAAGTTGCCTAGTTGCTAGGCTCATGCGCCGGACGGGCTATTCCGTTGTATCGGTATCCCAAAACCAAAATTTTTATACTTTCTTATCTATCAAAAAATTCTAACTACTTGTCTTTGGGGGTCAAAATTTTTTATTGGGCTAGCTTGTCAATAGCGGAAATTAACCCCACTGTCCGGTCATGGATTCCGCCTCATCCATAAGTCTACGATACGCTTCCGCAGATAAATGGGCATTTTCATAGTGATGATTAAGCAACAATTTGAACCCAACAATATGTTTAGCGACTTTGTCAGCCGAACCATTATTTTCAAAGTGATCTACAACTGTCAAATGGCGCTTCAGTGCAACCGCTATATCGTCACTGGTAAAAACATCTTCATATTCATAATGTTCAACCATGGCGATCATTTTTTGCGCACTTGTTTTATAAAGAAGATAGGCTCTCCGTATCTTTTTAAAGTCTTCTAATTCTTGTTGCCAATTTTCGGTGATTGTTTCCACGGACACCCCATTCTCCATACTTTCACGAACCCAACCGTTGCCAATTAAGTGATCAAAAAACGAGACTCCCTTATTGTTCTCTTTTCGAAACTCAAAATCTTCCGGATACATATCATGGATAGTTTTTACGATGGTAAGACCTGTCTTTACAGGTTGATAAGTCGTTCTATCTGTTATATGAATTTGAATTCCTCCTGACAACTCACCGGCATGTTTCGAAAACTGCGGTGTAAAATAAGCGGATCTGAATTGTACTCCACGTAGACCGATATCATTCAACTTCTCAGCCAACTCGACACCGTCAATAAACGGTGCACCAATCAGTTCAAACGGTTTTGTTGTTCCTCTTCCTTCGGATACATTCGTTCCCTCCATTAGCGCTGGACCCGAATAGACAGTAGCTGTGTCCAATGTTGGTATATTCGGTGATGGAAGAACCCAAGAAAGTGTTGTGTCATCATAATACATGGAACGCTTCCAACCCATCATTTCTATAACCGATAAATCAGCCCCGATATCAAACTCCTCGTTAAATAAAAGAGCTAATTCCCCAACCGTCATTCCATGGCGTAGCGGAATCGGATACAATCCGACAAATGATTCGTAACTAGGTTCAAGCACAGGTCCCTCTACTTTTACACCACCAATCGGGTTCGGCCGGTCAAGCACGATAAACTCCACATTGTTTTCCGCAGCTGCTTCCATTGCATACGCCATCGTGTAAATATACGTGTAAAAACGCGTACCGACATCTTGAATATCAAACACCAACACATCAACACCGTCTAGCATCTCAGGTGTCGGCTTCCTCGTTTCCCCATATAGACTATAGACAGGTAATCCTGTTCTTTCATCCGTGTAAAATTCTACATATTCCCCAGCCTGCTCACTTCCACGAACACCGTGTTCTGGACCGTATAAGGAAACAAGATTAACATCCGGGTGGTGGTACAACACATCAACAATACTGTTTAATGATGGATCAACACCTGTAGGATTCGTGATTAATCCTACACTCTTACCTTGCAGCTTATCTAATTCTTCTTTAAGTAGCACTTCCACACTAGACGAAAAGTGTTCTTGGTTTGTTTGAAGCATGATTGCCTTCACCACCTTGACTTGCTGCTAATATAATCGCTAACAAAAGGACCACTGTAAGTGTAGTGATTTGTTTTATTTTCATCCGCTTTACCTCCAAAATATTTAAATCAATGAATTTATTACTGCAAACTGTGAGCTTGTCCCGCCAAACTTTATACTTTAAAACTATAAGTTACTGCACTTATTAATAGAGGATTCACCGTGATTAAAGATTTTGTGATCATCTCTTTCACCTATTTAGTATGAAAGCAGAAGGATTTTGGATAGGTTACCTTGACTAGACAAAAAAACGAAGGTGAAGTAGACTAGACAGAACATGGAATGGCTATATTATAAAAGGTAATTTTGTTAACAAAGTGCCTTTATGCGGAGAAGCGGGCATGATACCCTGTTTCAAGAGCCAAATATTTTATTACCTGGCTTTTTGGCGGATCACTCATGCCCGCCGAGGCTCCATGTCAAATCAATCGACTACAATTTTTCCCTTTGGCTATACCATCACCATTACATAGCGAGGCGCCTCGCTTTTCAGATAAGTTTTTATGAGAACTTTGACTAAGGCACATCAGATTTCTATTATAGGGATGTATTATTCATCAACGTCTACGGACTATTATCAAAGCAATTTTAAATATGTTATATCTCCCCATTGGATGACCAATCAAATAATCCTATGACCATTTCTCTATTAATCGATCTGTTTCCGTCATAAGATAATGATAAGCCTTCTCCGAAATCATCTCATTATCCTTTTGGTCATTAAGCATCTGTTTAAAACTGTTCAGATGCTTAACGACTTTTTCTGCTGCATGGTTCTCTTCATAATGACCTACGGACAATAAATGCGTATCTAATGAACGTGCCGTATCATTACTCCTAACCTCTCCTTCTTTTACAAGGTTCTCAACGAGTTCCCTCATACCATTAGCGCTTTCAGGGGTATGGATATAATCCAATCCATGACCATATTCATACAAATCTGGAATCGTAACGGGAAGTTGTCCGAACGGGTTAATTTCACCAATGATGGCCTTTGAAAGAGCCTTAAGCGAGGTATCCTGAAAACCATAAGTTGTCAAATAAGCATCTACTTCAGGAAATACCATTAAATCATAAGGGTTTCGTATGGCTGCGACAATTAGTGGTTTACCAATTTCCTCTATTTTGTGTACGAGTTGCTCTTGCGCTTCATTTGTGTTAGCCGTATAGGTTGTCACTATAACTACATCTGCTTCTTGCGCGTTTTTTACAGCTTTATTAATTTCATCTTCAGTTGGGCTTTCCTTTGTTACTAAGCCTTTTGCTTCCATCCCATGTTCGTTTAATAAGTTCATAAGCAAATCAGGCTTCGCCGATATTGGACCGGTAACGAACAGATTTTCCGTCCCTTGCAGCGGTAATATATTATTTTCATTTTTGACCAGTGTGATACTCCTATTAGCAATTTCTTCAGCCATTTGCAAATGTTCTTTTGTTCCAATATTTTCGACAGATTCGGGAGCCGCATATGGATTATCAAAGAGTCCATTTTCCATTTTTGCTGCTAAAATACGATAGACCGACTCGTCTAATCTTTTCTCATTGATTTCACCATTTTCAATGGCTTCTAGCATACTATTGAAAGCTAACGCTACATTAGGTGGATTTAAAAGGATGTCGGCTCCAGCCTTAAATGCCTCAACAGCAACACGGTCCTGTGGCACCACATTTGCTCCAGACATGTCGAGACTGTCTGTGATAATCAATCCTTGGAAATTCATTTCTTTGCGCAATAAATCCGTAAGTATTGGTTTTGAAAAGGTTGCCGGCAAACCGGAATTGTCTAAAGCGGGTACTACAATGTGTGCGGTCATAATGGAATCGATGCCTGCATTAATAGCTTCTTTAAAAGGTTTTAAATCCACTTCATGCAACGTATCTAGATCATGGTTAATAATTGGCAAACCGTAATGGGAATCAACATCCGTATCACCATGACCGGGAAAATGTTTTGCCGATGCCAAAATATTCTCTTCCTGATATCCTTTTACTTGAGCGTTACCAAGACGTGAAACTAAATGTGGGTTTTCACCAAATGAACGTACACCGATAACGGGATTTGCTGGATTCATATTGACATCAACAACAGGTGCATAATTCATGTTTATCCCTAGACTGCGTAATTCCTTGCCCAGAATACTTGCAGTTTCAGACGCATATCTCGCAGACCGCGTTGCACCAAGCGCCATATTCCCGGGAAAAACCGTTCCTGGACTTGCTACTCTTTGGATAATCCCTCCTTCTTGGTCCGTTGAAATAAAGAGAGGGATTTCAGAACGCTGATCAATTGCAATATCCTGCAAGCCATTGGACAGCGCATTCAATTGCTGTGCATCAAGAGGAATACCGATATTATCCGTCCAGTTAAAATAAATCACACCACCAATATAATACTTTTCGATAACCTCTTTGAAATTTTTCCCTCCACGATCATTCTTTAAATTGATTTGCTCATAATTCGTATCTGTTGGCGTCTTACCATAAACATGGACAATAAATAATTGTCCAATTTTTTCCTCTAATGTCATATTACGCATTTTACTAAGGATTAAATCTCTTTTTCCTTTCTTCTCTGCAGCAAGTGTATGGACCGTGAATAGAATTGATAAAATGATTAAAAACGAGAGAATAAACAGCAACTGACGATGCTTCATTTGTTACGCCTCCCTGGAATAATAGTTCTCACGTAAAACAGTCTATTGTTCGTTATACGTTTCCTCCTTTCTCATTAATCGCTATCGTTTACTCGTTTTGAAGGAAATGAAGAACAGAAGCTTTTTAAATGTTTGTATCATTATACTCAGCCTATCAAGATGAGCTATACGCGTCTATACAACTTTTGTTTTATTATTCAAAATTTTAAATATTTTAAATACCTTTTATCCTAGTACTTTTTTCGTTTTTTATTACAGAAAACTTAATGCTCTGGCATCCTTGTAGATGTCCATTTTATTGTACCTCGATCATTTATACCCATAAGTCGCACCACATCAGAACATTCGTTCTAATAATAGCGTAAATTAGAACAAATGCGCATGGTATTTTATGGAAAATGAAAAATCAACTCTTACTCATTTCGATTATAGATACAGGAGTCGGTTTGGTTTTTGGGAAAAAAGCCCTCAGAGTGAGAGCCAAGATTAATCATTTAAATTGTCTATAAATACTGTGCCTTCTCTGTACTTTTTAGCGAAATCCTCTGCATTAGGTAAGAAGTGGAGCGAGGCTATAGCTCTACCGTCTTTTTATTTCTAACAGCATAATTGTACCATCCCAAATCCTTTCTAGCGTACATTTGTTTTTTAGTTACTTTATCTATTACTACCGTGTTCTGCCATTTATTCGAATAACGTTTGACGGCTGAAAGTAAACTAAAAGTGGCTAATTTCCCATACTTTGTATGATGCACTTCATATTGCAGTACATTCACTTCCAAATGTTAAAATTTGTTCACCTATAGACTTTTCAATAACTATTGTATATAATCCATATATTTAGGATTATTTTGTTTATCATTATTTCCCAAAGAAAGGGGCAGTAAGAAATTGAAGTACCAGTTTGATTCAGATACAGATCTTCTTAAATTTTTAAATAAAAATTTACTATCGACTATTGAAACGGCTGAAGTATTAGGTGTATCTAAAGCTAGGGTTGGTCATCTAGTTAAATCAGGGAAATTACAACCTACAAAAGACCAACCTAAAATATTTTTAAAAAGTATTGTCCTGGATAAGAAGAAAGAATTAAACTAAAATTGGCCGGTCTAAGTCCAATACAATATCGAACCCAAGCCAGCCAATCAGTTGCATAATAAAAACTCTAACTTTGTGGGGTCACTACCATAAAGGAGTAGGCTTTTTAATATTATAAACTACCAGACACTTTATACATGTTTGGTAATCCCCTAAGGCTGTATGGAGCTACAATACCGTATTTATTAGGATTGACACCTAAATTATAGCCAGGACCATAATAATAGCTTTGCCAGACAAGTTTGCTGCAATATGTCTTATTTTTATTCTTAAGCGTCCACGCTGCTGATCCAGTTAAACTATAAGGAGCTATAAAAGTAGTTTTATTACCATAATACCTAGCGAAATCCATTGCTTTGTTTCCAGCTTTATTGGCTGCTGTTTTATGTTTATGTCTCCAGATTTCAGTTTTCGGATAATTACGTTTCCATGAGCTTAATGAAATTTTTTGGATAGGTTTACCTGGACCAGGAATATGCACAGCATAAAGTCTCCCATTTCCTGATCTACCTACTATTCCCGCATGACCAGCAAATTTAAAACTTGTACTACTAGTAATTAAAATGTCCCCTGCTCTGTAAGATGCCGCGCTTGCTTTACTAGTAAAGAACAACATAAAACCTATTAAAATTAATGCGAATACAAAAACAAACATCATCTTTTTCTTGAAATTTTTAACTGCAGTTATGCCCATAAGTTTCCCTCCTCTTCATTTTTGTTTAAACTCAGCTTTCCTCCTTTCCCATATTAAAATAATAGATTGTTTTTTCTATTTATCTATCAAATTAACCTTTTTTTAACAAAAATATTACAATTGATTGATTTACAGTTAATGACGATTTGTTACTTTTCTATAAAAAACAATTAAAAAACTAATTGAGTAACCTCCCATTTATGAATAGGACTTAGTATAGGCAAAGTTTAACCTACCTGCATTTTCAAAGATTGAGACCAACTCATTTACAATGTAAAAGTAAATAGTGGTCGTAATGACAAATGCCTCTATATCTGTTGCCTCAATCAGCACTAAATCAATCACATGCGCTATGGCAACCATGACAAAGGTAACTTTTTTAACAATGGCCCAAAGCCAACCCGACTTGATAACTTACCCTCATATACACTTGCTGCTATACCTGTTATATAATCCAATAATACTACTAAAGCTATTAGCGACACTGCCCAACCTCCATATAAAAATGCAACAACGACAGATGCAACTACCGTTGTTGTTTTTCCCATATTTAATAATCATGTCTATTATCATGTACCTCCTGTTTTTGATATGAACAAAGGCGCAGGGCACCCGTTTAGCAACGTAGCGAATGGAACGAAGCAACTAAAGTTTCAGAAATCATGGTGGGGCACGAACCAATGATGACTTATCGTAGGGCGATTCGCGAAGTCGCCTAGTCGCTGGGGGCTAGAGCCGGACGTGGCTTATTCGGTTATTTTATTATGTCAAAGTAATAAATTTTCTATTTTCTTATCTATTCTGTGCTTCATAATTTGCAATTTCTTCTTTCGAGGTGCTAATGTTCTGATCCCATGCTTCGACACTTTTTCCCTCATTTGTTTGCATAAAGGTCGTTACTTTATCCAGTGAATCGTCCATTTTTCCTAAAGCACGCTTATATTTCCGAAGTTCGTCAATAATATCATCTAAAAATCCATAGTTAATTTGTAAGTCACGCTTCACAAACTATCCCTCTTCTCCTTCTCCCTCGTTATGAAGACATTTCTGTTTTCTTCCTCTATATAAAATACAATGGTAAAATAACCCATACACCACGCGTCTTTTTTCCTTGTTTTTAAACAGGCGGTTTTTACTACTTAAACTTTGTTGGTCTTTATTAGAATAAATAAAAACACCATCTCTTGTAACTACTTTCATTTATAGCTACAGAAGAGGTACCGTTAATAAAAAACATATGATGTGCTCACTTCATTTTATCCATACATCAATAATGGATTCAGGCAGCTGTGTTGAAGTTAATTAAAATTGATTTATACATAATATATTTTTTAAAAGAAATAATATATACGTAGCACTTATGAAGAATAAAAATAAAAAAGAAAATAGCTTTAATTTATGAAAGGTTTGATATAATGATTTATATTTATAACGATTACGGAGGAACACATACAACATCATTGGCTGCTGCATATCACTTAAGAAAACTTCCCTCTAACAAAAAGCTGACTAAAGAAGATATTTTAAATGTTGATTATTTTAATAAATTAACCAAAAATGATTTTGGAAAACTTATTTTTCATGGAATTGATGAAGAAGGAAACCCTGTTTATACAGTTGGCAGAAAAAACAATAAATTAGTCGTTCCTGCGTTAAAAAATTTATTCCTATTATTACAGAGTAGATATAATTTTAATGAAAAAATCATTGTTTCTAACACCTCTCCAACAGTTCCTATCGCAATGTCAATCGGTGGCTTTCTTTCTAGAGGCTTAAAAATAGACTTTATAGGTGTGCCATTACTAATTATCGGTTCAAAACAATGCTGCAATCGTATTAATCAGTTAGTAGAACATACAAAGGAACATGCTCGAACAGTGGATAAACAAGTTATTATATTAGAGAATAAATCATTTAAATAAGTCGTGATGAAGGAGTTTGATGTCGTGGAATTTCCTATCTATACACACTAATTTGTGGGATCGCATGATCGCTGTAGCTGCTATTATAATCATTACACAGATTTTCAAATTATTATTCCCCGCCAATACTTTCCTACAATAGCTGGCGTTCTTGGATTTCTCATTTCTGTTTTTTTATAAGTCATAAGCATAATTTATGGGCAGGTTTATTTATGGGAGCATTTTATGGAGCGGCTGCTGTTGGTACATACTCATCATTAAAAACATCGTGGATTGCTTGTGAAGAGAAACGTCTTAAAAAGCCGTCAAAAATAAGTACTAATCCCTACTCAACTGGACGATCAAATATTTTCTAAACGTTATTTTAAATAAGGTGAAATTTTATCTAACATTTTTTGCAAATTAATGGCTTGTTCTGAGTACATTTGCTTTGCTTCAGAATTTTCAGTTTGTAAAGCGTAGTTTTCCAAATCTGCTTGGGCTTTTTTTAACGTGGCTGCTATCAAAGGTTTTTCTTCCACTACTTGCTGTTTCCCTTCCTCTTCATATAAATCTACATATACGTTGCCTTTTGAGTCCATTTGTGCGAAAAAAACTTCATTAAATGAGCTTGCGCCTTGTTTTTGCACTTCTCCTAACAACCACCCTTTAGAATACCCTAGCTGTTTTAAACTCCTGTTCAGTATTTGGCCGTCCATGATAAGGATGGTTGGTCCATGTTCTTCCTCAATAGAAAGTCCTAAAGAGTGTGGGGTTACTGGTTGTTCTTTGGTTTTTAACATCACACTTAACTTCCCATTTGTTTCAAGCACAGCCATTTCTACATCTGATACTTTAAAGGTACCTTGCTCTCTTAATAACATCATTAATTCGTTTATTGTTAAAAAATTTTTCTTCATATTTTTTTCCAATATTTCTCCATTACGTATGATTACGACTGCTTTGCCATCCGTTATTTTGGAAAACGTAATGGACTTTAGACCTAAGTAAGCTAATGCTATTGGAAACAGCCCCCATATGGTTAACGAGACTAAACCATTGGCAATTTTAACGTTTTGATCTACTGACATTGTGGCTGCTATTGAACCAATCGTTATTCCTACAACGTAGTCAAAAAATGTGAGCTGTGAAATTTGTCTCTTTCCCATAATTCTTGTAAGAAGTAATAATAAAAGAAATGCTGTTACCGAGCGTATTAGAATTAATATAAGTTCTGGCATATTTTTTCCTTCCTCTTGTGCAAGCTTTTTATATTATTGGTTAAAGTAACAATAAAAATACGTTCGAAAGGTCCGGAAAAAATGAAAAAATTATTGATCATTTGTTTAACTACGTGCATGCTTTTAGGTTGCTCCCAGAATCTAGGTGGTAGTGTGTTTTTCAATCACATTGAGCAGATCGACGGATCGATCCAACAAGGGGATTGGAATAGTATAATAATTCAAACAACAGAACTTAAGGAGCTTTATCAACGTAATAAATGGAAAATACAGCTACTAGGTGACGAAGGAGAATATGAGGGACTATACGGAAGCATCAATAGACTAATTGTTGCTTCTCATGAAAAAGATGTTATCAATGCCCGTTTAGAATTAGCAACTGTTAAAAGTTTTTTAGAGGACATATATTCCTTATAGGAAAAAATCTGTTCATAATTATTTAATGTGGACAGAGAGCGCCAATGTATAAATGGTATCTATTTATTTTTTAATCGGAGTATCACTCATACCAATGGATATAAAGCTTCAACAAAAGATAGAACATACTATGAAAATGCAGGTGATGTCATCTGGGAAGTCGATACGGAAGAAAAAATGGTAGCCTTAACATTTGATGATGATCCAAATCCTGCCTACACTTCTCGCATCCTTGATATTCTTAACGCCTATAATGCAAAAGGAACATTTTTCGTGCTGGGGTCCATGGTTCAGAAACATCCAGGACTGGTTTACAGGCAATTCTTGGAAGGACATGAAGTTGGAACCACACTTTTCATCACACCATAAACAGAGAAAATTCACATCAAGAAATAAAGGATACATCGAATATCATTGAAGAAATTACAGGTCAAAAGCCTAACTATTTCGGACCAGTTGGCGGAAACTACAATCAATCGGTAATTAATATCTCTAAAAACAATGGCCTACAAACCATTTTATGGTCGTGGGACCAAGATCCCAAAGACTGGAGCGGAAAAAATTATCCTGCTATTATTCGCCATGTAGTTCACAATTTATCTCCAGGCGATATCATTCTATTTCATGATTCAGGTGGCGACAGAACTAAAACTATAAAAGCTTTACCTTACATTTTTGAGCATTTAAAAGAAAATGGGTATAAAAGCATCACTGTATCCGAAATGATTAAACTTAACACCAAACATGATTTTGAATAAAATACGTGATTTTGTCAATTTCCGCAGTTCGTCTAAAATGTTTCATTTGTGGTTTGTTACTTTATCAGAAATATCTAAATAGAAGTCACAATAGTTTTTTTATTACGGATATCCTTATTATCCTAATGATGAAAATCACCTTAGTCAACACCAGCTTATTAGTTATGTAAAAAAACGATTAAAGAGTGCACATAACAAATATTTTATTAATCTAGACACATATAACACAAAAAATCCATAAGCTAAAAATAAACATTGAAAAGGTGAGAATCATGCCCTCAATTATTAGGTCTGTAAAAGTTAATCGTGTTGGAATACCCGGAATTATAAATTTCGGTAATTCCTTTTATGTAGCTCCAAAAAGTGCTTCAGATACAAATACCGGTTCTGGATCGTTAAATACTGGTGATTTTATAAATTCAAATAGCGGCTTCAGTTCTACAAACTCCTACGATGCAGATGTAAATGACAAAAATATGAATTCTAATATGTAATAACTTCACTAACTGAAAATTACAAATTTATTACAGAATTAGTTTTCTCATAAATCGCTTTATTAGTCTAGTTACCCATCATATAGATGCAAAAATGCCTAAAGGCTATGGCTGGGTTCGAGATCCTAAAAAAGCAGCTATAAGGTATATAATAAAACAACGTTTAATATAGTTAAGTTGATTAAGAAGTTGTTTAAATAGTCTAGCTCTCTGTTGGTATAGAGAGCTTTTTCTTGTATGTTATCCACACTTCAATAATATTTTCTATAGATAAAATTGCCCCATATAATTACCTACCAATACTAGCGCTTCCCTTAGCATCTTCATTATAATACTAATCTCTTTATTTAATAAATTAATTTGTAGGAGGAACCGGAGGATTGATATTTAAAGGAGTTGGATTTTCACAACGATTTTGATTAACATCAGTAAAGCAACGATCTTTGGATTTAATAACCGGCCGAGTAACAGTGATCACCGTACGCAATATAATTTTAACTCTGGCAATATCTGTAGGACCCAGTGTTATTAGTGCGGGTATTATTGCGTTAGGTAGTGGCTGTACGATAATCGCTTCAACCTGAAGTGAAGATTCAACTGCTCTATCTTCAGGACACACTCCTGGACAAGTTGTTTCCTTTTGAAATGGAATGTTGGCCGATCCTAAGCGTGTCCCCCCTACAAAAGAGGTTGCAGGAACATATCCTATGTTAACGACCATATCTTTAAGGGGAATAATATTTTGGGAAATGCCACTTGAATCGACTGTAATTGTCAAACTAGGAGTTAATGTTCCTTCAGGACCAATCTCAATAGGGATAGGTAATAAGGCAAGAGGGATATCCAATTCTGCTACTTTTTTCACTTCTTTTACGCATATTACATTATCAACTACAACGGAAACGTTCTGACATTGATCTTGATTTATAGCATTTTTAATTTTGAAATAGAAATTATTTACACTAAATTAATGAGCTTTTTACAAGTTAAGGAAAAAAATATTAATTTTACTCTAGATGAGGGGGATGTTACTCTAGATTCCACTCTTTTAGACGAAGATGGCAATAAACACATCAAAAAGTGTAATGTTCTAATTGACGAAGCTAATAAAGATAGTGTAAAAGCAAAAGAAACGCGGGAAAAAAGCATCCTATTATTATTCGATCCTGGGAACAAAAATGGTTAGAATTAACCGCCTATTTCAGTTACCCTAGGGAAATTAAAGAATTATATACACGACGAACATTATTGAAGGGTATCATAGACAACTTAGAAAAGTCACAAAAACAAAATCTGCTTTCCCGTCTGATGATGCATTAAGAAAAATGGTATATTTGGCAACCATGGATATTACTAAAAAATGGACTATGCCAGTACAAGGATGGAAAGAATGTATATCACAGCTAGCCATTCATTTTGGAGAACGTCTAGAAACCGAACTTGCATTATAGCTGTAGTTTGGTTCCTGCTTGACATGGAGACTCTGCGGGCGTGATGAATTGGCGATGGAGATACCTTTAAAGAACAAGCTATCGCCAACGAAAAAGCGAGCGTATCACGCCCGCTTCTCCACGTAAAGCCTATATATTTTATTGTGTGCAATTCCCATTTACACAAAATGGTTTATACTCCCGTTCTATGTTACCAAAATGTTATCACGGCTATATTAATCCTTCACAAACCTTGATATATCAAGTGTTCAGGGGGCAGATCACATCATGCCGCCCATAATTGATATTGTTTCTCCGCATTACTTCTTATTTCTTTTCACCTAAAAAATGCACTTTATAAAAACAAAAACACTATTGTTTTTCATCGTATTTCATTCCGTTATTTCCATCGGTTATTTTTATGTTATTTTTTAAAAAATAACAACTCGTTACTATTTTATTCTCAGATCCTTTGTACAGCTATAATGAGTTCTCTTTTTCACGCAGGTACACTTATTTCCTTCATATATTAAAAAGAGCACTTGCTATCTTTTTGACAGTCAAATGCTCTATTCCTCTAGAGTTATCTTATAATCTTTCATCCAACTTCTGTTTTAGATATTCAGCAATTTCTGTTTGACCTCTCTCAACCGCAAACGCGTATGCATCCATATCTTTCATGTTTTCACCAGAATATTTTATCGATATATCAATACCGTTCTCTACCAATAATTTAACAATTTCAAGATTGCCACCGTATATAGCAGCAAATAAAGGGTTTCTATCAGGCTCACTAATATCCATCTCTATGTTTTTGTTAATGAGGTATTGGACAATATCTAGATGACCCTTGCTAGCCGCTCTTTCCAGAGCATTGGTAGAAAAAGTTCCACCCTCTGAATTAACGTCTAAACCAGCTTTATTGAGATATTCAACGATTTCTAACTCTCCATGAGCTGCCGCTATATGTAACCACGTACCGAACGGTGTAACCCATGTCAACATCTCTGGTTCTTCTTTAAGCAGCTCTTCTACAATATCGAGTTGACCGTTTTTAATGGCTTTTCTGATATCTTTTGCAAGTATATTTTTATCCATTTTATATTTCTCCTTGAAATTATTTTTTATCTTCTGGAAGCAGCTTGCTTTCCAAGATCCTCTAACATTTCAATCATATCATCTAGATCTGCACCAGCTGCATCCACGGCTTTTAACTGGTTCACGACATTCTCTAAAGCTGCAATGCTATGTTGCCCAGCAACCCTATTTGGTGCCCACACTAGGTTCTCTTTACCTATTAAAGGTTCAATGCCATACTTCCGTAATATATCTTGACCTTCTTGAACAAGTTTTTGTTGAGCATCGCCTAGACCTTTTTTGAATAAGATATGGTGCGCATGAGGATCCACCATACCAGCTGGAGGACCACCTATTAATCCCCGTAGATACTTTCCAAAATCAATCTTTATTAATGCTTCATCATATTCTTTACTAATACCTAATTCAGACATTCTTTTTCTAATCTCTGACAGCTCATCTACATTAAATGTATTATTTTGAATTTCATTCTTAAGCTTATTCATTTTAACAGCGTCTACATCACCATTAACAATTATATCATCTAGATAATCATTTACTGTACTCCCCGTTCCCTTAGCCTCTATCTTTCCCCCTCCGCCATTCTTCACGGCAAACATCTGCGGACGAATATCACCAAGGGGTTTCCATCTCATGCCAGCTGTCGGAATTGTAGAATCTCCAGTCGACAATTGCTCTCGATAGAAAACAGGCATTTTCACTTTAGCCATTCCAGCTTTAGCTGCCTCTATCTTTTTCCGATAATAATTACCACTAAAAGGCTTTTTGTCTAATAATTTCGGCGCTTTTCTTGCTACGCCTGCTCCTAGCTTGGCAACGCCTGATGCTCCCTTGACCGCCCAACTACCTGGTATTAAGGCAGGAATGGTCGCACCAGTAACGTACATAACACCTTCACTTTCCACGGTGTTGTCACCGTATTGACCCAACGGATGCGGAAAAAGAAGCAAGCGAGATCAATCGATATCTTATATCATAAACTGCATAGCTATTCTTTTTATATCCGTCCATACTTTCCATTTCATATCTTAGTATGAACAGCTAAAGATAAGACTAAAAGCGGATATCGTCTAAAAACGGTGAGTAGACCACGCATTTGTAAGTTAAACCTATACAGCCACCTATATCCGAGTACAGAAAAAGAAGCCGTCCTCAAAATGGAAGACGACTTCAAAACAGCAAAAATTATTGAGTTTAAAAATGCATAGTTTTGCATTAAGAAAAGAAATTTCTTACCAAGATTCTTGCCACGCTTTTTAAATCCCTGTCACATCAACGCTTATAAGCATTTGATGGAGACGGTGGGAATCGATTGAATGGTTAAGTTTTAGTGTTGTAAATAACATATAAGTCTTACGATTAAAGGTTTTGGCTTACGCATCGTACTAAAATTTAAGTCTATAATGTTAATCAATTCTTACCATATTCTGACCATAAAAGAGAAGGTTTTTATTCCTTCTCTTTTTATAAATTCCATATTTCTTTCTGTGCATTAAATTCTTCAACGGTTGAATCGTTGAGATATTCTTCATCTACTTCAAATTGAATTGTTTCAAATAAATCCACAATTTTTCTCATATCGCTTTCTATGTAATAGTTTTTCCCGTCATGCTCATAACTGACGCCAAAACATTTGTTTAAAAACCTTACAAGCGGAAGGTATTCGTTTTCTGTAAAAGTAGGGTTATCACTGTTCATAGGTATGTCCAATAAATTAAATAGTTCTTTTACTTCTTTTTTAAAAGGTTCGGGTGTCCCATCCACTAATTCATATGTAGTATACTTGCCTTTAATTTCTTCTGGGATTTCTTTAGCGGACATATAATCTTCTATTTTCTTTTTAATTTTCGTGTACTCGTCAGTCTCACTTGACAAAGTCTCTTCCTTTCCACCTAGTAAAGCTTGAGTCCACAGATTTTGAATTTCTGAAACAATAGCTTTCTCTAAATCATTCATTTCGTACACTTCTTCATTCTCTAGTTTAAATTGCCCTAATTTATACTTATCATTAAATTTATTGTACAAATTAAATTGTTCCTCGTCTGCATCCCCGTTTTTATCATAAACTTCCTTTGATACTTCTTCTATTTGTTTATAATCTTTCCTAATATCTTCATGCACTAAATCTTTACCGCAAGCGCTTAAAATAATTAATAAAAAACTAAGTACGATAACTTTCTTCATATATATTTCCCCTCCTATCTTACTACATATTACCATATATAAATTAATGGTACTATAAGAGGATATTCGAAAAAATATTTTATAAAAATCTTCAAAATAGCTTGACTTCATATACTATCGATAGTATAATAGGAGTATAGAAAGGAGGTGACAAAGTGGATGACTTAGGAAGAATTATAGCCCTAACAATTTCGATTCTAACTGTCCGTCAGATTTGGCTGACCTCACGGAAAACAAAGTTAGAAATCAAAAAGTTAGAGCTAGAAAACAGAAGAAAGAGGCGAGGGGGTTAATACCCCTCTCTCTACCCTAAGTATACCACAAACTATATGGATATATTAAACCTAATGATAATTATAGTGTGGATAATTGCTGTACCTTTGATCATACGCTATCTGTTTTTGAGCCTTAAGAAAAAACGATTAGAAAAGGAGAAGAAACGACTTGAAGAAAAGCAATCAGACAGAAGCAAATAAGCGCTGGCAAGAAAAAAATAGAGAGAAAGCCCGTTATTTAAGAAACCGCTCTACAGCACGAAGCTTTATCCGTAAGCAGGCAACTATGGAAGATATTGCAGAATTAAAACAGCTTATACAGGAACGAGAACAAGCGTTAAAGGAGTGAGCCTGCAATGAAATTTGGCATGCGAAAGCCTAACCTTAAAAAGCGCATCAGCGTAAGCGTCAGTCAAATAACCCCCACCTGTTTTCGGGTGGGGATTTGGTTCATACTTTGATATGGATATAACCACTGTTCCAGACCTCGGTTCCAAGCAGCTTGTAAATGAAAATGATCACTTACAGAATGTTTTCTTTAATTAGCTAGTAACTCCAAGTAATATTTATCATTTTTTTCTATCTTTCTTAAAAACTCTTCAAGAGAAGTAGCAATTTGAATATCATAATAGTAAACTGCACTCCTATTATTTTCATTCAATTCTATTGACATTAAAGCTGATTCGCTGCCTTCAAAAAATATAAGTTTGTTGTTCTCAAATTCATCATAGATTTCTATGTCGGGATAAAACTCAAAATCATTAACTCTTAATCGAAAATCTCTTACTGAATACGGGTCCATCACACGATTAATATTAAACTCTGAACCTTTAATAAATCCGTAGCCAACCTCTATATAAAAATTAACTAACTCCTTAGGAAATTTTAAACCAAGTTCCTTCTCAACCTCTTTTATTTCGTTTTCAGTCACTGGATAAAAACTATTTTTTTGGTTCGCCTTAATAAATTCATAACTCATTATTTTTTACCTCCTTTAAATAGTGTATTTGCTGGTGAACCTGTTCCATGAATACCAGCTTGATGCTCATTTGGGAATTTTGCAGGGTGGATATTCCACCATTCATGTTCTCCTCCAAAAGTATTTTCAATTATATGATGAGCATCATACTTATCTCCATGTTTCCTAATTATTTTACCTGTTTTTTCTGAAATAACATTTTCATTATACACAGGCCACTTTTGCCCAGTGTTTTCTTCCCACTCTCTAATTACTTTATTTTTTACTTTATCAAATTCTGCCCTATGCTTAGCTGTTTCTATTGGTGACATTTTTTTATATTCTTTATTTCTTAAGGCCCCTTTCAATTTCTCTAGTTGATTTTTAGGTAACTCTCTACCTGTTCGACCTTCTATATCTCTAATATATTTTTTTATTGTTTCAGAATCAATTTTATTACCCGCACCCTTAGTTTCTACCCTCTCCCCTTCGCCATTCTTCATATTAACCATCTGCGGATTGACGTGACTTTCAAGATCTTTATCTCTAAGTATAAAGCTTGCTCCACCAGTTGAAACTGCATATTTCTCACCAAAAGAGAACATATCTGCTATTTTAGCCATTTCGGCTTTTGCTGCATCTATCTTTTCCCGATAGTAATTGCCGCTAAAAGGCTTTTTGTCTAATAACTTCGGTGCTTTTCTTGCTGCGCCTGCTCCTAGCTTGGCAACGCCTGAAGCTCCTTTGACAGCCCAACTACCTGGTATTAATGCACCAACGGCTGCTCCAGTGGCGTACATAAC
>NZ_QWLJ01000048.1 GCF_009917385.1 Roseburia sp. 1XD42-34 | reverse complement strand
GGTTTTGTCGATATAGCTATGAAGGTCGCTTACATAAAGCGCCTTAATGAACATCTCCTCCCATTCCCATTGGTAATAAATTCAATGTAACCCCTTTAGTTGCATTATACTAAAAGCATGAAATATATGGAATTGTTTATGGAAAACAAACAAATTACAGATACCAACTGATTGTAACTTGTGGTAACATTTACCTATAAATACATAGGAGGAGAATGAAATTGGCAACTTTAATTGTAGTTACAATATTACTTACAGCATTTGCTATCCTTATTTGGCTTCTGCTAGAGTTTTGGCTTATTGTATTATCAATTGGCATAATGCTTTTAGGTGGTTATCTGCTAAATAAAGATGAAAAAAAGGGTATTAAGAAAGGGAAAATCTCATCCCAAGTTGTTGCAGGGATAGGACTAGCTCTATTTATTGTCTCTACCGTCTCTGCCTGTACGGGAGGAGATGATGAGGCAAAAGAAGCTACTGCTAATGATGTGAAAATAGAACAAGCAGAACTTGACCAAAGCAATGATGACGATAAAGATTCTACAGCTGGAAAGAGTAAGGATAAAGAAAAAGTAACGAATGAAAGTCCAACAGATAAGAATGAAAAAGAATTCAGCAACAATGAAAGTAACAATGGGCAAAATGCTGAAAAAAAGAAGGCTACACAAACATCTGGTACGACAGAAAGAATTCCTGTCACCTTAACTAAAACTGTAGACGGTGACACAATCAAAGTGAATTACAATGGACAAGAAGAAACTGTTCGATATCTACTAATTGATACTCCAGAATCAAAACATCCAAACACCTGTGTTCAGCCATATGGCCAAAGAGCTTCTGACAGAAATAAGCAACTTGTTAACAGTGGTCAGTTAGAAATTGAATTTGATGTTGGAGAACGCAAAGATAAGTATGGTAGATTACTAGCGTATGTATACGTTGACGGTAAATCTGTACAAGAAACATTATTAAAAGAGGGATTAGCACGCGTAGCTTATGTATATCCTCCTAACACTCGTTACCTAGATCAATTTGAAAAAGCAGAAGATAACGCGGAAAATGAGAATGTTGCAATTTGGAAATCAAACGGTTATGTAACGGATGATGGTTTTAATGGTTGTGCAGAACAAAAGGAAGAGCAACCTAAGCAGAAAGCTCAACAACCTAAACAAGATAGTCCTTCTGTTTATTATAAAAACTGTGATGCTGTACGTGCAGCTGGAGCCGCTCCTATTAAACGAGGTCAACCAGGTTACGCTAAACACTTGGATAGAGACGGTGACGGTGTAGGGTGTGAAAGCTAGTTAAAAAGGAGCGATAATATGCACTGTGGAGTGTGCAATAAAAAATTCAATCAAAATGACCACGTTTATTTGGATGACGCACATACGGTTACGCACTATTACTGTTTTAAAAATAAATCAGTAATTATTGCTGTGGGAAGCTTTAAGGAGATTGTTGATAGGTTTGAGTTTTTTTAACAATAAGACGTTTGAAACCCTAAGCTGGATAATCACCCTAAAATTATGATTTTCATTTTCTACAATGACACAACGAAAAGGCAATAACATGAAAAAAGAAGCTATTTTTGTTCTTTATGAACTAGGAATATCCTGGTCTGCTCTAAATGTATTGCTTCAAGGAACAATTAATTTTCATATTGAGAAAGGTAGTGGATCTATCTTGCTTTAATCCTAACACTAAGGGGACAGGATATTTTAATAAAATCAATCTTGAAATTTTTATTGGAAAGGAAATACAAAGTAAATGAACCATAACTTGAATTTGAAATGTAAGGTATGTGGAAATGTTGTACGTTTAAAAGTACACGGAGGGTATGTACTTGAAAATCCATTTGCTTTTAACTGCCCCAAATGTAAAATTACCATTCAAGGTAATCTAACCTGGAACGAAAACATAGAAAATGGACTTATTAAAGAGTTTAAATGTAATAATGCTATTTTTACAGAAGACTACGGTAATGAAAGTCATTTGCTACAATTAGCAACAGAGTTTTTTACTGATAAAATAAAGAAATTAGACAAGTCAGATCCTACAATGGTGCTTTCACCATTTATTATGGAACAGTTAAATTTTGAAACAAAACAAAGAAAAATTGATTTTATAAAATATATAACTGAAGAGTTTGAAGAACAATTTACGGTTACTTTAAGGTTATGGGAACTCTACAAAAATAAAAATTATATTTATTTAAATAGGCAGCTTTTAAAACATTACTTTGTTGATCCAGTAGTTATGGGAGCAGTATTAAATATAGATTACCCTAAAAAAATAATGGAGGTGTTATATAAACCATTCAAATTTTTACTGACAGAAAGTGGACATATTAAAGATATTATTACTCTAAGAAATATGTTAATGCAAGCAAAAAAACTTCACCCTGTTGAGTTAATAAAATTAAAAAAAGATTTACAGGAGTTATTATTAAATTCAGACAAGAACATTATTCATCTATTAGGTAACTTTAATGAGAGTTACCGTCTTATATTGCCAGTTATTTTATCTGAAATATACAGAACTCACAATATAGATGATATAAAAGAAAAACAGGGGATTTTGACTACCAATTTTGAAATGCTGAAGAATTATTATGTTGAATCATTTGAAATATTGACCTCTGTCTTGCCGATTTTTCTGGGGTTACAAAACATTCTTAATAGAGGGGATAGAAACAAATTTAATGAAGTATCTCAAGGTAAATTTAAGACTATTAAAAGTATCCAAGATTATGATAAAAAGGTAAAGAATAAAGGGAACAAAGTGAAGTTTTTTGAGGATGAAAATCTATTTGATGAAATTTATGATATTCCCTCTATACTAAATAACTCACTTAGGAATAGTATTGGCCATCATTCATACACATATATTCCTGATTTGCAAATAATAAGCTTTAAAGATAGAAGCAAGGAATGGGATTTATACTTAATTGAGTTTGGAAGTTTATTATACAGAACATTTTATGCAGCTTTTCTGGCATTAGAAGTTATTATGTTTATGAATACAAAGTTTAACGATTGAATTTATGGGGTGATTTCCAGTAGAAAAACGGCGGATGTTTTTTAATACAAGCATTATTATGCATGACTAAACAGAAGAGTGTTTGCAATTGAAGCTTCTCTTTATATTTCATTTAGAATAAGTTGTTCCAAAATGTATATCTGTTCACCTAAAGGAGAACTGTTGACATGTTCAAGTCCCATGAGACTCCCTTCACACTTATACATGTCAATATAAAAGGACAAACAATTAGAATTTTCATTCGTTTGCAAGGTAAAGGAATTGTTACTAACTACTGTCGAATTATAAGTAGAGGGTAAGTTATTTTGAGTGTGTAATAAAAAAGTTTAAGATGAGTTATATGCGGACTATATTTGCACGCGGATTGGTTTTATTAATTTTATTAGCTGTCGGATTTTTAAATAACCTTTTCACTCATTTTTTGTCAATTATCTTTTTTGTTTTTTGGTAGAAATATATAGAAGATATAGCCAGCTATTAAAGATCCTATTATACTTTCAATGATATTAAATTCACTAATAAAAAAAATAAAACGTTGATACAATAAAAGTACCTGCCCCTAGGATACGGCGATTCATGTTGACAACCTCCTTTTTTACCTAATTATACCAATAATTAGCTTTATCTACACAAAACCACCATCTACCCGTAACTCATTTTGATTATGGTATAGGAGGTCGTTTTGGCTATGCAGAAAAATAAAACAGCAAAATTATTGGTAAAAAGAGGATTTTGTATAAGTTTGTCGAACTATAAATTATTAAGATAATAGTACTTTTGCTTTAAGGATGGTGTGTTTTTAAAATGAAACAAAAAAGAAAAAAATTAACTTCTAATGAAAGTGCCTATCTTCTTGCAGAAGTTGAAAATATGTGCCCTTTATGCGCAAAGTCTCTAATGTATAAAAAACAAGGAAAGCAACATAAATTATTTGAGGGAGCTCATATATATCCATTAAACCCTTCTAACGAGGAAAAAGAATTATTAAAGAATGAAAAGAAACTACATGATGATGTCAATCATTTGAATAACATTATTGCTTTATGTAGAGATTGCCATAAGATGTTTGATAATCCTAGAACAGTTATGGGATACAGAAAGTTGTTTAGTATCAAAAAAAATTTACTAAGCAAAAATGAAATAAGAAACAGATACAGGGATTATCAAATAGAAACAGAGATTAAAGAAGTAATTACGAAACTAGTTGAAGACTTTGAGATAGATGTATCTACACAATTAGAAATGAATGCTTTAAGACTGGATGAAAAAGCAAATGATACTTTAACCAAAATAACAAAGAATCGGATAAGAAATGAAATAAGAGATTATTACTTATATATCCAAGAACAATTTCGTCGATTAGATAGCCAATACCCAAAATCATTCAATTCAATATCTGCACAAGTAAAGTCTTTCTATACTACTTTAAGTAAAAAAGACTACACTCAAGAAGATATTTATAGGCAACTTACTGAATGGATGTCTAAAAAAACTGGCGGTAGTTTTGAAGGAGCTTGCGGGATCATAATTTCCTTTTTTATACAAAACTGTGAGGTGTTTTAATGCTAGTTCCAAATAAAGTTATTAACTTAAGCGATTCAATTATTGGAAAGATGACTAATATCCTAACTTACATTAAAAATAAAGAAATTAATATAAAAGAATTATTCTTTTTAACTCAAGATAATTTTGATGAAATAGATGAATTCATTTATTCACTTGACGTATTATACCTACTTGACGTCATAGAAGTAGATTTTGATAGAGGAGTTGTTTTATTTGTTAACAAGGATAGAAAGTAAAATATTCCTAGAGGGTTCCATAAGATTTCACAAGGGTTTGAATGTTGTGTTAGGGGATGACGAAGGATCTAACTCTATAGGAAAATCAACTTTACTAATGATTATAGACTTTGTTTTTGGAGGAAATACATATACTTCACATAATAAAGATATGATAGATAAATTAGGCCATCACGAATTTCTATACGCATTCAGATTTCACAACGAAGATTATTATTTTATAAGAGACACTAAAGAACCAAAATTTATTTATGAAAGTAATAATAGTGGTGAAAAATTAAATCCATTAAAGGATATAGACTTTACCAGGAAGTTAAAAGAACTGTATAAATTAGAAGATAATTATTTAACTTTCAGATCTATAGTTAGTACTTTTTCTAGAGTATGGGGAAAAACTAATGACGACATCAAGAAACCTCTACATAGCTTTCCCAACCAAAAATTTACTGAAACCGTAACTAATTTAATAAAGTTGTTTAACTGTTACGACCCCATAAAGAAACAAGATACAGAATTAAAAACATTAAACATAAAGAACAAGGTGTTAAATAAAGCTAGTAAATTTGAATTAATACCTAGAATAACAAAAAGAAAATATCAACAAAACATAAAGAGGATACAAAACTTAATTAACGAAAGAGAAAAGATCAAAGAAAAGTCTTATGCTCCTAAAATGAATTTTGATGAAGTTGTTTCTGATGAATTAATTGAGATAAGAGAAGAAAAAAACAAATTACTCGATGAAAAAGATTATTTAATGTCAAGATTTAACAGAACAAATAAATCGATCAATAAAAATACTGATGCTGGTTTTGATAGTCTCTTAGAATTTTTCCCAGAAGTAAATTCACAGAAATTAGATGAGATTGAATCTTTTCACGAAGGAATTAGTTCCATATTAACTGAAGAACTAAAAAAAGCAAAAAAAGAGTTAAGAAACCAATTAAAAGAAATAAATAAACAAATTAATAATTTAAATAAAAAACAAAATCAACTTATTAATCCTGATGAAGAAATGAATGTTTTTGTTGAAAAATTGATTGAATATACCACGGAAATTAAAAAGTTGCAAGAAGAAAACGAATATTATAAGCAAACGCATGAAATTAGAACATCTGCTAAAGAAAGTAAAGAGCACCTTGAAGAAACAAAAACAGAAATAGTAAATGACATCAGTGCTAAAATTAATACACAAATTAAAGAAATAAATGACACCATCCATTATGATAAGAGAACTGCACCAAAACTGAACTTATCATATAATAGATACGACTACAAAATATTTGATAATACTGGAACTGGAAAAGCTTATACAAACTTAATATTATTTGATTTAGCCATATTTTTATTAACAAAATTGCCTTTTATTATTCATGATTCTTTCTTGTTTAAGAACATCGAAAAAGAAACTGTTGACCAAATAATTAAGTATTATAATTCATTTAACAAACAAATATTCATTGCTATTGATCTCATAAATGTATACAGTAATGAAACTCAAGAAGTTCTACAAAAAAAGAAAATTATTCAATTATCCAAGGATAAACTTTTAACCCGTAAAGACTGGAGAGACACCAATAAATAAAGTCAAAAATATCAAGCCTACCCCAATAAGAGTAGGCTTTTCAATATCAATACACGTTAATATAGGATGTCTTTTTTTATTTTGTTTGAAAAAAATGAAGGATTTTGCTAAATTTTGTAGAAATCAAATAAAGGTACATCAAACATTTTCATCTATTGGAGGATTATTAATGCCTAGTATAGGACATATAGTTTTAGCAAAAGAAGTTATGAAAAGTAATGAAACAGAAGAGGTTATATTAGTCGAACCTTTCTCAGTGTTAACGACAGACGTTTTTCCGTTCGAACCTAAGTTTACTGTAAATATAGGTGTTTTCAGTTTAAAACGAGGCGTTACATATCAACTTGCATATTTTTTGTATTCACCGAGAGGTGAAAAAATCATCGGTAACATAGCTGATATTCAAGCAACCGAAGATGCAACTAAGGAATATGGCGTTGATTTCAATTTATCAGTCAATATAGGCGAAGTTAAATTTGCAGAACCGGGAGTTTATAGTTTCAGGTTTCAAATAGTTACTTTACACGAAGAAAAAAGCACTTTCTTTTTGGTAAAACCAAATGAACAAGAAAATCATGAAGGTGAAAAACATGAGTGAGGTATATGAATTTAACCCAGATAGCGTTAATTTCAGAAAAATGACACCAACAGATATAGATTTGCACAAAAATGGATATTATACATATATAGATGATAAAATAGAAGTAAGAACTAATGAAAAGAGTGAGGTGGAAAAGATGGATGATAATGTAAAAGTATATATCGATCAAAGAATTGATAATTTGGAAAAATCTTTAGATCAAAAGTTCGAATTTCAACAACATATCTTTTCTGAAAAAATTGACCACCTTAATACTAAAACCGAAAAAATAATAAGTGAAAAATTCGCTACTTTTAAAGAAGAAAATGATAAGAATCGAAAAGAGGACAGAAAATTTTTAATTAGTACTGGAATTGCGATCGCTGCGGTTGCAGTTGGAATATTAGGTTTTGTGTTTTGATTATAGCCCTCATGGTTTTGAGGGCTATATTTTTTACTAGCTGTTACATAATAAATGTGCCCTTTGCTGTTCTTATTCAAGTTTTTTTTTTGTTTTCCCCCAACCAACTAAAGACGGGGTCTTTAAATATTTAAAACAGGGATATTTCACACGTTGTTGGACAAACTAATACAGGATCATGAATTCCCTCTCATTTCCGCAGCCCCTCAACTCAAGAGGGGCTTTTTTAATTAATACACGTCCGATTTACGAACCCAAGACATAATGCCACCAAGTAACACACGATCTGATTTAACCTGTTTAACCGTGTATGAGTTACCCTTAACAAAATCGGCAATCGATTCGCCAGTAGCAAATGTGCTTGCGGATTTTTTAACAGTTACTTTTTGTCCTGGTTTAAATGATTTTGGTTTTGGCTTGCTGGATGCGGCAGATTTACCCCTAATAACCTTTACATATTTGTCATGAGCGGTAACATAATACGTATGTCCTTTGCTGTTTTTAACCTGATACTGATAACTCCCGTCTACAATATACTTACCTGTAATAGTCCATCCATGTCCGGGTTTAAATGTACCTGTCGGGTTATCCCATCTGGGGCTATTGTAATAATTTACGTTTGTATGGTAAATGTTTTCAAGGCGCATACCTACATGGTCTGTGGCTGTCTTTCTGTATCCTTTGCTAGGTTTGCTAGGATTTGATGGCTTTATCGCCTGTGATCCATCACTACCCCAATTACGATAATAGTCATTAACATCATTAATAAACTTATTCCAGCTAACCCCATTTGGTTCTAGCCAACTTTGTGGGTCTGTACGACGACTAGGATCTAATTTAGAGTGTGCAACAATGTCTTTTTTAGGATTTAACCCAAACTTTTTACACAGGTAAGCATGATACCAAACATAACGATCATACGCCTTATCAAAGTCTCCGGTACGACAAAGCTCCGTACCAATAGCTACATCATTTGCGTCATCCCCATACATTCGGTTATCTCTTGGCACATCATAGCGTACATGCCATGCTTTTTCATCTAAAGGAATAATCTCTAATATTTTATTGTCATCGATAAACGTATGAGCAGATGCACTGAAAGTGATGCCTTGGAAATAATTATAGTGTGCATCAGCATCAGCGTTATTATTGGCAGTTTCATGCGCCACCAAGAAATCGACACCTAAGTTTTTAATTCTTGGCCTAGCATTTTTGTTTGTTACATAACGACGTTGAATTGAATATTTGTTTTTAAGTTTAGTCATTACTTAACCTCTCCTCTTTAATTTTTTAATATAAAAAAGGCACCCGAAGGAGCGCCTTAATCAACGTTTTTCTCTTTTAAAGTGTCGTCATCGTAATCCTTCAATCTACCTTGAAAAATATTAATTGCCTTTTTAATTGGACTTGGAATAGGCAGACTTAACCTACCTGCGTTTTCTAGAATTGATACCAACTCATTTACAATGTAAAAGTAAATAGTGGCAGTCATTACAAAAGCCTCAATCTCTGTTGCATCAATTAGCACCAGGTCAATTACATGTGCAGTGGCAACCATGGCGAAGATAAACACCTTTTTACCGATTCCCCAAAATCCAACTCTACTTGACAACTTACCCTCATATGCACTTGCTGCTATACCTGTTATATAGTCCAATACGACAAATACTACTAAAGCTATTAGCGACACTGTCCAACCTCCATATAAAAATGCAAAAACGACAGATGCGACTGCCGTTGTTGTTTTTGCCATATTAATAATCATGTCTATCATCATGTACCTCCTGTTTTTTGATATTAAAAAAGCACCTCGTTTGAGATGCTTATAATAATTAACCTATTTATTCGCTTTAAGTTCTGCAACTTCTTTTTCTAATTCCTCAACTCGGTTTATTAATACTTGGACAACCTTTGCCACAATAGCATTCATAGATCCTGTATCAAAAGAGTAAAATTCACTTCCTTCTTCTTTTATCACTTCCAATAATTCTTCTGGAGCAGTTTCAGGAACCAAAACGCCATATGAGGTTTTATCATCAACTAAAACCTCATCGCCCATATCGTATACATTATTATAAGTTTTATAGCCCGCACTCTCTAATATTCTTTTCGCCTCATCAAAAGTTAAATCTTCAATGTTTCTGTACCTTTCTTCAATTGGTTGCATTCGAGACACTCCTTTTAAAAAATATTAGTTTCTTAATTATTACATTCGACAGTAAGGAAAATTTTCCTCCATTCCTCACATAAAAATAACGCCTATTCAGCGTTTTATTAAATCCTCTCTACCTTCAGCTACCAAAATAGCGTCCACATCTTCCTTCAATACATTCGGCACCCTTTGATACTCCCATAATCCTCTGATAATATACGTTGCAAATAGCATAGCCAACATTTATTTACCTCCTAATATAGATTCAGTTAATTCCATAAGTGCGATAGCGTTCATTTCACCATCTAACGGCTTACTATGCTGATCTTCTATTTCAATTTGTTTGTTTTTTATTTCCTCCACAGTTAACCCTTCTACCCATTTTTTAGAAAGGTGATCGAATTTAGGGTGAAACAATCGATTTGTCCAGCCATTTTTAACAATGAACCTTCCCTCGTTAACCGCCTCATTAATTTCATCAGAATCCATTAGATGATTATCAATAATTTCACCTTCCGCATCCACTTCAATCACTTCGGTTTTAGTTAAATCTGACATGGCAATATCCTCCTAATTTTCTCCTAGAAAACAAATACCACTCAAAGATACATGTCCGGCGTTACCGCTAATAACTCTTACGTCTCCGTTGGGATAGACATAAACATCGGCTCCGCCACGAGAACCGTTCGTTCGAAATGTTTCGAGCATGTTTGGTCTACAACCTTTAGGCAGTATAAAAGCTGTATATTTGCCAACTAATCCGCCTTTCATCAATCCCGCCAGATAAACCATACCCGTTGCTAGTTTAGTATATCTTGGATATTGAAAGCTGCCTCCATACGGCACCCAACCATTTCGGAGATTGGCAAACGCATGTGCTTGTTTCTTCATGGTATTTACCCATAGTGTATCAATTGCGGCATATCCAGCATCAAAATCATTTGTTGAAAAGCTTAGCGCTTTGTCTGTGCCCGTTAGAGCTCTAAAAACTTGGGTCTCTGGATAATATAGAGTCGGATGTTCAAATGGTACTAATTGTACGCCATCGCATAAAAGCATAGCACTGGATTTGTTATTGTTTAAAAATATCCTCAACCTCACATTATAGTCACCTTTAGGTATCCGACCGTTATAAGACACACTTAATCGTGTCCAATTATATTTATCTGCATGATCGATTATATGGTTTACTGTGTTTAAATCTTGCACCCATGCTCCATTTTTAGTTACTAATTGCATCCGCATGGACACCTCGACATCGTAGGTTGTCCTTTCAAACGGAGCCACGAACGCTGAAAAACTCATAGAGTTTGTGTGCTTAAACTGTGCTGGTATTTGTACAATCTGATCCCAGGTTCCATAATCTAATCCTCTTAAAATCACTGCCCTTTGCCCAAATAAAGTTTCCGTACTTGCGTCAAAAGAGACCATTAACCTAGCTTCCGCGGGCTTAGAGTTTGACCACGGACTATTAAGTAGACTGTCTTGATTAACTGTAAAAATACTGGCTGTTGAACTGACAGGGTCAATACTGGTATGAGGTACTATCAACTCAAATGAATGATCTGCTATCATATTTGAGTTTTCTCGTAATATAGATTTAATTCCTGTGGTCTGATCTTCCAAGGTGAACGCACCATTTTTTACGTTCACCCCTTTCTCATTTATAATTACTTTGTTATTTTCTATTTTTACTACATCAGCATTTAATACTCCTGTTACGATGGCAGTTGCGTTTAGTCCTCGTCCGGTTAGTGCGTTGGTAAATGGTCCAGTTACACCATTTGACGATACTCCTATTCCTTTAGATGTTATCTTTACTACATTTCTGCTATCAACAAAATAAAAGTTTCCTTCTTCGTCTGTATAAACCGTGGAACTAGCATTTTCCAATACATTGTTTGCTAATTTAATAGCACCTTCTAAGCTAGTTGTCGGAACTTTAACTCCTCCGGATTCCACGTCATTCTTTAAGTTCTTCTTTTGTTGGTCGGCATACAATGTAGAATCCTGATAAACACTTTGATCTTGGGTATCTGCATATTCTTTAACATCTAATCTTACAGATTCTGTGATCGACTTACCTTCGTCCAAAACAACCTTGTCTTTTTCGTCAATAGTAAGCTTATCGTAAGTAACTTCTTTTAATTCTGCCATGGAAACCTTTTTACGTATTTCAGCTTGTAACGACTTCCAAACAGCTTTTACTTCATCTTCTGTATACTCAATGTAGTCACCAAGAATAACTTTCTTTTGAGACTTATCAATAATATTCCTTTCTAGGGTGTGCACCCTAGCTTCAAGATATAATGGTGGGTAGAACTTAACATCCTTAATCTTAATGGTATCCCCGAAGCGAATTTTTTTATTTTCCATACCTGGAACATGTTCAAGATCCGCAACTTCTGCTTCATACTCTACAGTCGCATTTACTCGCTTTTGAAGTTCATTCTCTGTAAGAGTAGTTAAACGATCCATTGACATATCTTGATCGGTAGATTGTGGTTCGTAAACTTCAATAAGGTGGTTACCGTTTCTTCCCCATCTCGCAAGGGCGTCTTTGTCCTCAACGAACACTTCTAACCTTGTACCATCTTCTTTTTCTGGTCCAATACCTTTAAGTGCTGTTACTATTTGGTCTGTTTTTTCTATTCTCCGTATACCTAATAGGTCTTTTCCAAACTCCACAGTTCTCCCCCGCCAGATACCTGCTTTTTCAACTATATCTACGTATCTTCCGGAAACACGGTAATAATCCACTTCTACCCGAAAATGTAACTCAAGATCAAATTCACTAGCAATCTTTTTTAAATAAGTGTAAGGATTCAAATGAGTATCAAAAGTAAAAGTCCGAACACCATTAAAAGAAACGTTCCCCACTTCCCACTCTGTGCCGGCAAGCGCGTTTCTAGCATGTGATTCAGCACTTAAAGCTTCTGTTTTCATGGGGGCAATGACTTTCGATTTCTTTAGGTCTACGTAGCTAGCACGCCCAAATATATCTGTTAATAAAATCCCACTGCTATTGTGGTATTTAACACTTTCAGAAATAATAAATTCAATCCACTTGCCATCTTCGTCTGGAATAACAATACGATTTCGTTTGAATAAATGTTGTGAGAAAGGCTGGTCTCCATACGTTTGAAAATCAAAAGTTTCTACCGTGTCCTTCATAGATTTCACATGTTTGTTCTCTAAAATATTTGATTTATTTATCCAACTATAAATTTTATCAGTCTGACCGTCTGCAATAATTATTTTACTCATACAATCGCCTACCTAAATGTATCTCTATATTTTATCGTAGTTTTAAAACTATCATTAGGCATAATGACCAATTGGTTATCTCCCGGTTTTAATCCAAAATACTCTGTTCCAAAATCAACAATATCGGTTCTAGGTTCACCGTTAATGGTTATTTCCTCAGCTCTTGTATCAAATTTAATAAAATCTCCTGTTCGTACTATGACAGGTGTACCTTGATCCACTTGATTAATCTTTTCTACAGATATAGAGTATACTCCACCAGTACACGGTTTATTTTTTCCGTACTGTCCCATGTGTACTACAACTTGCGCAACAGGTATATTATATTTATTTCTGGTGTCCCTCCAATAAGCAAACCTGCGAGTATGGTAACCATTCTTTGCATTGCCTTTGCCAAAAAAAGCACTCCACATATTACCTTCCCGTTCAATTCGAAGGATCCCAGCAAAATTATTCCAAGAACCCTTGCGATCGCCATATTCTGAGATTAAAAAATGATTTGCGAGAGCACCACCTACTCTCGCCTCACCATATCCTAAGCGTTCACCTCGACGCACATCTTTCATCGCTACCTTGGCCACTTGATTGCCGTTTACATCCAATAGATACAATTCTATACGTCCTACCGTTTGACCACTATTATCTAAAGTAATCCATGTGTTCAACCTAAAATCCTGTAAAGCCTCTGGCAGTGATTGTTTTACAGCTGGTCCATGCCAACCGGAACCGGAACCATATGAGGCTGCCTGAAATCGATCTTTAACAGCTTCCATTTTTCCTGCTATTAAGCCATCTACCTCACCAGTTGCCGCTGTAGTCCATCCTGTTAGCGCGTTAGCGTCTGAATACATCACACGTTCATATTTTTGATATGGTGTGCTGGACTCTACGTCTAATGCTTCACCAATTAACATATATTGTTCTTCTTGATTCTGTACCATAACAAATGGAGATAGAGTAAGGGGGTCTCCCAATACTTCCATTTCAATTACTGGTTTAACTTCGGCTGTTCCTTTATTCGTGACTGTAATAACATCAGATTCAAAATGTAAAATATGTTCTTTTCCATATTTAAACGGATCAGAACAAATAAAGGTTAGTGTTCCAATTAAGTCATTAGATTCTTCTTCAGGAATAGTGTTTTCTGATAAAGTTGCATAGTAAAACGCATCTTCATCTGTAAAACGGAGCTGTCTTTTACTGCCTCTTAACAGGCTGTTCAACCTGTTTACACGGCTTCTGAACCCTTCATTTGTACGGTCTGATAGTTTATACTTAACAGCTATTTCCCGCACATCATACGTTGTGCTTGTGTATTCTAAAGCGCCATCCATACCCGGGACTTCCGTTGATTCGATTCTCTGCTTTACATTCCCCCGACCTTCAATAGTTAAAGTTACAAAACTCCCTGTTTCGTCGGACAATTGTTGATCTAAATTAGTACCGTTAAAAACAGTTTGAATAGAAAAGGAAGTGCTTTTGGCAACACTTCCCGTTGTTAAATCTACGAAACCATACATAAAAGCACTTCCTCCCTAATTAAATGATCTTCTAACTCTTGCTTTTCTTTCTTGTACTGTTGTTATATCATCTACAAATACACTAAATTCTTGCCTGCCTAAGGATATGTTTATATGTGCAGGCTGTTTCTGTACGTCTATATCTGCATTTATAGCACTTTGGACTTGAGTGGCAGCACTTCGTCTTAAACCTCTTAAACTAGATGTAAGTTGATTTGTATTAAATTTCATTTCAGCGCTAGGCATTTCCTTATCAATGTCTTTTGACAGCCTGGACATTGATTTGATTGCCACACCACTACCTCGGTCAATGGACTTCGCGATACTTTGAGGTATTTGTATTTTCATGATGTCTCGCAAAGCTCCCTCTTTAGCAGGGGAAAATGGTAGGAAATCACGTATCTTCTGTGTTACTTTGCCTATGGCGTCTTTTACTTTACCAATGGCTCCTGTTATACCTTTAGCTATAGAACCAACAATATTTTTACCAGCGTCTAAAAACTTATCTTTAATGTTAACTACAACATTTAAAGCTTTATCCATTCCAGATTTAACTGCATTTTTAACAGCGTTAAAAGCTTTGCTTGTAACCCCTTTGAGTGAGTTAAAAACATTAGAAACTTTTGATTTAATACTAGTAACGACATTGGATATCGTGCTTTTAATCCCGTTCCAAATGTTTGAAATGGTTGATTTAATAGCATTCATAACGCTGGATATTTTGCTTTTAATACCATTCCAAATGCTTGAAATGACCGATTTAACAGCATTCATAATGGATGAAATTTTACTTTTGATAAAGTTAAAGCCTGTTGATACAATGTTTTTCGCCTTCGAAACTCCACTGGTAAAGAAACTAGACACTTTGCTCCAAAGGTTCCTGACAATTCCTGTTAGGCTTTTGAATAAGGTCTTTCCAAGTTTGAGTATCTTTCCGACAAACCATAACTGAACCAAATTCCACACCAGTTTTACAGCGTTAGAAACGATCTTTTTAATTGCTTGCCACAATTTAGACCAATTGCCAGTAAACAAAGCACTAAAAAATTCAATGATACCTAAAATGATATCTATTGCAGCTTGTATAGCTCCTTTTATTGCATTCCATGTTGAGACCACCAACGACTTTATTACCGGCCATATCACTTGCATAATACCCCATATGATATTCATAACTGTGCTAATGACAGTAGATATTACAGTCCAGACGTTTTGTGCAGCTTGTAGTATCATTTGGTTATTTTGTTGCCACCAAATTACTAATTGCCCCCAAATAGAAAGTACAAAGCTGTAGACCTCTGTTATTACCGTTTGAATTATATTCATGATAAAAGTCCAAGCTGTTTGTATAGCCGCTCGAACCGTCTCATTTGTGTTATATAAATACATTAATATACCGATAAACGCCGATACAGCAGTTATCGTCCCCATGATCCATGGAGCTATTTTGGAAACTATTCCTACCAATCCAAAGAATGCATTAATAACAAGCCCTATAACTGGGGCTAATTTAAGTAATGAGGAAACTAATAAACCTCCCATCGCAATAAGTGTTCCAATCCATGGATTGGTTTGCATTAACCCATTAATCCAAGTGAAAAATTTATTAGCCAAATCAAGCACTGTTGCTCCTAGTGGTGCCAAAGCAATGGCCATGTTCATCACAAAAGTAATTAATTGACCGATTAGTGACATCACTTTTGGGCCATTTTCTTGCACATATAACATGAATTTTTGAAAACCATCTGATTCTGATATGGTGGCTGACCAAGTTCTAAAGCTTTCTGCCATGGTAGCCAAGGATTCCAATATAGATGTAGTACTACCAGAAAAAGAACTAAACAAATTAATGATTCCCATAAATGTATCGCCGAATATTGACCCGATTAATGGTAAGTTCGTTTTAACGAAATTAATAAAGTTTTGTAATGCGGCAGAACCTTGTATACTAGCTGTGAAATTAGCAAAGGATTGTCCCATATTTGCAAACCCTTGTACAACAAAATCCGTTAAAGGTGCAAATGCCACCGTTAAATTCATTAGTCCTTTTACAAATCCGCCAATACCACTTACTATTTTGTCCAAGATAGGACCCGCATTTTTATTTAGGTAGCCAAAAAATGCTTGTGCTGTTTTGCTTCCTGTAAACTCATTAAATCTGGTCGCCAATGTAGCAACCGTGCTTGCTACATTTTCAAACATGGGCTGTAAGGATGTGATCGATGCCTCTATTCCTTTCAGTGCATTACCAAAAGCCACAGCCACTTGAGGAGCAATTGCTTCTTGTACTTTTTGCCAAGAACTTTTAAGTGTCTCCAACGCCTTTGCGGCCTTTTTATTTTCCTCTGTTGCTTTTGCTGTACCATCCACAATACTTGTTATGGTGGGTATCGCCGCAGCGCCAAACGCAAGGGCTGCGCCACCTGCAATTCCAAAACCGGCTCCTAATGCAACAGCTGCTGATCCGACCACAACCAACGAATTACCAATAGCCGCAATAACTAGTACTAATGCGGCAAGGGCGGGTATGGCCACGGTGGATGCTATAATACCTATTCCAGTAAAAACACTCAACGAAACTGTCTCTAAGGCTCTAATATTATTGGCAATCCTTCCAACCATGCGGTGAAATTTATTCACTCTGGCTTCAATAGGAATAACAACCCTTTTATTTAGTGCTGTCTTGATCGCTTGAAGCATACCCATTTTTCTTACGGCCTCTGACGTATCAGCGTCCACGTTAACCTCGTTTTTTGACTTAGTAAACATCTGCATTAACTTCTTTGCTTTTTTAAGGTTTCGTTTCAGTGGTTTGATATCCGCATCCACATCTGTATTTTTCGCAGCTTCTGATTCTTTTTTGAATCGCTTCGTAACATTTCTGGCTGTTTGAATAGCTTTTCTATATTTAGAAATGCTCGCTTTTATTTCCGCCTCAATGGAATAGTTAGACACATCCTCACCCCTTTCTGTTTCGTATTGCTGCTAATTCAGCTGGAGATAAACGCTTGTTTTCCTTCTTTTCTTCCTTCTTGGTAAACCCTTCATCTACTTGTTTTATAATTCGGTCATAATCAAAAAAGTCATCAAACTTCTTATACACAAATTCCTCTTTAGGCTTTTTATCTGTTCCTACATTCTTGGTCAATGTGGCGTTTCTATTTAAAAAGGCTACTAAGTGCAGTTTATAAAGTTCATCAATTTCTTTATATTCTTGGGCATATTTCTTATACAGAAATTCAGTTAGAGTCATCTTTTCAACTTCATGCAAATGGGATTTAAATCCTTTACGTAAAGAGTATATAACGATTTCGTTGTAGGTTAACCCTTGCTTGGTACCGTCTTTTCTTTTTTCTCTTTCTTCATTCCTTCTGGTACTAGGTTTCGGGTCATAGGTCGCTTTCCCAATTCTTCAATCACTTGTTGGCCAAATTTCTCAAAGCCTTGGTTTTCAGCGATATTATCTAGTACATGCTCTAGATCCTCGTATGTTTTAGGTGCCTTTTTGTCATGTGCGGTAGCTGCCTTAATAATTTTGGATAAGCCTATGATATTTCCGGACTGTAACTTAGGTACAAGCATTTCTAATCCTTCCCCAAGATTTGCTCCCTCAATTTCTAAGCCTAAATCCTTATCAATTTCTGTTAATGTACGAAGTCCGAATGAAAGTTCAATCTCTCTACCGTTAAAGTTAATATGCATAAATATTCCTCCTCAAAGTAATAAAGAGAGGGTCATTTTCCCCCCTCTAATCAATCTTTAATGTTTTTCCAATTACAGCATCCCCTATTGGCAGGGGTTCATTAGGGAGTATCATCATTCTCTGGCGGTTTAGCTAATCCATCATCCGCTGGATCAGTCTCCAATATGTCATGAAACACATAGGAAAGTGTTTCAATATCCCCTTCTGGTAAAGTAGCGTAATCTTTTTGTCTTACTCCTACTGTTAAAAATGTTCCTTCCACTTCTGGATTATCCTCGGCGGAGCTCGTCGCTTCCCACTCGGTAATATAACCCTGACGGTATTCAGCAGCAAACTTTGTTATTTCTTTTCCGTCTTCGTTAAATACTTTCTTCTTAGCTAAATCAACTTCCCACATTTCTACAGGAAAATCTTCTACAATAGAATCCTCCAACATGGTAAATGTAGGGTCGTCTGTGGATTGTATGGCAGTAATGCTTACTTCATCCTCTAGTGGTGCAGAACCCTGTACATTCCCATCCTTTGTAGGCGTCGATTCGCGGTCACGTGCATAAGACTTGGCATGTTCCGTTTGAAATACTAGCTTTGCCGCGTTGGCGGCTTCCCCTAATTTACGAAAGTACAATACTTTGTGTACCCCGTTTGCAATTTCTGGCATATAATTTCCTCCTAAACTAAGCGATACTCTACTTCAATAATTCCGTGAAGCAAGTCATCGCTTGTCGTGTTATCGTACATATCATTGGAATTTAATCCTTCTAATTTCAATCTATAATTCGGTAATCTATTTATCTTTCTAAACTCCATTTGCAGTTTGAACATCATCTGATCGAACAAACTTCTGTTATTCGCATAAGCCCATACATGGACTGTTTGCATTATTCTGCCTGTAATAACCTGTTTGTTGTTTATAATGTCCTCACTAACTCGTTCTCCTACGTATACGAACGGATACGTTAACCCTTTATTGCTCACTGGAGAGTAGTCAATGGTTGCATACCCTAATGCTAATGATTTGTTAAATATGTGGTTAAACAACTGTAATTGTGGTGATTCCATATATTCACCCTACTCTACTAACTTTTTTAAATCTTTATGGACTTTTTCGCGCTGGTTTAAATACGCATCTCGTAAAAACCAAGTGGCTTCCATAAATCTAGTACCATAGTTTAGATAGCCTGAATGCTCGGACTTTGAAATTGTTTTAGCATGAAGTTTATCTATTACATCTGTTTCAATGTTTCGTGCCGTATAACCCGTTGCATATCCCTTATCAAATCGCTTTTCAGCATTGCTTACTGTTTCCTTTGTCATTTCAATGGTGTTGTTTTTAACGATTTCCCCAACATCGTCCTCAATTTCATCGTACATTCGGTCAAATTGATTTATCAAATCATCTAAGTCCATTCTTCTACACCTTCCAAATAAAAAACGCTCTCTGACTTATACGGGATATGCCGGAGAACGTTGTATTTTTGACCATTAACAACTGCTTTATCTGCATAATCTTTATACGGGCGTTGTAGGCGGGCTGTGGCGACTTTCTTATCAATGGAACCAAAGACCATTGCAGACTTTTCCAACGTCACAGGGGACAAATTACAAGGCAATACAACCCCTTCATCAACAGCTACCACTGTTTTTCCTTGTTCCGGGTCATATTGCCTTCCAAATGTTTTATGCAACGTGATACGGTCTGTGTACCTCAATAAAAGCACACCTTTCCTTGCTTTTTCTCTTCGTTGTCAGGAATAAAAGCACTTAGAATCGATAAATAAGGAGCAAAGTCATCCTCGTTATAGGTGACGGAATGCCCCTCCACAGATTCGGACTTCATTCCTTCGCTCCCAATGCGCTGGAAACGAGCAATAACTAGTTCTTCAACGATAAAGTTCAATTCTTCGGGTATTTCTTTTAAATCCGTATGCTTCTTTAACCATAATGTTAAATGGGAACGAGTATTGTTAATAATTATCGTTAGAACCTTATCTTGTAGCTCATCTACAATTCCCAACACAGTCTTTACGTTATCTAAAGTATCCATAAGTTACTCCTTACCCTTGTTTTGGCCAAGGGATTTCTTTAGTGTTGCCATCCGATAAGGTAAAAGTGATATTTGTGCCATCAGATGTAATGTCTGTGACACTAACGCCATCCTTGCCTTTTACAGTATCCCCTTTTGGACCTTTTAAAGATGCCAACCACTCTTGCTCCGTCCCTTTGAAACCATTGTCGACAGCTATTTGATAAGCTGATTTTCCTGCATCTCCTTTATTTCCAGGAGAACCAGCAACATCGATCAAGTCATGAAAGTTCTGTTCTGTTGGTACAGCACCAGTCACAAATACTTGTTTTAATTCTTCTTTTGTAGCCATGAAAATTCCTCCTTTTTTATTACCCTATTTCAAGGGTGTCTCCAATTTTGGCGTCCCCTATTCCAAGGGGTTCATTAGGGAGTATCGTTCCCATCTCCTCCTAAAACATTGGCAATAAAGATCTGGTTTGCAGTTGGAAATGAAGGCATTGCAAGTGCTACAGCTTTTGTCCAACGCGCCACAGGGTCGTTAGTTGAATAAATTTGAGCAACAATATTACCAAAGTTTTCAAACGTTGCTGTTTGCATGTAACGCATATTTGCTTCTTCAGGAGTAATGCCGTGAACCGTCTTACCAAGTTCACCACCAGGCAATAATACAAAAGCGTCTTCCGGGAAAAATCTTTTTGTTACATAACTTCCGTCATTCTTTTGCTCACGGTATACACGATCATCTGTAGCAATAGCAGGTAACCCTTGTTCTTGTAAAAAAGCATTCAATTCAGCATTTGTTACAAGACGTGCGCTATTAACACCAAAAATACCCTTACGTACCGAATCATGACGTTTTAAAACGTTGAACACTTTACGAGAAGTTAAAATTCTTGTTGGCGTAACCCCCGAGTGCTCTACAACTTTGTTTACAAAACGATCAATATCATCTAATGGTTTAGCCTTTGCATCTGACCAAATTTTAGTATCTGTTAATGTTTCCTTTTGATCTTTTGCTACACCATAGTTAATAGTGCCTTTTAATCCATTTTCATTAATTGTAAGTTTACCTGTTGAAATAGCTTCAAAGCGCATACGTTCAATACGAGTACGCACAGAGTTAACCATATTATCGACATCATTATAGATACGATCAATAACACGTTGCACTTCTGCATTAGTACGAGCTTGTGTCATGGACTTAATTAATCGTTCACCCATTTTGATTTTTCTTTTAATCAATGCAGGTTCCATGCTCATTTCTTCAATTCCATCACGTGATCCAATTTGCGATTCCGTATCGTAAGCATGTACAGATGCCGATACTGGCGCTGCATTACTACCTAACAAATATTTGATTTCAAATTCTTCTGTTCGATCAGTCGGGAATAATCCATCACCAACTGTTAATGGGTATTCACGAGATTGTGTATAATCTTGTAGTGCTTGGTCAGTCAAAAACTCTTCAATGTTTGGCATAATTATTTACCCTCCGTTGCATTATAATCTTCAAATTTAATTGCTTTCATTGCCGTTTTTGCTTCATCAGATACTTTTTCTGGTAAACGAGACTCATAAATATAGCCCTCTACCATAACACCTACTGGTTGATCACCATGAGTTAATTCAACATCATGTAAAGTAACCCCTTGTGCTGTAGCATCATTTGCAGGGTAAACTGTCCCAGCTTTTAAAATAATTTTTCCGTTTTGATTAACTCCCATAGATTGCGTTGCTGTACGAGTGCGACTAATAATATGTTCACTCGAAACAAAACTTGGATTGCTATCATAAGTCGTTTTCTTTGATACGTACATCTAATATCTCTCCTCTATGCCCACAAATCAGGCGCTTTATTTTGTTCTTTATCTTTTTTATTGCGAATCTCAGCAATAGTGTTTGTGCCTTTACTGGTTCCCACGCCACTATCTGGCGTTTCTTGACGCAGTTTTTCTTTAACAGCTTTATTTACAGCTGCATCAAACGCCTTTTTAAATGAGTTGATGTTTTCTAGTGTTTTTTCAGCATCTTCCGCAAGTAGAAAGTCTGCAAATTCAGTCGGTAGTTCTTTATTGCTCAAGTCCGTAATCGCTTCTGCCTTTAACTCCTTGCGTTTTAGTTCATTCTCGCGATCTTGTAATTCTTTTTCGCGCTTGGTCATGCGTTCTTCTTCTTGCTCTTTTTCAGATAGCTTTGACAAGCGTTTTTCTTCTGCCAAAGCCTGCTTAATAGCTTCCTGTGTTTTTGTTTCCCACTCTTGTTCTTTCTTTTGTAAAGCTCTTTGCAGTTTTCTATCTGATTCAGATTCAATTTTCTTTTGTAATTCTTCTTCTGTTAGCTCTACTTTAGTAGGTTCTCCGCCTTTCAGGTCTGTTGGTTCTTTCGGTAGATCTGCAGGTGGGTCTTTTGGATCTGGATCTTCCTCCGCAAAAAATTGTAACTGCATTTTTAATGGTTTTATTTGTTTTTTCATATCTTTAAACATTTCATTTCCTCCATTTCCCACACACGCATTATTCACTGTCTATTTCAATGCATTAAAAAAAGCCCCAGACACGCCATATAAGCCCATCTACGACCTTCCTAATGTATTTACTCTATTAAGTTATAAAATGCCCGTGTACGATTGATTTTGGCATAATAAAAAGCCCTGTTTATAACGTCTGTTGGCTAAAGACGAGGGTTATTCGTTTCTAGCAATAGAGGCGTTTGCCCACATGATAGATGTTTCCAGATTAGTTAATGCAACTGACTTTTCACGACTGTTAGGACAAACTTCATCAATCAGATAAGCTAGTTCCTTAGCTTTCTCTCTTATTGCATTATATTTCTCAACCTGTTCTTCTTTTGGTGCATGATAACTAAAGCTATTTTCGATTTGGTTGTTCATTTCATATCCTCCTATGTTTTTAATTACTACCCTCAGGCCTTGTATTTTCAATATCGACATCACAACAAGATGTATCTCTATATTTCTTCTCAAATGGTTCTGTCTGTTGTTTAATATCATTCATCTTTTTTAATTCTTTCGCTATCGTTTTTAAACTCTTATCAATGGATTTAAGATATTTTTCCATAAAAACCACCTATATTTGAAAGAATATGTTTAATCATCACTATCACCTTCCCTTTTTAAGGTTAATTCCACTGTTGTATAATCTTCTACTTCACTTTCAATTTTTGATAATCTCGATGAACAGCGAGGGAATAATAGGTATGTTGAATCACTGTCACCAAACCGTGCGCGTAATTCATGGTTTTTACCAGTAGCAACAGTATCAAGAAATTTTTGTGACTGTTCATCAGCTAAAACAAATTGTATTTTTGCTTCTTTTTCATTGTAGCTAAACTTAGTATTACCACAATTGAGAATCCCGTCTACGATTGGTAAAGCATAGATTTTACTTGTATGCCATGTATAAACCATCTCATAACCTCCCTTATACATTGAAAAAATAAAAAGCACCTGACCATTTTTGATTAGTCAGTGCCTTTAATCCTTTTCATTGCTTCTTCTATTTTTCTTTTGTTTTCTTTTTTCTCTTTTTTCGTAGTTTTAACTTTTCCTATAACCTTTGGTGTAGGAGGTTCTGTCCATCTTGGATGTTTAAACAATTCATTGTTTTTATTCATCATATTCCTCCAAAAAGATATATTCGACTCCCTTGAATGTTTCTCTACCAACTACTTTGAATTTTGCATCTCGTTCATACAAAATTTCAGCTTCGGCAGCATTAAATTTAGTTAAATCTCTGCCATTCTTACTGTCTAGTATATATAGCTCAACTTGTGATTCAGGATTATATCTAACTCCCTTTGTAGTTGATGTATAACCATTATACTGTACAACATTGTCTATTTCATGTTTTGATAGGAACTCTTTCATTTTTTTAGGAGTATTGAAATACAACGACCTGGTTAAATCACCTTTATATTTAGGCATTTTGCCTAGAGCTCTATCGAGATTTTTTACAAACTTCTTTTCATCCTCATCTAATTTATAGCCATTACGTAATTTGTCATTCACCACATAGGATTGAGCGCCCATGTAATTTTTAATTACCCTCTCATCATCAATAGTAAATGCTTTTTCATCATCCGCATCCAATGCATAAGTCTTCTTCTTTTCTTCAAAGAATTTAGTACGCCAGTCCCCTAAGTCTAATACAGTGCTTGACCTGCAAAAAGGATGCATAGGAGGTGCATTAACACCCGGTTTCATATCCTTAACTTTAAATCTCTTACCGTTTAGACTTTTACATGTTTTTGTAGTTCTGTCATCCATGAGAGCGATAAATCTATATTCGGCATCTTCATCACCAAGCTTTTGATACGATATTTTTTGCGCTTCCGTTTGGACTCTAGCAACTTCCGTAATTAATAATCTCCTAGCATAGAATGTTGAAACACTAAACCTTTCCCGTATATCTTTGATGAATTTATCAGGATGAGCACCTCGAATAATAGAACTGGTGATAATCCTATCTAATTCTTCACGTAATCCTACCATATCATCCCAAATACGTGTAGACCATACAGCACCGTGAAAAGAAGCTCCAACAATGGACAATAAAGTTGGTTGAGTAATCACGATATTGGCACCTAGTATACCAGCCTGTCTAGCAACTTCTGACATGGCAGCCTCTTCAAAGTATTCTTGCATAGTTTTAACTTGTTCGTCAGCCATTACAACTAAATGAGCATTTAAATACATCATAAGAAGTTCTTGCCTACTAATGCGCATTTTAGTGTTGTAAGTATATAGTTCTTTATTCGCTTTATCACTAAAATTTTTCTCTTTCACATACTTTGCTGCAATGGCTTCAAAAGCTTGTACATCAAATTCAGATATTGCTTTTTTTGCTTCTGCAGGAGTTAAGTTATTTTTACCCGCATAACGGGAGTAGAAATTTCTTATTTCCTTTTCAGCTTCCAGTAAAGCAATTTGTATAATCCTTTCTATTTCCCTGGCTATTTCTTCGTCTTTCATCTGTTCTCTTTTGATGTGGTCTTTTTCTCTCTTTTCCCAGTAGCTTTGTTTAGGCACTTAAAACACCTCAATTCGGTGTGTCCAGGTATTGACTAGGGCGTGTTTTCTTACGTTGTTTTTCCAAACGTTCCAATTCCTCTTGAGGGTTTTCTACAAGGGAAAGTAAACTTAATTTCGTTTCCTCTGATAACTCACCGCCAAGCGAATTAAACATATCTACTTCATCTTTTGCCGACTTAGGAAGATTAGGTGTGAAAGTAATCGCCATTTTATCAGCGTCAAAGCTACCTTCTTGTGCAAACTCTAAGATGTTATTAATTAACCTGTACCTAGTACGCAATGAACGCTTGAAATACCTTTCTTTTGTTGCTCTAACTTGTTCCAATCCAAATAACTTATATTTCATCGATTCGCCGGATTGCACACCTGCAAAACTTTCATCATTCATGTTAGGGGTATTCGTAAACTTATGAATATCAGCTTGTACTCTATCTTTATATTTTTCAACACCAGCAACATCATATTTTTTATAAATGTAATCTGCATCAGCATTTAATTGTTTTCCGTTGGCGTCTGTACCTGGTGTTAACAATAAGACGTTTCGTTCCCGCATTTCATCTGCTTCTTTTGGATCCATCTCTAAGTTTCCAACTATTTTTAACATGGCGTCGTTTATATCCGTCATATAGTTGGCTGTGTCAGATTGCGCAGCATCATATAAATCAATTAGGTTCAACACATTTTCAAAATCCCCTTGCCTAAAACGGTTATTCACATATTCAATTATTGGCACACCATCAAAAAAATGCATTTCGCTATCAACGATATTTAACTTTTCCTCTTCATCATGTACAATTTTCACTTTTTGTGTTTTGGTGTACAACTCTATAAACGTTCCCTCATCTTCACGGTAGTATCTAATACCTGCAATAGGTTTTTTTTCAACCGTTTTATCATAAATCACAAACGTCCCTTTTGGATTAAGAGAAACAAATTTCACTTCGTCATCTTGGGAACGGAAAAGTAATTCATATGCTCTACCGTATATAGATAAATCTAGTATTAATTCGCTGTTATGGGCATCCGCCTCATTTATACGATTTATGCTAGTAAGTATTTCATTGGTTGCTTTATCGTCATCTTCATATTGCATTTTAATCGGGACACCAACCATATACCCCTGGATAAACTGAGAAACGTATTTAGCAAAATTATGCGTTGCTCTATGATCAGCTAAATGTTCTTCTTTCCTACGTTTTTTCTTTAAAATAGTAGTGTTATCGCCAAGGTAATAACTTTCCAACTCTTTTAATCTACTAGCCTGATGTTTCTCATGATTAGTAACCATCTCTTTTAAATCACCCAAGTTATCTAACAGTTCGTCTGTACTGGCATATACATACTGTTTATTAGATTCATCTAAAAAACGCTTTTTACTACTATCCAAGATATCCCTCCTTTATAAACCGAGCCTTTGTAATGCTTTGTATGTTTCTTTTTTATCTTTTAAATCGACAACCTCATAGTCATCTAATCCGTACCAAATAGCTGAAAAAGTATGCGGGTCAATATTAAACTCGTCATAAATTGTATTGCCATGCCTATCCTTTTTATATGTGAGATTCTTTAACTCTCTAATCGTGTTTGGACATTGCTCTGAACAAACAATGCGTTTAAATCTTTTTATCTTCTTTGTATTTTGTAAGCGAGAACCTTTTGGTTTGTAAGCTCCTGAAATATTGATACCACGCTTTTTTAAATAGTAGATGGTTTTTGGTTCAGCAAAATCACCTTTTATGCGTTCCTTTGTTTCAACAAATTCTTGAAGATCATCCGCTATTTCTGGATCGTCTTTATGACGACTGTAATATTCCCAATAGATGTAAAGAATTTTATTTTTATCGTCTAT
>NZ_QWLJ01000047.1 GCF_009917385.1 Roseburia sp. 1XD42-34 | reverse complement strand
CAGTAAATCTAGCAGTTACGTGGGAGGAAAGTTTTCGTTCTTACCGGGGGAGGTCTTGTGAGGGTGACTTGTGAGTTAAAGAATAACGAGCCGACACAGCCAAGTTGGTGACATCCTGGTGAATCACAAGAAGTCAGCAGAGGTCGTAGTAGTGTAACATGACCAAAACATGAAGGACCGAACAATAGTAATTTTGAAAGCTCTAGGAGGTGTGAAGGGTGCGAGAACTGCAGAAAACAGTAGAATCTGGCTATCGGCAGAGAGATAGTGTGGAACATGAATGGTATGTCGAAGCGCATAGTGCCTTTCATGGTGAAAAGAACAATCAAAATGGTGTATCCGATCTGTTTGAAAGTATCCTATCAAGGGATAATTTGAATCAAGCTTATCTTCAAGTGGTCAGAAATAAGGATGCAGCTGGAGTGGATGGTATGACATACGACCAGTTGCTTCCATACTTGAGGGAACATAGGGAAGAATTATTAACGCAGTTGTATCTTGGGAAGTATAAACCTCAACCCGTATTGCGGGTTGAGATTCCAAAACAAAATGGCGGAACAAGAAAATTAGGGATTCCTACAGTTATTGACCGAATGCTTCAACAAGCAATAAACCAAGTGTTACAACCAATATTTGAACCGACGTTCTCCGATAATAGTTTTGGTTTCGTCCAAAACGTAGTGCACATCAAGCCATCATACGGGCAAAGTCGTACTACGAACAAGGGTACAAACATGTGGTGGACTTGGATATGAAAGCCTATTTCGATACGGTAAATCATGACAAACTGATGTACTTTGTGAAGAAACAAATAACAGATAAGCGAGTACTACGCTTGATAAGACAATATTTATTAAGTGGAATCATGATTGACGGCATCTTTGAAAAATCAGAGGAAGGAACGCCTCAAGGGGGGAACCTGTCTCCGTTACTCAGTGATATTTACTTAAATAAGTTAGACCAATTACTAGAAAAACGAGGACACCGATTTGTGCGTTACGCAGATGACTGTAACATTTATGTGAAAAGCAAAAGGGCAGGACAGCGAGTAATGAAGAGTATGACGAAATTTCTTGAGAAGGATTTAAGTCTTACGGTGAATCGGGAAAAGAGCGCAGTAGGAAGCCCCTTGAAACGAAAGTTTCTAGGATTCTGTATCCACGTTACAAAGAAAGGTGTTCAAATTCGTCCACATTATAAAGCAAAAGTGACCGTTAAACAGAAACTCAAACGAATCACCAAACGCAATCGTGGAAGAAGTCTGGACGTGATTCTAAAAGAAATCCGACAACTTATGACAGGGTGGATAAACTACTATGGCATAGGTGAAATGAAAGGATTTATGAAGAATCTAAACGGGTGGCTGAAGCGTAGAATTAGACAGTACATTTGGAAACAGTGGAAGAATCCACGCACAAAAAGAGAAAATCTAATTCACTTAGGTATCGATAAACGTAAAGCTTATGAATGGTCGAATACAAGAAAAGGTTACTGGATTATATCAAGTAGCTATGTACTCCATCGTTCATTGACAGATAAAGAACTGGCATCGAGAGGATATAAAGATATCGCTCTTCAATACCAGTTCATACACTCAAACTATTGAACCGCCGTATACGGAACCGTACGTACGGTGGTGTGAGAGGGGCGAAAAGTTATTTAGCTTTTCCCTCTACTCGATTAGGAAATAATATTATTTGTACATTAACTGAAGCTCTCTTTAAACTTGTCAGATATTTAGTTTGGGCACCATTAACTGAGCATTTTAGCATTTGTTTTCCTATAATGAAACGTTGTCCAGTTAATATTATTTCGTTAGTTGAATGAGAAATTATTTTATGTTCATACTTTTTCCTTCGTTAAAAATTAGAAACAATGAAACAAACATAAAAACAAATAAACAAATATAAATAAAGCTAATATATGTTGACTTTTTGTTTGTTTGGCATTATGATTAACGTGTAAGTAAAATGTAATCGTTCTCATGAAACGTTTATTTTCTTTATTAAAATATCGAAAAGGATGATGTTGAATGATTAGAAAAGCTTTTGTTATGACTGTTTATCCTGATCAACAAGAGGAATACAAGAAGCGTCATCAAGAAATATGGCCTGAAATGGTTGAGGAACTTCGAAAGCATGGTGCAAGAAACTATTCTATCTTTCTAGATGAAGTAAGCAATAAATTATTTGGATATGTTGAAATTAAAGATGAACTACTATGGAGGAAAATGTCAAAAACAGAGATAAATAAAAAATGGTGGGATTATATGAAATCTATTATGGAAACGAATTCAGACAACAGTCCGGTAACGGTTGATTTAGAAGAAGTATTCCATATGGATTAAAATAGGAGGAGAGTCTGATGAGTAAGAAAAAGTTCGCAGCAAAGGAAGTCACAGGTTGGAAGGCTACTATAGCAATTTCGATGGCAAATTACATTGAAGCTGGATCTATCATTGCGGCTGCTAGCAGCCTAACAATGTGGCAAGCGTATCTGCAAATAGATAGTATTGGTGTTGGTTTATTGAGTGCATTAAGCGCGAATGCTTTAGGTGCAGCTTTAGGTGCGTTGATTGGCGGTCCCCTAACTGATAAATATGGAAGAAGACTAATTTTTAGTTATGATTTAATGGTTTATATGATTGGTGTTCTCTTAATTGCAGTTTCCGTAAATTTTCCAATGTTGCTTCTCGGAACAATCATAACCGGAATTGCCGTAGGTGCTGGTGTTCCAGTTTCATGGACCTATATAGCTGAAGAATCGCCAGAAAATAAGCGGGCTGCGCATGTTGGAACAGCACAATTAGCATGGTCAATTGGTCCAATGGCAACATTTGCTTTGGCAGTGCTACTAGCACCTTTAGGTTTAATGGGGTCAAGAATTATTTTTTTCCATCTCTTTATAATAGCGGGTATTTCTTTATATATTAGACGCGGTCTCCCTGAATCAAAGATTTGGGAAGAGCAACAAGCCAAAGATTTGAAAGACAGAAGTAAGGGCATTAAACAAAAAAGTTCTTTTAAAGAATTAATTTCGTTAAAACCAAATAGGGAAGCATTGTTTTTATTGTTAGGCATTTACTTATTTTGGAATTTAACAGCTGGTGCAATGGGCTACTTCATGCCTTATATTTATGAAAATGTAGGCGGATTAAGTAACCAACAAGCTAATTTACTTCAAGCATTCTTATGGATGTTTACCGTTATTACTACGTACCTTATATTTATGAAATTAGGCGATAAATATAGTCGCAAACTAATATTTGGTATTGGTGCTTTGATGGGAGTCATTGCTTGGATCATCCTTACTTTTATGCCGATGACATGGCCAACCTTAATTTCATTTGTTGTCCTATGGGGATCTGCTGCTGGAATAGGTGCTCAAGCATTTTATGCATTATGGACAAGTGAATTATTCCCTACAAGATATCGTGCTACAGCACAAGGCTATATGTATTTTATTGTTCGGACAGGTATTGCCTTATGGTCATTTATATTACCAACAATTATGGCAACTCTTGGATTTAAAGTTGCAGGTATCGTAATGATTATTTTTCTTATAATTCATATGGTAATTGGCATTATACTCGCGCCAAATACGAGGGGAAAATCTTTACGTCAAATAGAAGAAGAGCGCTATGGTAACTTGATAACATCAAAAAAACAGTCCACAGTATAATTTTATTACAAAATAAACAAAAGAAAAACAAACCAAAAATATTTCTTTTTGACTGAATTTGTTTATTTATTGCTGAATTTCATTTATTATAGATGTGGTAATACTAGTTTCAAGTAAACATGAATGGAAATGAGCCAAAGTATTATTTTTTGAAATTGGAAGGTGAGAAAATGCGATCTTGCAGTTTGGCAGTAGATATAGGAGCTTCAAGTGGCACAGTAATTGCTGGATATTTACAAAGTGAAAAAATGGTTATAGATGAAGTTTATCGATTTGAGAATAGATTAATTCAAAAGAATGGGTATTTTTGCTGGGATATCGATAAGCTGTGGATAGAAGTAAAAAAAGGGATTCACCTCACTAAAAAGAAAGGGTTAATGCCAGTAAGTATTGGTGTCGATACATGGGCGGTTGACTTTGTTTTATTAGATGAAAATGACGAACTGCTAATGGATGCTGTTTCGTACCGTGACCCAAGGACAGATGGTGTGATGGATGAGGTATTTTCAATAATTAGTAAAGAGCTTTTATATTTGGAGACTGGAATACAGTTTCAAAAATTTAATTCTATTTATCAGCTATATTATATAAAGAAAAAATATCCAGAGCTATTAGAAAAAGCAAAAACGTTCCTAATGATCCCTGATTACGTTCATTATTTATTAACTGGAGTAAAAGTAAATGAGTATACCAACGCAACGACAACTCAGTTGATTAATGCTTTTACTAAGAAATGGGATAGGGATTTATTGAAAAAATTAGACATAAATGATCGAATGTTTCAACAAGTTTTGCTTCCAAAGGAATTTATCGGTCGCCTAAGACCAACATTAGTTGAAGAATTTGGTTTTGATATGGAAGTAATACTCCCAGCAACACATGATACTGCATCTGCTGTACTCGCTGTTCCGGAAACGGATGAAACAATCTTTATCAGTTCAGGAACATGGTCCCTAATGGGCGTTGAAAACCGCTTTCCAATATGCATTACAAAAGCATTAGACTATAATTTTACGAATGAAGGTGGGTTTGATTATCGCTATCGTTTTTTAAAAAACATTATGGGACTTTGGATGATACAAGAGGTGAAACGAAATTATAAAGATCAATATAGTTTCGCTGATTTTTCTGACATGGCAGAAAATGAAAAAGGTTTTTATTCTATAGTGGATGTAGATGATAACCGATTTTTAAAACCAAATAATATGATTAAGGAAATTCAGTTGTATTGTAAGGAAACAGGACAACCTGAACCATTTACACCAGGACAAGTTGCGAAGTGTGTATTTGATAGTTTAGCAATCAGTTATAAAAATACGATTGAACAGATTGAAGAAATTTACGAAAGGAAATTTAATCAAATAAATATTATTGGCGGAGGTTCTAAAAATAATCTTTTAAATCAATTAATTTCAGACATAACAGAAAAGAAAGTAATTGCAGGGCCGTCAGAGGCAACAGCAATTGGAAATATAATATCTCAACTAATTGCGTTAGAGCAAATTGAGGATATTCATCAAGCTCGAAACATCATAAAGAATTCCTTTGTATTAAAAACGTTTAGAAAGAGAGGCGGAGGATAATAATGTCTACATTTGAAAACTATCAACTTGCAAAAGCACAGTATGAAAAATTAGGAATTGATGTTGATGAAGCGCTAAATCATTTAAAACAAGTACCGATCTCTATTCATTGCTGGCAAGGGGATGACATTTCCGGGTTTGAGATAAACCAGCAAGCACTATCAGGGGGAATAGACGTAACCGGTAATTATCCAGGGAAAGCAAGGACGCCTGAAGAACTAAGGGGTGATTTGGAAAAGGCGCTTTCCTTAATACCGGGAAAGCATCGAGTTAACTTACATGCGATTTATGCTGAGACAAATGGTCAAGTTGTTGAAAGAGATAAATTGGAACCAAAACATTTTAAAAAATGGGTGGAGTGGGCAAAAAGACATGGCCTGGGATTGGATTTTAACCCAACTTTATTTTCACACCCAATGGCTGCAGATGGTTTAACACTATCTCATCCTAATAAAGAGACACAAGAATTCTGGATTCGTCACGTTCTTGCTTGCCGCAAAATTGGTGAGTATTTCGGAAGAGAATTAGGTACTCCTGCGCTAACAAATATTTGGGTCCCTGATGGTTATAAAGATATCCCAAGTGATCGTTTAACACCAAGAAGAAGATTAAAAGAATCATTAGACAAGATTTTTTCTGTTCAAATGGATGAAAAATATAATGTTGATGCTGTAGAGAGCAAATTATTTGGAATTGGTTCAGAAGCATATGTCGTAGGATCACATGAATTCTATTTAGGCTATGCCTTGAAAAATAACAAATTATGCTTATTAGATACGGGGCATTTCCATCCAACAGAAGTGGTTTCTAATAAAATCTCTGCAATGCTCTTATTTAGTGATCAATTAGCTTTACATGTTTCAAGGCCCGTACGTTGGGATAGTGACCATGTGATTATTTTAGATGATGAATTGCGTGAAATTGGTTTAGAAATTGTCCGTAATGACGCGTTAAATAAAGTAAGGATTGGACTCGATTTCTTTGATGCTAGTATTAATCGTGTGGCAGCTTGGACAATAGGAACAAGAAATATGATTAAATCATTATTATATGCCTTACTTACTCCAAATCATTATTTAAGAGATCTACAAGAAAAGGGTAATTTCACAGAAAGGTTAGCCTTGATGGAAGAGCTTAAAACATATCCTTTTGGTGCAATTTGGGATTATTATTGTGAAGAAATGAAAGTTCCTACAGGTATGGCATGGTTTGATGAAGTTAACAAATATGAAGCAGCTGTCCTTTCAAAAAGAGACTAACTTTAAAATATATATTATTTAACCTACTAAATTCACTGATCAACTTTAGTAAATGATTATCGATATAGAAATTTTCTTCAAAGGAAGGAACAGACACATGAAAGAAATAAATGGAAACAAACAGGAAATTTTACATGCGCCATTCCTACGCGAGATGATACAGAATACTTATGATATGTGGCGTCTTGGCTGGGACGAGTTAAATGGTGGAAATATTAGTTATCTGTTAAACGAAGAGGAAGTCACACCTTATTTAAATAAGGATCAAGTAATTCGCACCATACAACTAGACTATCCAGTTACTGAACTCGCTGGTAAATACTTTATAGTTACAGGATCGGGGAAATACTTTCGGTTTATTAAAGATGATCCAGAGGAGTCTTTGGGTATATTGCGGATTAGTTCCGATGGAAAAGCGGTTGAACTATTATGGGGACTTGAAGGAAATAGTCAGCCTACCAGTGAACTTCCATCTCACTTTATGAGCCATATTTCTAGGTTGAAGCAAAATCCTGACCATCGAGTCATTATGCATACGCATACGACAAATCTTATAGCAATGACATTTACACATGAATTAGATGAAGCGAATTTCACAAGAACGCTGTGGAAAATGTGTACCGAATGTCTAGTTGTTTTTCCGGAAGGTGTAGGTATTTTACCTTGGATGGTACCTGGAACAGATATAATCGGGGAAAAAACCGCTAAAAAAATGAAAGAGTTTCGTTTAGTTATTTGGCCGCATCATGGAATTTTTGGAGCGGGTAACTCTCTAGCGGAGGCATTTGGATTAATTGAAACAGTGGAGAAGGCGGCACAAATTTATATGCTAGTTAGTTCCCATCAAGGCGGGATTAAACAGGATATTACAGACGAACAATTAAGAGATTTAGCGAAGCGATTTGCTGTTACTCCACCTGAGAAGTATTTCTTATAATAATTAAAAAAATGAGCAAATTTATGAGCAAAGGGTTTTTCCTTTGCTCATAAATTTTTTAGATATAGAATAAAAAGAAAAGGTATGAAACGAGCGGAAATATAACATGCTGGTTGTTTTCTAAACCGTTTATATTATAATAATATTTGGATATACATCATTTTTTTGGTATATTTTTAGTAAGAAAGTTGGGATATCATGCTTATAGCAGAGAGGCAACAAAATATTGTAAGAGTTGTAAATGAACGAAAAAGTGTCCGTGTTTCGGAGTTAAGTGAGATATTTTCTGTTACAGAAGAGACAATTCGTAGGGATTTAGAAAAGCTTGAAAAAGAGAAAAAATTATTGAGAAGTCATGGTGGCGCTATAAGTATGAACCCTAGTGATTCACTTGAGATTCCCTATAAAGAACGAGAGATAATAAACGTTGTTGAAAAACAGAATATAGCTTTAGAAGCTGTTAAGCTTGTAAAAGAAGGTGATAATATTATTCTCGATGCTAGTACAACAGCATGGTATATGGCTAAATCTCTACCTGACATACCAATCACAGTACTTACAAACTCTATAAAAGTTGCTATGGAATTAGGAGATAAAAAACAAATCACCGTGATTTCAACTGGTGGAGCATTGCTTGGAAAATCATTATCCTTTGTTGGACCACTTGCTGAGGCGTCTTTAAGTAATTATTACGTAAATAAAGCGTTTATATCATGTAAAGGTTTGCAAATTGAAAGAGGAATTAGTGAATCTGATGAGCAGCAAGCGAAAATAAAGAAAAAAATGATAGAAAGTACATCGCAGGTATATATTATGGTTGATTATAGCAAAATAGGTAAACAGGCGTTTTCTTTAATAACCGGTATAGAAGATGTTGATTATATCATTACGGATAATAAGGCTGATAAGGTGTCTGTACAGAATTTAAAAGAAAAACAGTTAAATGTAATTATAGCGCAAGACTCAATCAATACTTAAATCATTTATAATATTTTAATTTACAATATATTTAAATCCGTCTGTATAGTAGGTGGTCGTTCAAGTCCACTATGTATTTCTGAAGAAATAGTCCTTTTGTCTAAACCCAAAAAGCTAAAGGGAGTATAAACCATTTTGTGTAAATGGGAATTGTCCATAATTAAATAGAATGGCTTTACGTGGAGAGAGGCGGGCGTAATACGCTCGTCTCTTTTGCGATGGAGATAGCTGTTTTAAAAGGTAAGAAAGTATAAACTTAAGTGCTTGGGGATAAAGAAATAACCGAATAGGTCCCATCCGGCGCATGCGCCTAGCAACGATGCGACTTTAGAAACGCGCCGCCCTCCGATAAGTCAGCATTGGTTCGTGGTTAAGAGGAAGGCCGACTAAAAAAACGGGCTTGCCGCCCGACGTCGGCATACCTCTGTTTTTAGTGGCATGATTCCTAAAACTTTAGTTGATTCGCTCCAGTCGCTACGTTGCTAACCGGGCGCTGGCGCCTTTGTTCAATATATTTTAATTTTTGTCGAATTACGCGATATTTGTTACGGAAATAGTTGACAATAAAAGTTTATGATTGATAATATGTATTTATATAAGGAGATTCGTAAGAGCTGTATCCATACAAATTTTAATGAGGAAGCAAAGATGTGCGATAATATGTGGGCACCTTGAATCGCATGGAGCTAGTGGTGCAACCGACCTCTACGTAAATATTATTATTTATGTAGGGGTTTTTTTATAAATTATTTATTCGTGCAATGGTTTGTTCTACTCAATTGACTTTTCTGAAATAATCGAATTCTAACTATTGGTGGTTTAGAAGCTTTTCCGTGATACAGTTACACCCAGTTAAGGAATTATCGTTTACTTAATCGATCGTACGGGGGGAAAACTTATGTTTTTTAAACAAAAACAAGATAAACAATGGTTGCAAGCATTTACAGAAGCAGAAGTTGTCATTAATATACATGATGCATCTGTTTTACAAAAGATGGATATGACTCATCTTACAGAAACAGACTTGATGCGGTTAAAAAGTCTACAGCCACTTATAGTGAAAAATATGGATTTACTCGTTGATTCATTTTATTCGACTATTTTACAATTCAACCATTTACGCCGAATTATTGAAAAATATAGCACGATTGACCGTTTACGTTTAACATTAAAGCAATATGTCAACGATTTGTTTAAAGCGGAAATCAATCCGGCATATCTAGAAAAACGCTTTGCAATTGCGAAGACGCATTATCGAATTGGTTTACAACCTGCCTGGTATATGGGGGCATATCAGAATTTACATAATACTATTATTCATTTGATTTATGGTGAAATGAAAGATACTGGGGAATTCCATGCTACGCTTGTTTCTGTAAATAAAATTATGAGTTTTGAACAACAAATTGTCTTAGAGGCGTATGAACAGGAAAATATGAAAAAAATGGATGAAAAATATAAAGCGGGTAAAGACTGGCTTAAGGATAAAATGAGTACAGTCAGCGTGGAACTTGTTGCAATAGCTGAGGAAAATCAAGCTTCTGCAGAGACACTTACCACAAATATAAACGAAGTGAATAAAGCGACAGAAAAAAGTACATATCAAGCAGAAAAAGCTAGAGAAAAAGCGCTGGAAGGTCAAGAGCAATTAGATGAGCTGTTTAACACCATCAAGTATATGGAAAAAACAGCGAAGCAAATAACCCAATCCTTGGATAATTTTGATAAATCTTCAAACGAAATTGCAACAATTATAGCTATGGTACAAAAAATTGCCGATCAAACAAATTTATTAGCTTTGAATTCTTCGATCGAAGCAGCAAGGGCGGGCGTACATGGAAGTGGGTTTGCTGTAGTTTCCAAGGAAATTGGCAAGTTAGCAGAGCAAACGAAGCAATCCATTACGCAAATAACCTCACTTATATCAACCTCAAGCCAAGTTAGTCAATGGACCAAAGCATCTATGGAAGAAATAGAAGCGGCTGTTGGATTAAGTATGTCGTTTTCGGAAGCTACCCAACAATCTTTTCGGCATTTAGTAAAGACCATTCAATTGAATGAGCAAGAAGCAAATGTAGTGCTGAAAGAAATGAACGAATTCAAACAAGTCGTTCATGAAATGGAACGAGTTGCTTCTAGTGTAGTAGTAGCTGCTGAGCAATTAAACGAAGCAACGAATAAGGCATAAACGCATTCGAGAGCGGCAAGCGAGGATAAAAATTGTTATTCATGTTGGAGACAGTTGTTTTGAATGATGAGAAAGGCAACGAATTAGACAATTGAATCGCGACGGCAAGAAATTTACAATCTTGATCTATCAATACGTACTCAATTAATTCAAAAGGAGCTGATTATATATGTTGTGGGTCGACTGCCAGTAAAAGCGAGTAACTTGTACTTTTTATCCCCTAAATAAGGTGCGGTTATCCCTCACATAGGCTTGACTTGTTTCTGTACATGTAATTCAACTCCTCAAGTGGGAGATGTCAGCACCTAAATGTCTATTTCGTAAGAGGCTTTTAGGTCATTCACGGCAGAAATATCCACGCAATATACTAAAGCGACCAAGTTATCGGTTTTGTTGGTGATTTATGATGCTCTTTTTAGGACAAAAACGTTTATAATGAGCAAAAAGGTGTTAAAAAAACAAATTATGATTTATAATGGTAAAAATCAAATACATAGAAACCACAAGGGGAGCTTTTTAGCTGAGATTGAACAATGATGTTCTGACCCTTTGAACCTGTATAGTTAGTACTAGCGTAGGGATGTGGGCAACAATGATTAGGTTAACTCAACAAAATTCTCATTCGCTATTAATGCGATAAAGAATTCTGTATTTAAAGAGAATGACTGTTGGGTGATCCTTTCTGCATAAACAATGAATCTACGTTTATATTAGCTATGCTTCCCTTGAGGTTTCCGTGAAAGGGAGGCATTTTTAATGAAAAATATTAAATTACTAGTAATGATTGAAGCAGCTTTTTTCGCAGCCTTTGCATTTATTTTGGATTTATTACCTTCTATCAAACTATCACCTGCCATTTCCATTTCCTTTGCAATGGTTCCCATTTTTATTTTGGCATTTCGTCGAGGAGTCGCAGCCGCGGTGTTATCTGGTTTCTTATGGGGCTTATTGCAAGTAATGCTAGGAGATGCAACTATTTTAACGCCAACTCAATTTCTTATTGAATACTTTATTGCCTTTGCATTCGTCGGTTTTGCTGGTTTATTGTATCCAGTGATTCAGAAAAATGTTCAAAATGGAAATAAAAAAGTTGCATTGGCCTGGATAGTGACAGCAACATTAGTAGGCAGTACGGCGAGATATTTCTGGCATTTTCTTGCAGGAGTAATTTTTTGGGGAGAATATGCACCTAAAGGCATGTCGCCAATCGTATATTCATTCATTGCAAACGGAGCGACTATGCTAGGCGCCTTTGTGTTCTGTTCTGTCGTTCTTGGAGTCCTTTTAGCAAGTGCACCTAGATTAATTCAACCAGATGAGTTTACGGCAAAAAGGAAAGCTTCTTAATGGTCTTAGGCAAACCTAACAATAGTTGTAGAGCAGGTTCATGCTCATGGATAGAAGGAGAAGGGCACGAGCAATCCTTTTTACGCAGGATTTTTTCACATTGGCATGCATCTTTTTCCATTAGAGTAGTTGCTCTTATATTTGCTTTCGTGCAGTTAAAATTCAATATTAACAACTATTCATTTCTAAAATACCGTCACCTAGTCTAGTAATAAAATATATACAAAAAACTGTTGCAAACGTTTCATATAAGTCGCTTTGCAACAGTTTTTTATTAGCCTAAAACGGATTCGTTGCCCACTGTAGCGATTGCTTAATAAAGATTCGCGGATGTAACTTCAATTGAGCAACCATATATTCAGCTAGATCCTCTGGCTGCATGTATTTATTTTCGTTCTTTTCCGCTAACTGGTCACCGAAGGCAAGCTCAGTAGCAACAAGGCTTGGATTTAAGGTGAAAACTCGAATGTTATTTCTTCGTACTTCTTGCATTAACGCTTCGGACATACCTTGAATAGCAAACTTGGAAGCGCTGTAAGAAGTTGACCCAGCTGTGCCTTTTAAACCGTTACTGGAAGAAATCATCATAATGTCACCTGCATTCTTTTTGACCATTTGTGGCAAAACAGCGCGAGTAACATGATACGTGCCGAATACATTGACCTCAAATGTATGTTTCCACGCTTCTGGTTCCATTTCAAGAAAATTTCCATGAGCCCCAATGCCGGCATTATTAATCAAAATATCTGCAGAGCCAAGGGAGCTTTCTAGGCCGCTTATTGCTTGACTAATTTCTTCTGAATTTGCAATATCAGCGACTGCATAGCTTGTCTTTACCCCATGTGCTGTGATTTCTTTTACAGCAGCTTCGAGCTTGCTTTTTGTCCGTGCAATTAACCCGACATGTACACCTTCTTTAGCTAAGGCAAGCGCAGTAGCCCGACCAATCCCGCTTCCAGCACCTGTGATATAAGCAACTTTTCCTTTAATCTCCTGTCCCATGATATATCATCCTTTCTATTACCTCTTATTGTAAGTATAAATAAGGAAAAGCATAGATTCAAAAATTCGCTTTGAGATGGAGGAAATAGAGAAGGGAAATGTTGAAAACAATCACATTATATGGATAGAATCTTTAACAAAACCATCTCCATTTGAACAAGAGTTTTCTCGATAAAGCAAGTGTCGTTGTATATAGGCTTCTTCGATCTGGATCAGGTTTTCATCATAAATCATACGTGTACAGGATTAAGTTAGCCAAATATAATTCAAGCTATCTTCATCGTAAGTTCAGCTATTTATTTATGAACGTAAGTACCCTGGCTTCAAGGCTGAGCGGTAGAATGACTTGAACAAGAAGGTCCGAAAGTCGCGCTCGTAAAAGTTGAGCGCCGCAGCCGGGAAATCGGGCGCCGAAGCGCAAAAGTTGAGTACCACAGCTGAGAAATCGCGTGCCAAAGCGTAATAGTCGGTTGCTGCAGTAGGGAAGTTATGTACCAGAATCATGGGATAGATTCGATCCATCTTAAAATGTTATGCATAACAAGCAAAAAGCTCATTTTTTGAATTGGGCAAGGTAGTGGATAGTGAAGTGGTAGCTTTACTTTTTTATTAATTGATAATAATGGTTTTTTAGAGTTTTTTAGTTAATAAATTCAATTAAAGTATAGCGGTTAAATTTGCTGATAACTGTTTTTATATGCCTCTTCATGTACAATTGAATCTTATTTATGTCATAATAGACTTGTTTAATATGGAAACAAATGAGGGATGAACATTGATAAAAGCTCTACTAATCGCTCCTTATCCTGGGTTGGCTGAGATGGCTAAGAAAGTAAAAACACCTGATTACATAGATGTTCATATTGAAGTGGCTAACTTGGAAGAAGGTGTGAAATTAGCACAAACTGCTGAAGAGAACGGTTATGAATTAATTATTAGCCGTGGCGGGACAGCAACAATGATACAGGAAAAAGTCTCATTGCCTGTTGTGCCAATTGATATTACAGGTTACGACATGCTGCGGGTGTTTACATTAATAAAAGAAATGAATAATAAAGTAGCTCTGTTAGGATTTGCGAATATATCACGAGGTGCAGCTACATTATGTGATATTCTGGAGTTCAATGTAAAAATGATTACAATACAGTCTAGGGATGAAGTGAAGCGCCATTTGTTAGAACTGAAACAAGCAGGCTATTCAGTGGTTATTGGGGATGTTGTTACGGTACAAGAAGCAAAACAAATAGGATTACGTGGGGTTCTGATTACTTCTGGAAAAGAAGCACTAATGGACGCTTTTGAAGAAGGTAAGCGATTATACGAGCTATTTTATACAAGTAAAACATCTGCTAATTATGTGTATGATGCCATGAACAACATGCCGATACCAATTGCTGTTAGTGTGCAAAACCAAATAATACATAAGAATAACGCTTTTAAGTCTATAGAACATAAAGATGTCTTAATACAAGATAAGCAATTACAAGAACTCGTAAATCAAGTACTTTACACTGGAAAAGAGCAGTGGGGGCAACTGAACATAGCTAATCTGCATTATCTTGTGCAAGCGTATTTGATAAGAGATGAAGCTTTGGCGGTCGGAATTTTTGTTCATAACGTGTTCTCTCTCAAGAATGAGAATATATATATGTTAAATAGTAATCCTTCACATCTTCCAATAATCGGTGAAAGCGAAACAAGTAAATTGCAGTCCAGGCTGGTTCACATACATGCTGATAATAAAGCTGCTCTGTGTATTTACGGAGAACCTGGGGTAGGGAAACGCACGGCTGCAAGAAATATTCATTTTCAGAGATATGGCAACGGTACACCATTACTTGAGGTGACGTGCTCTTTATTAAATGAGTCAGAAATAGCGCATCTGCAAACAATTCTACGTTCTATGAAAGAAGGAACATTGCTTTTAAATGAGATAGACCAAACAGATCGTGGTTTACAAGATAGGTTATTGAAGCTCCTACAACAAAAGCCAATTGACATAAGGTTAATCTCGATTACAACTGCGCAACTGGAAATATTGGTGAAACAAGATCTATTTTTAAAAGAACTATACGAGAGAATAATTGCTAACTTTATGCATATTCCTCCGTTAAGGAAGAGGAAAAGAGATATCCCCGCATTTATACATTATTTTTTAGCTGAATTTCATGCTGCTGATGGGGGAGAAGCTCTAGGTATTAAAGATCATGCAATAGAGTATTTAATGGAATTTGATTGGCATTTAAATTTGCTTGAATTAAAAAAAGTGTGCAAAACATTGAGTTTGCAAACCTCTGGATATTATATTGAATTGGATGATGTGAAAAAAGTAATGCAGACGATAACTGCTGAACAAGCAGTCCCATCGCTTAAAGGGACTCTAAGTGAAATGGAGCGGAGCATTATAAAGGCTGTATTGCTGGAAGAAGACAATAATCAATCCAGTGCAGCCAAACGTTTAGGGATAAGCCGTACTACGTTATGGAGAAAATTGAATCAGGATCCAATGGGCAAGTGAAGGAGTCGTAAATTTAAACAAAATCAAGGTGTTTTATAAAACCTTGGTGTTTTTAATAAATAAGGAAGTATAAAATGAGGTGTTTATGGATAACGAAAAACCGAATACCACGTCCGGCTCAAGCTGCTCTTCGATGATAAAACTTTATAAATCAAGAATATGATTAATCATGCTCTCTGTTAGGTAAACAGATTAAAATAAAATTTGCTTACCTAAAAGAGGGTATTTTTTATGGACTCAAGTAAGAATGGAGAAGAAAAATAATGGCTTTGAAGTTTTTGTAAGTTGGATCAAAGCATCCATGTAGGACATCGATTTGATGGAAGTAATATGTTAAAGACGTTCACAATGGTAACTTTTAGTTTCGAGGGGTCACTAGCCAACTCCTTGTAAATTGAACAAAGCTTTTTATTTTCACTGTGAATAAATTATTATGTTTATTTTTCCATATAAACTGATCTTTAATCTAACTTTACTTGTCATATGTATACAAGTAAAAAGAAAGGAGATATTTTGTAAAGAAGATTTTGTGATTCAACGGATAATAAATTGTATGATTATGGTAGTTAAGGAAAACGAGGCAAGAGTGCTTGATAAAGCAGTTGGAGTATCTAAACAAACGAGTAATGAAAAAGAATAAAATTATTTTCCCTCTTATCTAACGTTTAGAATAGCCATCTATTTCTTAATGAAGTAGTTTTATATGTGAGGAAGGTTGACGAATCGTGGTTGGGACATAACTAAAATAGCAAATTAAAAAAACGAACAAATTGTCTATTTGCGTATACACACGTTTTTAGCGGAGTCAACATATATAGACGTCTACGGAAACAGAGCAAGCTGAAGATCCCACAGGAAAGCAGTTTTTGCTGCTAAGGAAGCTAAGAAGATGCTGTAAGTAAGAAAGCGAAGTATTTAGATATAGCGATGGAATGAGTTTTTTTAGAAGATAAGAAATTATAAAATAAGGTGCTTTGGGATACCGATATAACGGAATAGCCACGTGCGGCGAATGAGCCCAGCAACTAGGCGACTTTAGAAATGCGCCCTACGATAAGTCATCATCGGTTCGTGGTTAAGAAGAAGGCCGACTAAAAACGGGCTTGCCACCCGACGTCGGCATACTCCTGTTGCAGGAGCATGATTCCTAAAACTTTCGTTGATTCGTTCCATTCGCTACGTTGCTAAACGGCGCCTCGCGCCTTTGTTCATCCAAACAAGCCGGACAATTAATTTATAATTGTTCGGCTTATTCTATATAGTATTTTCTTATGTTCAAGTTCTTTAATTTGCTGTTAAAATTTGAAGTGAATTGTCAGTTAATCTAAAAACTAAAGTAGATGAGGATGATTAATGTTCAAAAATGAAACGTTTTTATAAAAAACCAAAACCATATGTTGCATTTTTGTTCAATGAGATATAAAATATGAAATGTAAACGGTTTATCCTGAAGTAAGTTGCTGAAAGATTCTCGCTTAAAGAATTGCAAGCAATAAAAGAAGTCTAAGTTTTGAGGTAACACAACTAAACTTTCGATTTGTTGGATACCTTTAGGATAAGCCAATGTGGTACTAACAATCAGCGGAGGTGAAAGAAAAGGCTGATGGGGCTTCACTTTACATCATGTTTCATGTTTTAAAATGTTTGTCCGCTGTGACATGCAGTTGGATTGTTTAACACCTAAATGATCTGAATTGTTGTAACGGACAAACCACATTATGTAATAACATCTTGGGGGGAGAAGAAATGAAAATTAAAGCAACATTGGAACGAATTCCTGGAGGTATGATGGTAGTGCCTCTATTACTAGCTGCGATATTAAACACTTTTGCGCCAGAATTGTTGCGAATTGGTAATTTTACGCAAGCGTTATTTGTGGATGGAGCTAGTACTTTAATTGCCTTATTCTTACTTTGTACAGGGGCGCAAATTAATTTGCGAAACGTAGGAGTTAGCCTTGGTAAAGGGGCGACCCTTCTAGCTACAAAGTGGGTAGTCGGAGCTGTATTTGGTTTAATAGCTTATATGTTTGCTGGTGATAACGGACTATGGTTAGGGTTAGCGCCCATTGCTATTATTGCAGCCATGACAAATAGTAATGGCGGACTATACGTAGCGATGGTTGGTCAGTATGGAGATAAAACAGATAGAGCAGCATACTCACTTTTGGCGTTAAATGATGGACCGTTTTTTACCATGGTTGCTCTAGCTATCTTTGGTACGATGGGATTTGTTGATGGTATGTTCTCTGTAGTTTCATTTATATCTGTATTACTACCTATCATTGTTGGAATGGTTTTAGGAAATTTAGATACCGATATGAGGGAATTTCTAAATAAAGGTAGTTCTATGCTAATCCCGTTTTTTGCTTTTGCACTAGGTATGGGGATAGACTTTGCAAGTATTATTGAAGGTGGATTAGCAGGGGTTGTTCTGGGATTGTTAACAGTATTTCTAACTGGAACAGCAGGTTATTATGTATTTAAAATGATGAAATGGAATCCAATTGCAGGTGCAGCTGAAGGTTCTACAGCTGGAAATGCTGTTGCGACTCCAGCAGCTATAGCAGCTGCAAGCTCAGCATTTGCAGCTAATGTAGATTTAGCAACTGTTCAGGTAGCTGCATCTACAGTTACGACAGCAATACTACTACCGATTTATGTTGCGTTTTTAGTGAAACGATTAGAAAAATCAGGCGTCAAAGTCCCTGATGATTATTTGATCGAGGAATAGCAGATATAGAGATTATTGGAAACTGGAGAATGAGGGATAGAATGAAAAGACAGATAGGAATTATTGCAGATGATTTAACTGGAGCGAATGATAGCGGAGTACAACTTGCAGAAAGAGGGATAAAGACATCTGTTTACTTCCAACTTCCAAAACAAGAAAAACAATTAAATAATAGCATTGTCATAGATACGAATTCGCGTGCTTTAACAAGAGAGAATGCTATAAAAAAAACAAAAAATGCTGCTCAATTTCTAAAACAAGAGAATTTTTCTTATATATACAAGAAGATGGATTCTACATTACGGGGGCATATTGGTGCGGAAATAAAAGTATTAGATGAGGTGTTTCGGCCTGAATTCATGTTTATTGCGCCAGCTTATCCAAGGCTTGGCAGGACAACTGTTAATGGGGTACATTATGTGAACCATATACCAATTGCTGAATCAGAAGTTTCTAAAGATCCAAAGCACCCTGTAAAAGATTCTTCTATAATAAAAGTACTGCAAAAAGAAGTGAATGAAAAGATGGCAGTTTTAACAACAGATATGATCCACACCACTAAAATATTTAACATGGAAATAGAAAATTGGAAACAGAGTGGAGTCCGTTACGTTATCTGTGATGCGCAAACACAAATGGATTTGTATAAGGCTGCTGTGAAAATGGCTGCAATAACACAAAACATTGTCTGGGCTGGTTCTGCAGGTTTAGCTGAAGCATTGCCATTAGTTTTATCTATTGATGGAGGGGAACAAACTCCGACTAACTTCGATAACAACACGCAAGTTATGACAGTTTGCAGCAGTTTGTCACAAGTAACACAAACCCAAGTGGCGTATGCGAAAGAACAGCCAAACGTTAGCGGTGTAGAGATAAATACGATCGATATCTTCCAAAATGATTGGCATAGCCATAAGGTGAAGTATATAAAGCGTTGTACCGACGCATTCGCCAAAGGGAAAGATGTTGTATTATACGTACCTAGTGATGATGAAATACGGCGAAAAGTGAAAAAAGTAGCGAGCGAGTTGCAGCTTAGTCCGGAACAGGTTGGAGAAAAGATTTCAGGGGCTATTGGTGAAATAGCAGCTTATATTGCTGAAAGTACTCAAAGGCTTTCTGGTTTAGTATTAACAGGAGGAGATACAGCAAAGGCTACTGCTAAATGTCTTGGCGGAGAGGGTATAAACTTAGTCAAACAGGTGGAGCCAGGAATTCCATTAGGGGAACTGATAGGAACGCAGAAAACTTATTACGTTGTTACAAAGGCTGGCTCGTTTGGAGCTGAAGAATCAATTTATCGTGCAATGCAAGCCTTGAAAGGAGTAAATGAAAATGACAAGTAAACCAATTATTGGAATCACCATGGGGGACGCAGCAGGGGTTGGTCCAGAAATCATCATAAAAAGCTTAGAGCATGAAGAAGTTTTTAATGATTCGCATCCAGTAGTTATCGGTGACGCAAAAATGCTGGAACGAGCAAAAGAATTATTAAAAGCTAATGTCAGCATTAAACAAGTCAATAAAACAGCAGATTTTACAGCAACTTCTTATGGGGAAATTTTGTGCGTCGATCTTGACATGCTTCCTGGGGATCTTAAATTTGGAGAAGTATCAGGTAAGGCCGGAAATGCTGCCTTTCATTACTTGAAAATAGCAATTGAATTAGCGAATGAAGGAAGAATTGATGCTATTTGTACAGCTCCTTTAAATAAAGAAGCTCTCCATAAGGGGGGGCACATATACCCAGGACATACAGAGATTTTGGCAAAATTAACTGGAACCAAGGATTTTTCTATGATGCTTTCATCTCCGAAATTAAAGGTCATTCACGTCACAACACATGTTGGATTAATTGAGGCAATTAATCAAATTAAACCAGACCGGGTTTATAAGGTGATTAAACTTGCTCATGACACATTATCACGTTCTGGTTTAAAACAGCCTAAGATTGGCGTTTGTGGAATTAACCCACATGCTGGTGAGAATGGGTTGTTTGGCTATGGTGAGGAAGAAGAAAAGATAGTCCCAGCTATTGCAAAAGCTGTGAATGAAGGGATGCAAGTAGAAGGTCCGCTACCAGCTGATACATTATTTTTCCGTGCCCAACGTGGAGATTTTGATATCGTAGTTGCTATGTATCATGACCAAGGTCATAGTCCAATCAAAGTACTTGGCTTAGAAGCAGGCGTGAATATCACTGTTGGATTACCTATTATTCGTACAAGCGTTGATCATGGGACAGCCTTTGACATAGCAGGGAAAGGGATTGCTGATGAAGGAAGCATGTTGGAGGCACTACGTCAAGCCATTGAATTGGCACCAGTAAAATAAAAGGAAAAAATTTGAAGGGAGCTTAAGGGCTCTCTTCTTTTTAAGAGATAAGAAAAAAAGAGGAGGTTTGTTTGAAAAAGGAGCATTAGATTAGAATTAATGGAAATTGCTTAAAAAATAGCTAACTTTACGAATAAAGAAGGGGTGCGCTTTAAACCATCAATGATGGTTTCAGGAGTACTTGCTGGAAAACGTCAAAAGGGAAACTGTATAGTTTGAACCAGATGTCGTCAATCAGGTGGAAAAGGCAACATCCAGCTATAGGGTACCTTCATAATCGTATGCTGAGTGGTGCAGGACAGGATGCACAATATATGAGTACATATTTGCCGACAGCGATGATATTTGTACCAAGTGCAAAAAGGGAAAAAGCCATTCCAAAGCTGAATATACGTCATGGGAAGATTGCGAAAAAGGAGTCAATGTTTTATTGGCATCGGTCAAGCGTATTGCTGGAGATAAGTATCGATTTCTTTTTAAGTACTTCCTGATGATTGATAAACGGTATGGAAAATGACCCTAAAAATATTAATAGCTAAATACTTCACCATGCTAGGGGAGTAGTGCACTTTATTTGAGGGAGCAGCTCACTCGCAAATGACGTTAGGGCGCTCAGTAACGCTGGAAAATTACTCACACACGACGTTAGGTCGCTCAGGAAAGCAATGAAGTCACTTCCAAACGACGTTAGGACCTCAGGAAGGTAGGGAAGTTGCTCGTAAAAGCGTTAGATGGCTCACGAATGCCAAGAATGATACCGTGGCATCATGTATTATATCTTTAAATCCTTTTAGAGGTATGTGTTTAAAGTCTATGTTTACACTTCCAAATTTTGTGATTGCGCTAATATTCATTGCAAGGATTAGAGTTAGTTTAACTGCTTTATTAATGCTACATAAGTAACACACAGGGAGAGAAGTTAGTTTTCAAAACGTTGGTCGCCCTCGTACTTTTGCCAGCATTGTAACTATTTTTACTATTGAACAGCTAGGAGCTGAAACTTCAATCACAATTTTCGATTAAGTATTATTGGGCGTTTCCGTACTAAGACCATTAAACAGAAGAATAGGAAAGGACATTAGATTCAAATTAGTTAACTATTTAAAAAATAAGTTGACAAAAGGTTAGTTACCAACTACAATCCAATCATCATACATAGTAAATTATCTGAGAAGGAGTCGTCATTAAAATGGATCAGCAAAACAAAAAGCTTCGTCTGATACTTAATAGCGCGCTATTTGCAGCTCTTACAGCAATTTTAGCGCAAATAGAAATTCCATTACCACTTATTCCGATCAGTGGACAAACCTTAGCGGTCGGTATTACAGCGACGATCTTAGGTAGTAAGCAAGGAGCGTTAGCTATGATCTGTTACGCTGTAATTGGAGCTGTGGGCGCACCTGTATTTGCGGGCTTTAGCGGAGGTGCGCATGTGCTAGTTGGTCCTTCCGGCGGATATGTTTTTGGCTTTATTGTTACTGCTTACGTTACAGGATGGATCTTAGAAAAAACCAGTTTCCGACTCACAAACGCCTTGATTGCCAATATAGTAGGAATGGTGATCACGTTAGTATTTGGGACAGTTCAGTTGAAGTTTATTTTAGACTATACTTGGAATGCTGCTTTTTTGGCCGGTATCTACCCGTTTATTGCAGTCGGAATTATTAAAGCTGTATTAGCCAGTTGGATAGGCATTGCAGTTCGCAAACGCCTCGTTCAAGCTAATTTAATTTTGGAAACGAAACAAGAAGTAGCGTGAGTTCAGCCCTTTATCCTATAGGGGAGACTTCGGAAATTGAGAAAACCTTGCTAGGTGGATTGTGTAGTCTTAATCCTGAATTGACTAGTCGAACATCCTCGCTTGGCCACGAGCAAGTTTCCCCTAACCCTGAGCGACCGATCTGCAAAACGAGTGAGTCACGCCGAACCCCGAGCAACCTTATTTCCTAAATGAGCAAGTTTCTCCGCCCCCCGAGAGAACACATTCGCCAAACGAGCATTTTCACCAACACTAAACAAGCAAGCCCACTTATAAATAGTATGATTGTCCTTACTTGCAATACAAACCATAGGATTGGTCAAGTGATTTAGCATTTCGAGTGAGTATATCTTAATTCTAACCATTAACTCTGCAAATCCGAGTTGTCTGGACCCTTGATTTGTGCGGCTTCTAAAAATCTGAATTCTTACACCTCCATAAGAAAGCGTTAACTTTCTTTGACAATTGCATAAAAATAATTGCAAATTGTTGTATTCCATGTAAAAGTTGATGATAGAAAAGCAAAAGGAAAGGTCAAAACGTTTTCAAATCCGAATGTCATGGAGGAATATGTTATAATTTTGTTCGAGAAATATAGCGAATTGTTGGAAAAATATCTATTACAACTGCTTGAACGATTTAGTTAAAAATCTGCCGTATATAAATGCATAAAATGTAAGAAACTCTTATAAACATTCGTTTTGACAAAGTTTTATTTTGGTAATATCTGTATGGAAATGGGGGGGAGTTTTATGAATATTTCCTTAATCCTTTTTTTACTGTTACTATTTATTGTTGCTCTAGGTGGAACATTGTATGTTTTTAAACAGGAAGAAAAAAAGATGAAACAATATGAGCTAGAAGGAGATACTGCGAAAAGTGAATTGCAGCGTTCTATGGAGTATGAAACGAAATCTCTGAAATCAAACGTACCTATTCTAATTTGGATATACTCGGTGACTATTCTAATAGCGTTAATCGCATTTTTTGTATATGCATTTTAATGAGGCTTTAATAGTAACATGACACATTTTAATATTTAAGTATAGAACCTTTTTGGCAGATTATTGCTGGGAAGGTTTTTTCCAATAATAGATAAGATGTCTGCCAGAATATGTCTAAGTAAAGTAAATGATACTATCATCGATGGAGCTATAATTTCATTGTCGAAAGAAACCTCTCTTACGAAGAGCAAACGATAAATGCTCGCCCTCATTCCAGTTATAGCAAACCACCTTTTTCAGTAAACGAGACCGTAGTCGCACTACTAAAATCTTCACGCCGAATAGTTATAAAATTTTTTGAGCAAACCTATTGCATAAAATACTAAAGGGGGGTATAGTATAATTATAAGTAAGCAAATTACAGTAGGAGCTGATATATAGATGACAACACAAAAGCCAGAGCATCCTGTAACTCCTAGAACAAAGGATGAAATTTCAGCAATTACAAATCGGCTGAAAAGAATTGAAGGGCAGGTTCGCGGCATACAAAAAATGGTGGAAGAGGATAGATATTGCATTGATATTTTGGTACAAATTAGTGCGATTAATGCAGCCTTGAAAAAAGTTGGTTTCTCCATTGCAGAAAGACATACGAAGCATTGTGTTTCTCATGCGGTACAATCTGGGCAAGGGGAGAATGCGATTGAAGAATTAATGGAAGTGCTAAAACAACTTTCCAAGTAAAAGAGGTGAAAGGCGATGCAAGAGAAAGAACATGTAACTCTTGGTGTTACAGGGATGACCTGTGCCGCGTGTTCCAACCGAATTGAGAAGGTATTAAATAAAATGGACGGCGTGGAAGCGCAGGTGAATTTAACTACGGAAAAAGCTAATTTAGATTTCGATCCGGAAAAAGTTTCCGTAGAAGCTATTACTGAAAAGATCGGGAAGCTAGGTTATGGTGTGGAAACAGAAAAGGTCGAATACGATATTACCGGCATGACTTGTGCTGCATGTTCCAACCGAATCGAAAAAGTACTCTCCAAACAGCAAGGAGTGACGCAAGCGACAGTTAATTTAGCCAATGAAACAGCAGTTATCGAGTACCAGCCATCATTGGTGGAAGAAAATAAATTCATTGGTTTGATTGAAAAATTGGGTTATCAGGCACAACCAAAGGCTAATAAAGAAGAAAAGCAATCCAACAAGGAAAAGCAAATCCAACATATGAAAACGAAACTCATTATATCGGCAATCTTATCGATACCTCTATTGGTAACAATGCTCGATCATTTATTTGGACTTAGCCTCCCACATATTTTTATGAATCCTTGGTTTCAATTTACTCTAGCTACACCGGTACAATTCATTATTGGCTGGCAATTTTATGAAGGAGCCTATAAAAACCTCCGCAACAAAGCAGCCAATATGGATGTACTCGTAGCATTAGGTACGAGTGCGGCTTATTTTTATAGTTTATATGAAGCAATTAAAACAATCGGCAATCCTGGTTATGGACCGCATCTTTATTTTGAGACGAGTGCGATTTTAATTACGCTTATCTTGTTTGGTAAATATTTAGAAACGAAGGCAAAAAGCAAAACAACGCAAGCTATTTCTAAATTATTGAATTTACAGGCAAAACAAGCGCGTGTTATCCGAAATGGTGAGGAAATGATGATTCCGGTAGAAGAAGTTGTTCGTGGTGACCGGCTAATTGTAAAACCAGGAGAAAAAATACCCGTAGACGGTGTCGTAGTCAAAGGACGTACTGCTGTAGATGAATCGATGCTTACTGGTGAATCATTGCCAGTAGAAAAGGATTTAGAAGATACGGTTATTGGTGCAACGATGAATAAAAATGGAACGATGGAAATGGAAGCTACAAAAGTAGGCAAGGACACTGCTTTAGCCTCCATTGTAAAAGTGGTAGAAGATGCACAAGGTTCAAAAGCCCCAATCCAACGCTTGGCAGATGTTATTTCTGGCTACTTCGTTCCAATTGTTGTCGGAATTGCCATTCTCACATTCATTATTTGGATTTCTTTTGTAACTCCGGGTGAATTGGAACCCGCATTAGTTGCCTCTATCGCTGTACTAGTGATAGCCTGTCCATGTGCCCTTGGTTTGGCTACCCCGACATCAATTATGGTTGGTACAGGTAAAGCAGCAGAGCAAGGGATTTTGTTTAAAGGCGGCGAACACTTAGAACGCACGCACCAGTTAGAGGCTATCATTTTTGATAAAACTGGAACGATTACGAAAGGAAAGCCAGAAGTAACCGACTTCACTGGCAATGATGATGTCTTACAATTAGTAGCAAGTGCAGAAAAAAGTTCCGAGCACCCGTTAGCAGAAGCAATTGTTGCTAATGCGGTAGAAAAAGACTTAGAACTATTCGATACAGATGATTTTGAAGCGATACCCGGCCTTGGTATTTCTGCCAAAGTGAATGGAAAAACAGTTCTTGTAGGAACAAGATCGCTAATGGAACAGAATAACATTGCATACCAAAGTGAAGAAACAGCGATGCAATCCTTGGAGGCAAATGGAAAGACAGCGATGCTCATTGCAGTAGATGGTACGTTCGAAGGCATTATTGCTGTTGCTGATACGGTAAAGGAAACCGCTAAAGAAGCAATTAGCCAACTGCAAAATGAGGGCTTAGAAGTTATTATGCTAACAGGTGATAATGAGCGAACAGCCAAAGCGATTGCAAAGCAGGTTGGTATTGACCACGTAATTGCACAGGTTTTACCAGAAGAAAAAGCGGATAAAGTAAAAATGATACAAGAAATGGGCAAGCATGTTGCGATGGTTGGGGATGGAATTAACGATGCTCCAGCTTTAGCCGTTGCCGATATTGGTATCGCGATTGGAACAGGAACTGAAGTAGCCATTGAAGCTGCTGATGTAACCATCTTAGGTGGCGAGCTGCTACTTATTCCAAAAGCAATTAAAGCGAGCCATGCAACAATCAAAAATATTCGCCAAAACTTATTTTGGGCATTTGCCTACAACACAGCTGGCATTCCGATCGCAGCGATTGGTTTACTCGCCCCATGGATAGCCGGTGCAGCGATGGCATTTAGTTCGGTAAGTGTTGTATCAAATTCCTTACGCTTAAAACGGGTAAAGCTATAGAGATTTAATTATTAGAAAAAACGTACTTGCTCTATAAGCTTTTATCTATAAATATTTCAATCATAGTCTGTTCAAATGGCTGGTTAAGAGCGAAAGTTCCGCAGTAGTGTTGCGGTGAGCTGCATATGTGAAAATGAAGCTGAAATAACCCAAATATAAGCTGCGGTATGTTATTTAACCGGATTTTGTACAGTCTGAAAAAGGATGAAAGGAGAGATCTTAATATGCAAACAACATTAGATGTCAGAGGGATGACTTGTGGACATTGTGAGAAATCAGTCAAAGGAGCGCTTGAAGCATTACCTGGAGTTATTGGAGTAGAGGTGCATTTAGATACAGGTAAAGTCGATGTAACCTATGATGATGCAAAAACCAATATTCAAGCGATGCGCGAAGCAATTGAAGAACAAGGCTACGATGTCGTTGTATAAGCAGCTTAAGTAAGTTCACTTTTTGGCACGGTCTTTTTCTCCAGAAATGGAGAAAAAGACCGTGCTTGTTTTAAAAGCTAAGAAAATATAAAATGAGGCGCTTGGAGATAAAGAAATAACCGAATAAGCCACGTCCGGCGCATGAGCCCAGCAACTAGGCGAATTCACGAATCGCCTCTACGATAAGTCATCATCGGTTGTAGCTAAGAGGAAGGCCGACTAAATACGGGCTTGCTGCTCAGGCGTCGGCATATCCCTGGTTTTAGTGGCATGATTTCTAAAACTTTAGTTGCTTCGCTCCAGTCGCTACGTTGCTAAACGGGCGCCCTGCGCCTTTGTTCTTTTAGAATAATCGGTGGAATAGGGAGGGATAATAAGTTCGAATGTATTTTGTAAGTTCGCTGAAAACGTGTTTAGTTAAAGCGCTCATTTGGAATGATCACTTATAGGCGCTTATATAAACTGGACAATAGGATTGATTGCACCTCCAATGTGGTGTAAAATGAGAGAAGCATAAATTTCACTGTAATAAGCGTTTGTCAAAGGTACTTCCGTACAGACAGTTAAAGATAGCATACATATGAATGAAAGTCATAGATATAAGTGAGTTTACAAACTCTGGAGTAACTTGAGCGAAGTTCTGGAGGCTTTACTATCATAAAATTGGTTCCAAAGTTACCATTAACGTTAGCATTTATAAATAATTGGCGCATTGTATTATTAAGTTTAAGTGCATTCAAAAATGGACGGATAGTAAAAACATTCTAAGATGTTGCTAGGAAGGCTACCTTAACTCCAACGTAATCCTTTCTATTTCCGTTTTAAAGTCACAAAATAATCGTTGTAACCTTGATCAGTTAAGGTGTAATCTTAATTGAAATTTCAAAAAAAATAACCAATGGAAAAAAATGTTGCAAATTATAGATGTATTCACTTGCATTTTCCTTCAGAAAAGGGTAAAGTTAAAGATGCAAAAGGAAATTGAAGTTTGAATAATACTTTACGATCTCTTTATCAAAGTGGTGTAAAAGTATTTATGATTCAATTACTTTGCACGATATTTGAATAAGGAGGTCATTTTAATGACTGGTAAAGTAAAATGGTTTAATGCAGAAAAAGGATTCGGTTTCATCGAGCGTGAAGACGGAGACGACGTATTCGTTCACTTCTCAGCTATCCAAGTTGACGGTTTCAAAACACTTGAAGAAGGTCAAGAGGTTGAATTCGAAATCGTAGAAGGTAACCGTGGACCACAAGCGGCAAACGTTACTCGTCTATAATAATAAACAAAAAGAGCTTATCTCGATAATGAGATAAGCTCTTTTACGTTATATAGAGGTGGAATTTTTCGTATGAGGGGAACTTATAAGTTTAAATCAATCTGTAAAATAAAATGCCATACGTTATTCTTGTCTCTGAACATCCTTATATTGTTAGGAGTATTTACTGCAAAAACACAGAAAATAAAGCCGAACAGTATATCCACTGTTCTACTACTTTCCCATTAGGAGTGTTATTCGTATGGCTCGACAAAACCGTAACCAGTTAGAAGTGCCAGGTGCAAGGAATGCTGTTGACTCCTTAAAATATGAGATCGCCAATGAATTTAATGTTGATCTCGGAGCTGACACAACTGCACGAGAGAATGGATCCGTGGGTGGCGAGATGGTGAAGCGAATGATAAAAATTGCAGAACAGGATCTCGCAAATAGACAAAAGTAGTAAAAGAAAGGGAGCGTGCAGCTGTGCGCTCCTTTAAAACATATAGCTTTTATACTTCGCTGCGTTAAAAATAAAAAGTGAAGCTAAAAACAAGCTAAAAAAACTTTTGCATGAATTTACGTAAAATAATTCACATGAATCATTTGTATATTTATTTGGTGATAATTACATGTAAAATCTGAAAAATAAATTATTTACGTTATTGGGAATTGTAAAATTATAAGTTAAGTGGTAATTAATAATATAAGATTACTAAACATACATGAGAATAATCTGCCTGCTTCCTTGCTATGCCTTTATTATTTTCAACCAATTTTGTATAATAATGTTATCTAATCTGAGGAGGTAATGGACGTGCAAAAAAGACTATCGATTTTTTCCAAACCAACAAGTAGGGGTGAAAAATTCAGATAGAATTAAAGATAAAGTTCCATCATTATTCGCTCCTGCTTGTTTATGAACGAAATAGACAAAATGCAGGAGGATAAAAATTTGAAACAGGGTACATTAGCATCACGTAATATTCGTGTTTTATTTTGGGCAGAATTATTTGGCAGTGTTCGATTTATTCAACCAGTACTAGCTTTGTTTTATTTCTCGCGTGGGCTTGATGAAGCGGACATTCTTTGGTTATTACTCTTTTGGAGTATTGGTGTGTTAGTTGGTGAGATTCCAACAGGCATGTTTGCAGATCGATATGGAGCGAAATTATCATTTGTGATTGGTGCACTGTTAAGTATAGTGAGTCACGGTTTACTTATTTGGGCGTACGATCCATGGTTATTTTTCGCCAGCAGTCTGTTGAGTGGCTTTAGTGTAACATTTTTTAGTGGAGCTGATGAAGCCTTCATCTACGAATCTTTAAAAGAGTCAAATGAAGAAAATATGTTAGATAAGGCACTCGGAATTATTCAATCAGCACAATTTATGGTTATGGTTGTTGTACTAATTTTAGGGGCTATTATTGCCAAAGATTTAACCGATGGTCAATTTAAATTGCTTATTGGTTTAGGCGTTTTCTTTCAGATCATACAAATTGTTCTACTTTGTTTTATAAAGAATCCAGCCGGCCACGGAAGCTACCAGGAAAATCCTTTCAAACAAGTGAAAGAAGGAATGCTTGCGATAAAAAAAGCACCCCAGCTCGTATGGATGTTCTTAAATATTACTCTTGTATTTATACCAACAGTAGCGATATTTAATAATTTTAATGACAAATTACTTCGTGATGCTGGCTTGCCAGTTTATTTAATTGGCTTTGTACTTGCAGGGCTATCCATATTTAGCTTTTTTGTTTCGAGGTCAATCGGATGGATGACCTCTCGAATTTCACGGATCGCACTTTTATATATAACTGGTGGAATCGCAGTATTCAGCTTGTTGTTGGCTGCTTTTTTTCGAGAAACACTTTGGATTTTATTTATTATTATGATGCTTATCCATTTTGTTGGAGCCGTTCGCTATCCGGTATATGCTCAATTAGCTAATGATATAATTCCATCGAATGTAAGAGCGACTACTATTTCGTTGCTATCAATCATTGATTCTATTTGTGATTTGGTTGTTTTTAGCAGTATAGCAAGCATCGCGGCTTTTGGCTTTGAAACGATGTTCCTCGGAGCTGCAGTTATTGCAATTATAGGTAGTTTATTGCCAATACATCCAGTCACGATACGGAAAAACGAATCGTAACTTTTACAGATGAAAAACTTGGAAAATAATATTAAGCATGTTATAAAAAAGTAACCTCTTAGTACATTAGGTAAAAGGTTGCAATAGATATTACTCGTTTGATAATAAGTGTGAACGTGATGCAGTTAAGTCACATTCACACTTTTGTCTAAAATTGTCGTTCTTCCCAATCCAGTTTTCCATTCTATAGAAATTACTTCTCCTCTGGAATGATAATGGCGTGAAACTTTCGCTTGCGCGGACCATCAAATTCGCAAAAATAAACGCCTTGCCACGTACCTAAAACAAGCTTGCCGTCTTGAATAATAAGTGTTTGCGCATGACCTACGGTGCTTGTTTTTAAATGTGCAGCCGTATTTCCTTCAAAATGCTTATCCATTGGATGCTCCCAAGGGTATACTTCTCCCAATCGCATGAGCATATCTGTTTGAACATCAGGGTCAGCATTTTCGTTCACCGTAATTCCAGCAGTCGTATGCATGGAAGATACGACAATTATCCCTCCAGTAATTTCTAGCTCTTGAATCCATTCTTGTAGCTGACCTGTGATGTCGATCATATCTGAGTGTTGGTTCGTTTGAAGTGTAAATGTTTTTTGCATCATTCCAACATCCTTTCCGATTTTTAATATAAGTAGATGCTTCCGTATTAATAAAGGTTGTCCAGATAGAAAATAGTGTGGACTTTAAATGTACCTCACTTTTTAATCTTCATGATCCTCTAGTTTTCTCCCTCCTACTAATACGTATTATATCGATAACCTAATCTTTAAGAAATCAAACAGGAGGAGATGAGTCTTACGCAAAACAACGTTCATCGGATTTTCATATTGTTATGCTAAAATAATGGTTGTCGGGCATTTTTGTGAAAAATTCCCCTATATTATATTTGCACATTTATGTGGAATGCTGGCTAACATCATGAAACATACTGGGAATTTAGCTATTCATATGTAACTGGCAATAAGATTTGCTCTCCTACCTACAAGATGAAACCTAGGAGGACAGGCTGAGGATTTCAAGACCGATTCTGAACCTCTTACAATCTGTGGGTGAAAGAAAATCTCCACTAATTGAAGTTTCGCTTCTCGATAATTTTTTGCGGTTGGACCCATTTTGGGCAAACCATACATAATCTACTTGACAACAAGATAGAAAGCGAGTTGGTCCCTATTTTTGTAGCTTATTTTTTGATTGGCCTGGTTGCCTGCACGGCCGGAGCGATGGCTGGTTTAGGTGGAGGTATTATTATCAAGCCTTTGTTGGACATGTTAGGACATTACGATTTATCAACCATTGGTGTTCTGTCATCCGCAACGGTCTTTTCCATGTCGGTTGTTTCTTTAATAAAAGCACGAAGTTCTAATTTGGAGATAGACCGGGGGAACAGTTTATTTATTGCAATCGGCTCTATTATAGGAGGCTTTATTGGAAAAGGAATCTTTAATCATTTTGTTGTTAATTCTGGTCTATCTACGATCATAGGTATCTTCCAATCAGCTTTATTATCTGGTTTATTAATTATTATTTATATATTTATGAAGTATAATCATAAGATAAAAACCTATCATGTGCAAAAACGCTTCGTCATTTTATGTGTAGGTCTTGTTCTAGGCCTGTTGTCAGCGTTTTTAGGTATCGGCGGTGGTCCACTAAATGTAGCTATATTAGTGTTTGTTTTTTCCATGAGTACAAAGAGTGCAAGTGTTAATTCTATTTTCATTATCTTTTTTTCACAGTTATCTTCACTAATTTTAGTAGCCACTTCCACTGGGTTTGCGCCATATAATTTATCTATGGCTTGGTTCATGATACCAGGTGGTATTTTGGGAGGAATTATTGGAACTAATTTAGTCAGCAAAATATCGAATAGATGGATTGAACGCATTTTCAATGGAACACTGCTAATGATTATCCTGATAACGCTATATAATATTGTCATTCAGTTGATATAAGGACTTTGAAATAACCGAAAAGATTAGATACTTATTAAAAAAGATTTGCCAAACAAATAAAAGAGAGCGTAAAATAATTTGTGTAAATGAATAAATAGAAAAAGGAAGACCTTTTCTTGTAGAATCAAGTTACCACAC
>NZ_QWLJ01000046.1 GCF_009917385.1 Roseburia sp. 1XD42-34 | reverse complement strand
GTAAATCAGTAACACGTTACTGATTTACCAAAAAAGTTTGTGATGACGAACACCGTTCTTCATCATTCTTAGCTTCTCCCGAGATAGCTCCCGGTCGATTTTTTATAAGAAAAACAGAGATTGCTTTTCTTGACATACTGGTTGTTTTGTTCAGTTTTCAAAGAGCAAATTTGTTAACTTCTTTTAATGAAGCAACTTTTATATCATATCATCCTCACAAGAGAATGTCAACACCTTTTTTCGAAGAAATTTATTATGAACAATTTCATCAAAACAAACTTCTTACGATAATGCAATATATTTGCTATTTCAGCAAATGGGCCTGAGTGGACTTGAACCACCGACCTCACGCTTATCAGGCGTGCGCTCTAACCAGCTGAGCTACAGGCCCATGAATCATGTAATGGAGCGGGTGAAGGGAATCGAACCCTCGTCATCAGCTTGGAAGGCTGAGGTTTTACCATTAAACTACACCCGCTTAAAAAACTATTCGATGGTCGGGAAGACAGGATTTGAACCTGCGACCCCATGGTCCCAAACCATGTGCTCTACCAAGCTGAGCTACTTCCCGCATAATGGCGCGCCCGAGAGGAGTCGAACCCCTAACCTTTTGATCCGTAGTCAAACGCTCTATCCAATTGAGCTACGGGCGCAATAAACCAATATAACTGATTTGAAATGCGGCCGAGAGGACTTGAACCTCCACGGGTTATTCACCCACTAGGCCCTCAACCTAGCGCGTCTGCCATTCCGCCACGACCGCGACTTAAAAAAGTGAAAAATAAAAGGCTGTGTTCCACAGCTTTATTCGAAAGTCTTGATATTATTAATGAGAATAGTCATTGGAATCTCGCTAAAAATTTATCATTCGTGACTTTCTTTTAAATAAAGCTAATGTTATCTATTTGTAATTATGCGGGTGGAGGGAGTTGAACCCCCACGTCCGAAGACACTAGATCCTAAGTCTAGCGCGTCTGCCAATTCCGCCACACCCGCAGTGCATTATGGTTAATGGTGAGCCATGGAGGATTCGAACCTCCGACCCTCTGATTAAAAGTCAGATGCTCTACCGACTGAGCTAATGGCTCCTATTATCATTCAAATATTTTTAAGTTCTTAAATCAGCTTGTATAACCTGATCCTTGGTGAAATATGCAAGTAACATCACTTCTAACATCACTCGCGATTTGTACGTTTGTAAGAATCAAAAAATGGCTGGGCTACTAGGATTCGAACCTAGGATACACGGGATCAAAACCCGATGCCTTACCGCTTGGCTATAGCCCAACAATGGCGGTCCGGACGGGACTCGAACCCGCGACCTCCTGCGTGACAGGCAGGCATTCTAACCAACTGAACTACCGGACCCGACCTATGCATTTTTTAAAAAAATGACCCGTACGGGATTCGAACCCGTGTTACCGCCGTGAAAGGGCGGTGTCTTAACCGCTTGACCAACGGGCCATGAAATGGCGGAGAAGGAGGGATTTGAACCCTCGCGCCGCTTACGCGACCTACACCCTTAGCAGGGGCGCCTCTTCAGCCACTTGAGTACTTCTCCAAGTATGGCTCCACAGGTAGGATTCGAACCTACGACCGATCGGTTAACAGCCGATTGCTCTACCACTGAGCTACTGTGGAATTTTTCAAATCAAGAATAGCAACGAGAAATATAGTACAATAATTATCAATGAATGTCAATAGGTTAAAACCATTTTATCGTATAAAACTTTTTCTTCTTGCAACTAATATGTAATTGACAGCTTATTTAATTTACCACGAATGACAAAAATCGTCAATAGTTATTCTACTTTTCTCCTATTTATTTTGTAATTACCTATATAGAACTTCCCCCTTGTCGTCTCTATAATAAGAATAGCTTTCCTTTACACTTACCACATCTGTACTTTTTTATATCCACCTTCCTCTGTCGTTTAAACGTTTGATCACATGACTCGCAAATATATGTATACTTATATCTTTGCTGTGAGGGTAACGGAGAGCAATATCTAGGTGAATTGGTTGCACGCATTAATTCTTTAAATGATTTATCTTGATGCTTATACCCTTTTCCTTCGATATGAAGATGGTAATGACAAAGTTCATGTTTAATAATTCCTATAAACTCTGCTTCTCCTGCTTCTTCCAAATATCTTGGATTTAATTCAATCATCTTTTTAACAGGAATATATCTCCCACCTGTTGTCCTTAGTCGATTATTAAATATTACCTTATGCATGAACGGCTTGTTGAAGTAAGCTAAGGATATATCATTTACCCAATGGTGGAGTTCTTTATCACTTAGTAACGACATTTGAAAAACTCCCCTCCTTTTTTACAACATTATCATACAAAAAAAGACACATTTTTGCACGTAATCAACATCCGTAAACTATTTATAATTATTTTAATTAAATATTGATTTTTGTTTAATTTGTATTATAATATAAGTATCATTTAATTTTACTTAAGGGGAGGAATTAGTTTGAATAAAAGACACAGGATGACAACAGCAGCTGGCGCTCCCGTCGCTGACAACCAGAATTCCATCACAGCTGGGCAGCATGGTCCAACTTTAATACAAGATTTTCACTTACTAGAAAAGCTGGCTCATTTTAATAGAGAAAGGATTCCTGAACGTATCGTTCACGCCAAAGGAACAGGTGCGTATGGATATTTTGAAGTTACAAACAACGAAATTTCTAATTACACGAAAGCTGATTTCCTTAGTGCAGCAGGTAAACGCACAGATATGTTTATTCGTTTTTCTACCGTAGCTGGGGAACTCGGTTCGGCAGATACTGTCCGTGACCCACGTGGCTTTGCAGTTAAATTTTATACAAATGAAGGAAATTACGACTTAGTTGGAAATAACACACCTATCTTTTTTATAAGAGACGCAATTAAATTCCCTGACTTTATTCATACACAAAAGCGGAATCCTAAAACGCATTTAAAAGATAAAGATATGGTCTGGGATTTCTGGTCACTATCACCTGAATCACTTCACCAAATCACGTACCTACACGGTGATCGTGGAATTCCTGCCACGTTTAGACATATGAATGGATATGGGAGTCATACGTTTAAGTGGGTTAATAAAGACGGAGAGGCATTCTGGGTGAAGTATCATTTTATTAGTGAACAGGGTGTCAAAGGGCTTGAAGCTTCTCTAGCAGAAAAAGTTGCAGGCGAAAATCCGGATTATCATATCGAAGACTTACACAATGCAATTGAAAATGAGGACTACCCTGCTTGGAAATTATATGTCCAAATTATGCCTTATGAAGATGCAAAAACATACAAGTGGGATCCCTTCGATGTAACCAAAGTATGGTCTAAGAAAGATTATCCTCGTATTGAAGTCGGACGAATGGTATTAAATCGAAATCCTGAAAATTATTTTGCTGAAGTTGAGCAGGCGGCTTTCTCTCCTGGGCAATTCGTACCTGGAATTGAAGCTTCTCCAGACAAGATGTTGCAAGGACGTCTATTTGCTTATTCTGATGCACACCGCTATCGTCTAGGTGTAAACCATCACCAAATTCCAGTCAACCGTCCAAAAGTAGAAGTAAATAATTATCAAAGAGACGGGTTCATGGCAGTTAATGGAAATGGTGGAGACAAACCAAACTATGAACCAAATAGCGTGAACGGACCAGTTGAAGACCCGACAGCAAAAATAAAACCATTTGATGTTTATGGCGAGGCAGATAGTGTACCTTATGATAGTGATGACCATTATACACAAGCCGGTGATTTATATCGCTTAATGTCAGCGGATGAAAAAGATCGACTCATTCAAGCGTTTGTGGAACATATGAAACCAGTAACAAGAGATGAAATTAAGCTCCGTCAAATTGGTCATTTTTATAAAGCTGATCCTGAGTGGGGCGAGCGTATTGCGCAAGGACTTGGTCTTCAAATACCAGAAAATGTAAAATTGTAACTCAACAGCTACTACAACTTGGTTACATTTTTATAGTGGAATATTAGAAAAACTTGGCTATCGTAAAAGTCTTTTTGACGATAGCCGTAGTTTTTATTATTTTTTCTGAATCATGGATAATGCAATTCTTCCTTTATTAACATCGATATCATCTACCCACACTGTAACGACATCCCCTACCGAAGCGATATCCATTGGATGTTTCACAAAGGAGTGAGACATTTTTGAAATATGAACAAGTCCATCCTGCTTCACGCCAATGTCTACAAACACACCGAAGTCAACTACATTTCGGACAGTACCTTGTAATTCCATCCCAGGTTCTATATCTTCTAGTGATAATACATTTTTCTTTAAAATCGGTTGTGGAAAGTCATCACGTGGGTCACGCTCTGGCTTCGCTAATGCTTGTACAATATCATGAAGTGTCGGCTCACCTATCTCTAATCGCTCGGCGACTTCTCTATTATGAATCGATTGTACGGCTTTCTTCAACTTATCTGTACCGATATCTTCTAATGAACAATCGATAATATGCAGTAACTGTTCTGTTACCCTATAACTTTCCGGGTGTATCGGCGTTCGATCTAATGGATGATCTCCATCCATAATCCGCAAAAACCCAATTCCCTGCTCATATGTTTTGGCACCTAGGCGAGGGATTTTTTTCAATTGTTTTCGATTTGTAAACTTTCCTTCTTCTTCGCGCCGCTTTACAATATTATTAGCAACTGTTTTACTTAAACCAGATACGTATTGTAAAAGAGAAGAAGAAGCAGTGTTTACATTTACTCCAACTTGGTTAACCGCTGTTTCCACGACAAAGGATAAAGATTCATTTAGCGCTTTTTGACTAACATCATGCTGGTACTGTCCTACACCTATTGATTTCGGATCGATTTTAACTAATTCCGCTAATGGGTCCTGCACTCGACGAGCTATGGACACGGCACTTCGTTCTTCCACTTGTAAATCAGGAAACTCTTCTCTTGCAAGCTTAGATGCAGAATACACACTAGCCCCAGCTTCGTTCACGATAATATATGGGATGGACAGTTGGTGCTTATAAATAACATCTGAAATAAATTGCTCTGTTTCTCTGGAAGCTGTTCCATTACCAATGGCAACTAATTCAATCGAGTATTGCTTCATCAACTCCAGCACTATTTTTTCCGCGCCTGCCGTATCTTTTTTCGGTGCAGTCGGATACATCACACCAACATGGTGAACTTTCCCTGTTTCATCGACTACGGCCAGCTTACAACCTGTACGAAAAGCAGGATCTACACCGAGAATGGTTTTTCCTTTTAAAGGTGGTTGCAATAAAAGACTTTTCAGGTTTTTGGAGAACACTTCAATTGCCTGCTGCTCCGCTATTTCCGTTAAACTACTACGAATTTCCCGCTCAATTGAAGGTTGTATCAAACGTTTATAACTGTCTTCAATCGCATGTTGTAACAATTCTATAAGTTGTGTACTAGCAGAACGCTGTACTATTTTTTGATTTAAAAACTCCATGATCCGTTCAGTCGGCGGTTGAATAGACACTTTCAAAACCTCTTCTTTTTCCCCACGATTAAGCGCAAGGATACGGTGAGGTACTAATGAACGAACTTGCTCATGGAACGTATAATACATTTCATATACTTGCTTTTCATCTTTGTCACGGTCTTTTACTTCCGACTCAATTGTGCCTCGTTTCATCGTCTCATCACGCAAATACTCTCGAAAAGCTGGTTCTTCCGCAATCCACTCAGCAATAATGTCATTTACTCCTGCTAACACATCTTCTATTGTATGTAATTCATTTTCCTCAGAAATATAGTTCGCTGCTTCATCATCTAGCGCTACGATTTCCTGTTGCCAGACAAGCTGAGCTAGGGGCTCCAGCCCTTTTTCCTTGGCAATCGTCGCTCTCGTCCGACGTTTTTGCTTGTACGGGCGATATAAATCCTCAACTCGCTGTAATTGCGTAGCCTGTAATATTTCCTGTTGTAATTCCTCCGTTAATTTGCCTTGATCGGCAATACTACGTAACACCTCTTCTTTTCTCTCTGCTAAATGAACAGCGTATTTCCATTTATCTTGAACGGATTTAATTTGTACTTCATCTAATCCACCAGTAGCTTCTTTTCGATACCGAGCAATAAATGGAACCGTGTTTCCATCTTCTAGTAAAGCAATTACTTTATTGACAATGGGTGCTTTTACTTCTGTCTCCTTCGCTACCCATAACGTTAATTCTTGATTGATTTCATTTGCCACATGCTTACCTCCTTTACTCATGTTGTCTATTTTATCAAAAAAGAGCTTACTTTCCCACTATCGGTCTGACATACTTATTGAATGGGAGTGCTAACTAACTTAAATACAATAACTATTTATACATTTTTAAATGGGATTAAAAGGGAGTGTTGAAAATGGAATTTAAAAAACTAGCAGGGGAAGAACAAAGGCGAGAGCGCCCGGTTAGCAACGTAGCGACTGGAACGAAGCAAATGAGATAAAGGAATCATGCTCCTGCAACAGGAGTATGCCGACGTCGGGCGGCAAGCCCGTTTTTAGTCAGCCTTCCTCTTAACCTCGAACCAATGATGACTTATCGTAGGGCGCATTTCTAAAGTCGCATCGCTGCTGCGCTCATGCGCCGGACGTGGCTATTCGGTTATTTCGTTATCCACAAGCACCTCATTTTATACTTGCTTATTTTACAAGATGAACTAATTACTTTATATACCTTGAATCAATGGAGCTTTCACGTACAATCGACTTTCACAAAAGCAGATGTTATAATCAGTTTCAATAATGGGTAGTTCAAAAAGGACAAAGAAACATTCTGGTTGGAAAGAACGGGAGGAAGATTAGTTTAATAAATATTGGAGACATTTCTGATACCATTCCAATACTCTTAGATGTTCGAATCAGTAACAATATGAGAGGAAAGAGATACGGGACAAGAGCAGTTAATTGGCTTGGAGATTACGTATTTACAAACTTCGAAGAAAAGATCAGAATAGAAGCTTTACACGTCATGATAATATGGCGATGAGAAAAGCTTTCTTTAAATCCAACTTTGTCAAATAAGGTTACTTGAGAAGTGCTTGGGAAAACGCAGATGGAACTATTTCTAATATCGTGCTTTATGCAATCATTCGTAAAGACTGGGAACCTCAAACCATCACCCCCTGGCTATTAAATGAGCTGCCCTTCCCTTTTAATATATTGCCATCCCCACCCCCAGCATGAAGGGCTGATTTACTTTCAATCAGCCCCCTTATAGTACATGGCGATCAAGGTTGTATCGTCACATCTGTTTACATTCGATATATGTTTAAATGTCTCCGTAATTTCTTGTACATTTTTCGTCATTAAGTATTTTTGCGATAAATCTCGATCGGTTACCCCATCAGAGAACATAATAAACATCATATTTGACTGCAACTTCTCACGAACAATTTTAAATGGTCGATGGTAGCCTGCTAAATAGCCAGCATTGGGGATATTACGCTTTTTTTGCTGATTGTCCGTAATCGTTAGAATGCCAATGTTGCCGATGGAAGAAAAAGAATACATCGACGCTAGAAAATCAAGCTTGAGAATACCGATGACCACACCGCGTTTTCCTTGTAACTGCTCATTGCATCTTTTGATAATTGTTTCAATACTTGCGTGGATATTGCTCTTAATAATATCAATGACAACCTGAGACGATTCTTTTGCCAATTCACCACTGCCTAACCCATCCGCAATGGCGCAGACAAACTGGCGGTCTGTCTCTTCATAAAAGAAGCTATCACCACAGTAGTAATTGCCTGTTTTCGCTTGTTGAAATACAGACACTTGGACTTGTTGTTCCATCTTTAATCAAAGACCTCCGAATTCTCAGACTGAATTGCTTCTCGCAATTTACGCAATGAACGTCGTTGCAACCGCGAAACATGCATTTGCGATATGCCTAGTAATTCACCAGTTTCCTTTTGGCTCTTATTTTCAAAATACGTATATTGTAAGATTTTCTGTTCACGTTCAGACAATATCGGAAATATTTTCTCCAGAAGCATTCTCTGATCCGTCTGTTCATATCCCGTTTCTTCTTTGCCGACTAAATCTAATATAGCAACTGTGCTGCCATCGGAATCTGCCTCTACTTTCCGATCTACAGAAAGTGCTTTATAACTTTTCCCCATTTCCATTGTTTCCAAGATATCTTCTTCCGTCACTTGTAAATAGTCCGCTATCTGCTTAATCGAAGGGGAAGATTGATTTTCCATCGTTAAAACATCGACGGCTTTTTTTATTTTGGGACCTAATTCTTTAATACGTCTAGGAACATGTACACTCCATGTTTTATCTCTTATAAATCTTTTTATCTCACCGATAATAGTAGGTATCGCAAAAGATTCAAAAGATTTACCGAACGTTGAATCATATCGGCGTACTGCAGCAAGTAAACCGATCATACCTACTTGGACAAGGTCTTCATGAATTGCACTATTTTTCGAGTATTTACGTGCAATTGATTCTACAAGATCTTTATATTTTAGTACAAGTTGTTCCTGTAGCTGCTCATCAGTAGGCTCTTTTTGTAATGATTCAATTAATTGGTAAACCTCATCTCTTCCGCTATTGTGTGGTTGAGATTTGGTCGTCATCCAAGCCCACCTCAGCTTCATGTTCATGTATATATTTTGTCATTAATACAATGACACCGTAATGATTATTGATTTGAACTTTATCCATTAATGCATTAATTAAAAACAGACCAAAACCCCCTTCTCTTAATTCTTCAATTGATTCGGTCTCTTTGTATGGTCCAATCCCATCTTTTATTTCATTTAAGTCGAAACTGCCACCATGATCTGCAACCATGATTTCCAACCGATCTTCATAGACACCAAATCCAATGGTGACTTCACCATCCTCATCCTCATCATACGCATGGGTCACCGTATTAGTAATGGCTTCGGATATAGCTATTTTCAAATCTTCTATATCTTCATAAGAAAAGCCCATTCTGTTGGCAATTCCTGAAATACTTAACCTTACAACTCCTACATATTCTGCTTTAGCTGGAACCTTCAGTTCAATAAAATCAAATTTCTCCATTATTCGCTCCCACCTCGAATCGAAGCACGTAAATCCATGATTTCATCTAAGCCGGTTATTTTAAATAACCGAAGCACGCGATCTTGGATATTCACAAGTGTAAGCTTACTGTTATACTCTTTCGATGATTTTAATGCACTAATAAATGTGCCCAGACCAGTACTGTCCATATAATTTATCTCTGCTAAATCTACTTCTACATGATGCTCCTCTTGCCTCGTAAGTGGAATTAATGCTTCTTTTAAATTCGGAGCAGTATAAGCATCAATTTCTCCAACCAAGTAAACAACCGATTTCATTGGCTCTTCATTCACCACGTTAATCGTTAAATTCATACTTTCCCTCCTAAATCACAACATAATAAACTGAAACTTCATTCAGGAAGAGTTTGCCTCCATTTTCTACTGAATGTTTCGTACCACAAGGGAATGACCCAAAAGCCCTTGAACGAATTGGGCATTTAGGTGCTGTTATCTCCCGCTTAGACTTATTTGTTTTTACCTCCAGCTTTGAAACTGGATGTCTTACAGCAGCACCTTACATGCTGGATAAACACATGAGGTATTAGATACGTATTCATAAGCCCACATTACACTTACTAATACCCAATACTGAAAATGCTTAAACTTCTCTGCGCAAAATGAGTAATGTAAAATCATCTCGTAGTTCAAAGTCCTGTAACCGCTCAAAATATTTAAACGTTTGATCAACCATCACCTGCGCAGGCAAATGGGCGTTCTGTTTAATGACATCTAATACCTCTTCACGCTCAATAAAGCGTTCTCCATCCCTGCATTCTGTAACTCCGTCGGTTAAGAGAATCACCATATCCCCTTGTTCTATTTTCAGTTCATACTGGGGATAGGTAGTATCCGGTGTAACACCTAAAACAAGACCTTTTGTTTTCAATTCAACAAAAGCATCCTGACTAGACCTATAATAGAATCCTGGTTCATGACCAGCTGAAGCGTAACAAAGTGTATGGTCAGAAGGGAGGTATTGCGCATAAAACATCGTAATAAACATACTTGGATCAACGTTTCTTTCCACGACTCGATTCATATTTGCTAATATGGCTTTAGGCGTCATTGCATCCTCAGGGTAACTATCCATGGCGTATTTGATCATCGACATGCACAAGGCAGCGGGAATGCCCTTTCCAATCACATCAGCCATTGCAATTCCTAATGATCCATCCCTTCCTTTCACAAAATGATGGTAGTCACCATTCATTTGGTGTGCCGGAACACTTATAACTCCAATGTCTAAACCTTCAATATTCGGCTTCTTTGTTTCCAGAAGCGTTTCTTGCATGCTAGCAGCAACTGATATTTCCGCTTTCAATTCAGATTGCTTTTCTCTAAGCTGCTGATACTCTTGATGAGCAATCCCGTAGGCAATCATTGCTTCTAGTAAAAAATTCATGGAATATTGAATGTCTTCACTTAAATTGGGGTACAAATCTTGGAGAGATTGAATATGCATATTCACAATTTCATCCGGAAGAACATTATTTTTAATAAACGCTTTACTAGCCTGTTCAATTTCATATAGCGATTGCTCGTCTCTTGTTTCAATGTATCGTTTCATTAATGCTTTATAAGCTTCTGTATCTAATTTCAATAAACCGCTCATTATTTTCCCCCTCACTCTCCATGACAACTGGATAATGGGAAGCAGTTAATAGCTCTTAGATAAAATAAAATTAATCAAAACATGCGTCTACTACACTCCGTTGCATTTCTTCTATTAAGCTATAACGCTTATATTCCCACAGTTATTCTTATGTTTTTTGTAACGGTAGCATAAAATGCACTTTTATCTTAGCCATTTGATCGCTTTTACACGAGTCCCTTTACCAACTTCTGATTGAAGGTCAAATTCATCCATTAGCCTCTTCACACCAGGTAAACCTGCACCCAATCCGCCAGAGGTTGAATAGCCATCTTCTAAAACTTGTCCAACATCTTCAATCCCTGGACCAATATCTATGGCAATAATGCATAACCCTTTTTGCTCAAACGTATCAATGACTTCAAAACATATTTGCCCGTGTTCTGCATATAAATAAATATTTCTTGCTAGTTCCGATATGGTTGTAGCGATTCTAGCCTGATCAACAGTGCCAAAACCAATTTCCCTTGCAATATCTCTACCTAGCTGTCGTGCACCTACTATATCCCATTCTTTTTTTATATTCACGCAAGATTGAGGCTTCATTGGCTATTCCCCCGAATCCTGGTAGAGTTTAATAAGGCCTTGCTCTAAGTTTAATGCAGTCGGCACATTTTTCAGGTGAATACCTAAATCAATTAACGTAACTGCTACGGCAGGCTGAATTCCTGTTAAAACTACCTTTGCCCCCATTAAATCTGACATTGTTACGACATCGCCTAAAACTTTGGCAATAAAAGAGTCAATGATGTCGACGGAAGTTAAATCAATGACTACACCTGTAGAACCATTTTTGTGGATTTTATCTAACAAGTCTTCTTGAAATTGAATGGCTGTTTGATCATCGATTTCTGTTTGTATGGAGATGAGTAGGTAATTGTGAAGCTTTAAAATAGGTATTCGCACGATCTTCACTCTCCTTTTAACGATTGAATCATTTGCTCTATGCTATCTGCTCTATTTCCCAAATCAACAATTTGACGATCTGTCAATTCGAGCGCTGTACGAAATCCTTTCTTCAAGGAACTTTTCGTTGGAAACTTGCTTAAATCAATCCCAAGATTAACAATGGTTTGAGCAATTTCCGGTCGAATACCAACTAGAATACATGTTGCACCGATTAAACGAACAGCTTCTGCCGCTTGTATAATGTGATGCGCCACCATCGTATCCACGACAGGAACTCCAGTAATGTCGATCAAAACAACTTCTGAATTGTGTTTAATCGCACCGTCCAGTAAATTTTCCATAATTAATTTAGCACGATCTGTATCCACCGTTCCAATTAAAGGCATAATCGTAATCCCATCCATTACAGGAATCAATGGAGCAGATAATTCTTGCAGTGCCACTCGTTGTAATGATACCGTGTTTTCCCAGCTTCCTGAATACTCATTTACGAGCTGACGGATTAATGGTTCCACCCAGGTATCGACACTTTTCAACACATTGGAAATAAATGCTGAATCAAGCTGTTCATATTGACTCAAAATATAATCAACTGTAACCCTACGAAATACTTGTAAACCGTCAGTAATATAACTCAACGGCCAACCGAGGTTAATAATTTTTTCCGAAAATTCTTCAACCGCTTTTGGTGAGCCGGCATTTTTAAGACTTGTAAAAATAACATTAACAAATTGGCGATTTGTACTTTCAAATAATTCATCAGAAATACTTGCTGTATAATTATCTAGCTTTAAAGAATTGATTTCTTGCATCCAAAGCTGAACAATAGAATCACTGTTTTCAATAGCCATTTTTTTTAACTTCTCATCCATTTCACTACCCCCAGTTTACTTGATTGCTACCTCGTGAAGTCAAACCATTTATAAGTGTAAGACTTCCATTCATGTCATATATGTCAAGCATAATTAGACGTTAAGTTACTTGCTCACTCTATCCTAAAGCCTTAAAGTACAAGATGCCACCACGCACGTGTCGAAGAAATCTTACAAAATTCAAGAGATATCAACATTTATTGTAACACAGAAACAAAAATAGATTGAAATAATATTCCATAAAAGCGATGTTCCAAATACGCCCTAACCCATGCATTTCCTCGTTGCGTCTTATGTTATTAAATTCTAACAAACAACCCACATAATGAATTCAAGAAGGTCTTCATTTTTATCCAAGCTTGCTTTTAAAAACTCCAGTTTCTGAGAAATTTCGACACTCGGATGTATCAGCATCGGTTTGTAGCAGACAATATTTAATTCGCTGAGTATCGTTACTTTTAAAGGAGTTCAGAGCAAGTCCTGTTTTTTAAACATGCACTTAGGGGAACTGTTTTTAAATAATGGTAGATGGTAGGGTTGAAAATAACCGTGAGAGCAAGGCCGCTCCTTAAACCATTCAAAAACAAATCCAACAGAGAAAAGAATATTTAATGGTGTTCTTACTTCATGGCCCTTTACATACGATTATCAAACAAATGTTTAAGTGCGAAAAACAAAACGGATATTATTCTTCTGGGGAAAAGTTTGTACGAAGGATCTTTACCTTATAATGTCTATAATTACCATCGCTTACTTAAGGAGAGAGGACGACGATTTAGAGGGATTGCAACCAAATATTTAAGTAATTATCTTACATGGTCTAAGTAATAGAAGGTATGCAAGCACAACATAGAGGATTGTTTTAATAAATGAAACTTCTACTTCTTCTAATTCGTAAGGGACAGGGGACCTTTAAAGGAGAATCCGATTAAATTATGAAAGAGGAAACAAATATGTCTTCAGATATCATTGATATAGTAGCTATAATTTCTATTATTATATGGATTATAGTGTTTCGAGAACTTATAAAATCTTCCAAAGAGGAGAATAGACGTAAAATAATCACTTTAGTATCTGCGGGTTGTTTATCAACATTAATACTGACCATTTTACTTTTTCAAAATATCCAGTTCTAAAATGATGATATAAAACGCATCATGGCGAGGCGTGTCAGAAGTTTTTGTGTAAAATATTTAACCCCCACTACCGTGTGCGTTTTTGTTAAATATCTTAGAAGTATAACTCTCTTTTTATAGCAATTATATTTTTTGAACTTTAACAGAGAACTATAGAACAAAGGCGCCCGTTTAGCAACGTAGCGAATGGAACGAAGCAACGAAAGATAAAGGAATCATGCTCCTGCAACAGGAGTATGCCGACGTCGGGCGGCAAGCCCGTTTTTAGTCGGCCTTCCTCTTAACCTCGAACCAATGATGACTTATCGAAGGACGATTTCGTGAAGTCGCATCGTTGCTGGGCTCATGCGCCGGACGTGGCTATTCGGTTATTTCGTTATCTATAAGCACATCATTTTATACTTTCTTACTCTTTTAAAAAATCCTCTTGTCACACCACAAGAGGATTATCATTGATCATACATATCCTTCAGTCCTAAACTGATTTCCAATGCCTGGTTGATCTTTTTCATCATTTCTTTATCTAATTTTGTAATTTTATCTGTTAACCGTTGTTTATCAAGTGTTCGTATTTGCTCTAGCAAAATAACGGAATCACGGTCAAACCCATATCGTTTTGCATCAATCTCCACATGAGTAGGGAGCTTTGCTTTTTGAATTTGCGCTGTAATTGCAGCAACAATAACGGTAGGACTGAAACGATTCCCGATATCATTTTGCAGGATCAATACCGGGCGGATGCCTCCCTGTTCTGATCCAACAACAGGGGAAAGGTCAGCGAAATACACTTCGCCTCTTTGTACGATCAAATGGTTACACCCCGATCACAGAGCGTTCCAAGGTGTTTTTTGCTTCCTCTTCAGCTTGAAAAGCTTCTGAAGCAATTGTCAAATTAATACGACCCATTTCTGCATAACCTTTTTCCATGGTTTCGCGAAATTGTTGAAAGTGCTCATCTCTTTTATGCTGAAGATAGTTTCTTGTTGCCTGACATATGAAATCACTCAAATCACTATTCTCATACTTCACCAGACCATCCACCTCATTTAACAGGTTTTTCGGTATTTTAACTAATACTTCTTGCAAACTTTCTGACAAAACCATCACACCTCCGCCAACTGTTGAACGAACTTTGTAAAAGTTATTTTTATAATATCATTGAATTCGCCTGTTTGCAAAGGGTTCCTTAAAAATTCCCCAAAAAATATCTTGTTTTGTCGTTTATTATTACCTTCATTGTGGTATAGCAAATAGAATAAGCCTTTATTCAACCGTATTTTATAGCAGTTCAAAAAGCTAAAGCATGATACATTGATTCGTCTGCTACTATACGTTAACAGCCTTTCAAATGTCACCACGGTAGTCATATGCAAGTAATAACGTTGTGTAAAGCCAGAACTAAGCAAGCGCTATTTTTCAGCCAATTCTGCTTTAACAGATATTGCTGCTCGCTTTTAGAACATACATTATAAAATTCAAACCATTCCCTTTTAACTTTGTGTTCCCTGCCCCTTATAAATACGAGGAACACGGTTATTCAATATACAAGGAATCTCATAATTAATGGTCTCAGCATAATCCGACACTTCTTCCATAGAAATGCATGCATCGTTTTGACAACCAATAAGCGTCACCTTAGTCCCCACTGGATAGGCTTGATCCAATCTGATCATCGTTTGGTCCATACAAATTCTTCCGACAATAGGTACCCGTATTCCATTTACTAGTACGCAAAAGCCTTGCATCCTTCTTAGCCAACCATCTCCATAACCAATAGGAAGCGTCCCAATCCACTCTTCCGTTTCCGCTTGATACGTACACCCATAGCTAACACAGTCTCCTGGTTGTAATCTTTTTACATGAGCAAGCTTACTATGCAAAGAAAAAGCTTGTTTTAAGTCTATCTCCCCCTTTTCTTTTACTGCTTGAGAAGGATATAAGCCATACATCGCGATTCCAAATCGAACATAGTCAAACATGTCCTCTGGCAGACGTATGGCACTAGCACTGTTACCGACATGAACATCAAGATTTTCTAATCCTTGTTCTGAGAGCCAGGAAAGAATCCTTTTAAAGCGTATTCGCTGTTCCTCAAAATACGTGGACTGAGGTTCATCTGCTGTTGCAAAATGAGTAAACACCCCAGTTAAATATATGCTGTTATTTTTGTTTAATGCGTGTAAAATATCCTGCATCTCTTCTTTCGTCCTTATACCTATCCGGCCCATTCCAGTATCCACTTTTAAATGAAGATGAAGCGGCTTAGAAAATGAATAGCTATTTACTTGTTCCAGCCAGTCTTTTTGAAAAAAAGTTAGCGTAATACTATGTTTTGCTGCTTCTTTCGCTGATTCTGGCGGAACCCAGCCTAATACAAGAATAGGTGCTGTGATGGATGCCTTGCGTAACTTAATCGCCTCTTCTAATAATGCCACTGCTAAATAATCTGCTCCAGTTTGTAAAGCTTTTTTAGCAACTTGGATACTCCCGTGCCCATAGCCATCTGCCTTTACTACTGCCATTACTTTTGTTTCTTTTGGAAGCCTTTTCTGTATTTGTTTTATATTATATGCAACTGCATCCAAATCTATTTCTATCCATGTTTTTCGATGAATTTCCAAATTGCTTGCTCCTTTCATACCAATAGTTTGTTCAAAGTTGATACTTCCTATTATTTCTCGTTGTCCATACCCTGTCAATGTTTGCTACGTTTGTTTAACACGAAAAAGCAGACTCATCCACGATAGAGTCTGCTTGGCTCTTGTCTGAAATTACTTAACTTCTTTCCTTTGGACAGATTTCGCAACTTCAATGAGCTCCTCCTTCGTCAACTCTTCACTTGCTAACATAAAATCTACCCCGTTATGCGTCCACTCTATAGAATTGTCTGTTATTGCGCCTACTGCAAATCCTAAATTTACAATCTCACCTTCTACTTCATTAGGAGTTTCCATGGTCGTCCGTACTTGTGCTTTTTCTTCAACTAGTGTAAAATTCTTTTCCCCTTCAAATGTTAAAATAACACGATCGCCGGTTTCTGTTGATGTTTCTTTTTTTTCAGTCAGCTCTGCTCCTGCCATGTACGATGGGTAAAAGACCGTGAGCGATCCCTGCTCCTCAGTTATAGCAGCTGTTTCTTCAGCTTCTTCACTTCCCATGTTTTTCTTCATCGAAAAATCATCATCTTTAAAGCTTGCTTTGCTATCAAAACTAGAAAAGCTAACATCGACCAGAGCATTTTTATCTTTATCTAGTACCTTTACTTGAGCAGGATGTAACGATTTTTTGTCAAGATAAATCTCCTGATAAGGCAGGTTGTTATTGCTTTGATAATTCGTTTTTGTCTTGAACACATAATGCGAGTCTGTAACCTCAAATTCTGCTTCCTTATCCTTCTCAATATCTTGGATTAAAGATTGGTATAGATACGGTTGACTACTGTTTTGCGGCCATTCTGACTGAAATTTAAAGCTTTTATTTAATGCTGGGGTTAGTACAAATACCCCATCGTCATTTTTTAAAATAATTTGGTTGCCTTTTTCATCAGACTTATTCGATAAGCCAACGCGATACATATCATCTTTTTTGTGCCAAATATTGATTTGAAATGTTTGTTGCTCTTGACCTGTATTCATATTCATTTCTGCTTTCGCTTTATAGCCGTCCATTTTCTCGACTGTTTTCTTTAAATCTGCAACAACATCCTCTTGTGTCTTTTCTCCACAAGCAGCTAATACGATTACGAGGCCAACTAACATAAGTAACCCACTGATTTTCATCTTCATGTACATATCTCCCTTGTCTCAGTTAATTAAAGCAAACTTAGCTAGCGCCAAGCCTTTAGACGCAGGCGACCTGCCTCGTTGTACTTATACTTAGGACATGATGATTCCACCACATAGCGACCATCTTTATCCTTTTCTAACGTAAAACAAAGGGAACTCATATCATCCACTACTCGAAATGGCACGAAACACATCTGATATTCCGTTGATTACATCGGTTGCAAGTAAATCATGTTCAGAATGCTGATGCTGTACTAGTATATCAGCCGACATACCGTGAATATAACAGGCATTGCATAAAGCATGAAGCAGGCTTTGCTTTTGCATCACCATTGCCAAAACGATCCCTGTTAAAACATCTCCACTTCCTCCTTTAGCCAATCCTGGGTTGCCTGTTGGGTTTACCATTTGCACACCCTCTGGGGAAGTAACAATCGTATATCTTCCTTTTAAAACCACATAGACATGGTAAGCTGCGGAGAAATCCTTTGCATATTGAAACGGTTTTTGCAACAACTCACGAATAGAGACCCCCAATAACGTTGCCATTTCCCCGGGATGAGGCGTAATAATGGTCGGATACGATCTGTCACGTAAATAGGGTAAGAGTTGAGACAAATGATACAGACCATCAGCATCAATGATCACAGGGCAAGTTGCTGTTTCTATTACTTGCTTAACTACCTCTTTTGTCTCCTTTCTTCTGCCTAACCCCATTCCAATTGCGATTGCATTATAAGCGTGTAGATTTATATTTAAACTGTTATTAAGATAACCATCTATTGCTGGCACAGGCGTATACATCGCTTCAACACAGTTTCCCGCAATCATTTGAATAACAGGTAAAGAACTTGCTCCGGTTATTAAACCAGCTCCTGATTTTAATGCCGCTTGTACAGACATAGATAAAGCACCAGGCATGTCTGTGCAGCCACCAATAACCAATCCTCTACCATGATTGCCCTTGTGATCAAATAACTGACGTCTTGGCAAAGTCTTTTTCACATCATCTAGCTGCCACATCCTCTTACTTGTAAGACGCTTAAAAATAAACGTCGGCAAGCCAATAGAAACAACCTCCCATTCTCCATAATAGCTTGCAGTGTAAGGAAGAAAAACACTCTGCTTTGGCGCCCCGATAATGATGGTGTAATCAGCTTGTACAGCGTGAAACGATTCACCGCCTTCATATGCTGGCACCCCTGAAGGAGTATCTACAGAAATGACATAGCTTTGTTCCGCATTGATAAGCGAAATAAGTGAAGCAAACGGTTCCCGTACTTCGCCCTTAATCCCAATACCGATCATCGCATCAATGAGTACATCTGCTTCTTTAATCATCTGGGTAGCTCCAGTATCATACGGAACAACTTGACCTCCACATTTTTCATAAATATGCTTATGATCGTATGCATCGCCCGTAATTTTATCGTTTGGAACTACTTGCAATACCTTTACATGATAGTTATGATCCAGCAACGTACGTGCAATAACAAATCCATCCCCACCATTGTTACCTGCCCCTGCCAATATACAAATTTTATCCGCCTGAGAAATCTTCCCCATTACCTTCCATGCAACAGCTCGTCCGGCATTTTCCATCAGCAATTTTCCATCCAAACCAATTTCCTGCATTGCTAAGCGATCCATATCGTACATTTCTTTCGCGGTGACAATAAACAAATTTGTTCCCTCCTACCCGCACTAGAATATATGAGACAAACCTTGTGATTATGCATTCGTTATTATCTCTTGTACTTATATCTATTTAAAGAGCAGCATCACTTTCTGTATGAAAATCTTCCGTTTTCCGTAAAATAACTTTTAAATAAATGAAAGGTCTACTTGCTATTTTTCGACCGTATTAAAACTATGGCTGTGTTTCTAGAACAACTTGGGCTACGGCATAATGCTCTGCGTGAGAGATCGATATAAATATGGCAATCGATTCAAATCCTTTTACATTTAACACTGGAGAGCCATTCTCCAGTTTTGTTACTTCTATATCCTGAAACGAGAGCTTACCGATGCCAGTACCAACAGCTTTAGCAAATGCTTCCTTTGCTGCAAATCTCCCAGCAACATATTCCACCTTCCTTTTGTCACTCGTTAGTAATCTATACCCTTCTCTCTCAGTTGGAGTTAAAATTCGTTCTATAAAGCGCCCATTGTTCTGTATGCTCTGTTTAATGCGTCCCAGTTCAATAATATCAATACCAATACCTTTAATCATCTCTTTCTCCTTTTCGTAACAATTAAGATCACTAACGAAAAATAAATGTTTTAAACCAGTTGCTACAATTCGCTTGTGATTGAAGTAGATTATAAACTGAATCTTCCACCCATGGGGAATTTCATTCTTCCAACACGGCTTGTCCTAAAGTCCGCTTACGACATAGGTTAGGTGCTATTATTTCCCGCTTAGACTCGTTACTGTACAGATTATCCACCCCCTGAAGTGGGAGTCTTACGGCAACTTATATACGAGAAAAATTAAATGTTTATTTACGGCCTATTAGTTGATGTCACGATTACAAACATTGTTTTGAACGTTTCTCTCATGTTCATAAAGCTCAAAACAGCTTTTTTTCTAAGCTTAAATACTTACTACTCGGTTACTGAGCAGCATGTGTACAGCTCCATGAAAAGATATGTTCGACGATTTGCATCATTCCTTTAAATGTAAAATATATCTACTTGTTATAAAACCGTTACAAAAAACCTTCATTTGTCATTTTTATTCGACTTTTTTAATAGCATTTAGTAGGATAAAATTAATTATAAACGTGTATGCTGAAAAAATAGAAAAGCAACCAAATTAGCTAAACCAACTTCCTGTGAGCTTAATTCTATCATACACCTTGTAAAGCATTTTAAAAACCTATTCCATGGAGGAATCAAATGTTTATAAGACATGAAAGAAGTATTAAAGAATTTATGCAATCCTATCCAATCGTGTCCACGCTAGTAATCGTTCACTTAGGTTTATGGTTAGTGATTAACCTTTTGCAATTACCGTTTAGTATATGGCTTTACCAATTAGGGAGTGGAAGTAATTATTGGGTCGAGCAAGGTGAATATTGGCGATTAATTTCCCCGATATTTCTCCATGTTGATTTAATGCATGCACTGTTTAACTCCTTCTCCCTTGTTCTATTTGGTCCTGCTTTAGAGCAAATGCTTGGGAGAACCAAATTTATCCTTGGCTACCTTTTTGCTGGTATATTCGGTAATCTAGGGACTTATTTCGTGGAAGATTTATACTATAACCATGTAGGAGCATCAGGCGCAATCTTTGGACTATTCGGCATCTATATTTTTATGGTGTTATTTCGAAAACACCTTATCGACCAAATTAGTTCGAAAATGGTTACTACTATTTTAATTATTGGTCTAGTCATGACATTCTTCAATCCCGGCATTAATGTTTCCGGCCATATTTTCGGTTTCCTTGGCGGTCTTATTATAGCACCCGTTGTTTTAGCAGGTGCAAATAGCTATAACCCGTGGGCAGCCATCGCAAGACGCAACCGTTACAGAGATGATGATGATATCCAATTTGATCCAAACCGCTGGAACAAAAAGCGTCTCCCGCGCTCCTTCACTAAAAATATTTGGTGGATTATTTTAGGTTTTCTAGTTTTGCTTGGCTTATTTAGCCGCCTATTTTGATATAAGGAGCATAGTAATGACGAACATTCATGATATAGCAAAATTAGCTGGTGTCTCTGTCTCAACGGTATCAAGAGTATTAAATAATTATAACTATGTTTCCGAAGAGAAAAGATTAAAGGTGAAACAAATTATTAAAGAACTTAATTATACACCTAACAATAACGCTATTGATTTAATACGTGGAGAAACGAAAAGAATAGGTGTTATTATCCCCTATAACAATAATCAGGCATTTGATCAAATGCTGCATGGTATTCTAAACAAATCCAGTGAATTAGATTTTTTAGTAACTGTACTTCCTTCTAAATATAATAAAAACAAAGAGCTGGAATATTTGGCTATGTTGAAAAGCAAACAATTTGATGCTCTCATCATAACGTCAAAAGCAAATCATTGGGACAAAATTATTCCTTTTTCACAATACGGAACAATTATTTCATGTGAATACACAGAAAGAGAAGAAATAGGCTGTGCTTATGTAGACCGTTTCGCCTCATACTTAGAAGCATTTCAGATGCTGAAACAGAAAGGGCATCAAAGAATTGGTTTTACAACGGCAAGAGGAATTGAAAGTAAAAGTACAAAACAAACAATTAAAGCTTATCAGAACATTATTGGAGAAATGTACCATCCATTTCACGTTGGTAATTGCTTTTGCTTAAAGGATGGTTACAAAGCTGCAGAAATACTTTTGAACCGAAAAAACCGACCTACCGCAATCTATGCTAACGGGGACGAAGTAGCAGGTGGAATTCTCCAATACTGTGAGAATAACAAACTGCAAGTTCCCAAAGAGGTTGCAATTGTAGGACAAGAAAATCAACCAATTGGAGAAGCTTTAGGAATTACAACCGTTAACCATCGACTTGCAGACTTAGGTGAGCAGGCCTTTGAGCTTGCTGTAAACCGAACATTAGATAAAGTAGAAATCCCTTTTGAAATCATCCAACGCTCCTCTACATGAGCATGTATAAAGTGAATGTCTAATCAGTAGCATTTATCTTCCACCCCCCATCTTGGGTCGTTGCTGTCCTTGAAAAAACATTTTTTATATGTGTAAGAGGTACCGATTCCAAGTTTTTTGTCCTGTTGCACCGCTTCTCGCGATTAACATTCTACCTCCCTCGAACGAACAAGAATTTAGGTGAAGTTAACTACCATTTATACTTCTATCTCTTCCACTCTTGACGTGATCCGCTTACGAAATAGAGCATTTAGGTGCTGCTATCTCCCAGTTAGACTTGTTGCTGTACAGATATTTCCAAGGTGGGAAACTTACAGCACCTTATATACGGAATAAATGATGAGCTGCCATTTTATTTGACAGCGAGGACTACATATGTAATATTAGATTACACATGTAGTCCATGGTTGTTATTTCCAAAAAAAGGTAAAAATCTTATTTTGCAATATGAATATAAAAATTAAAAAACGGAAAGGTTTTGATAAAAATGCTACATTATACGAAAATTATTGGAACTTTATTTTTTGTTTTTCTTGCGCTTGTTGGTTGTGGAGAAATGAAGGCAAAACCAGCTAGTAATGAATATAGCAGAGAGTCGACACCAGAAATTGAAAAAGATGCTTTTCGCCTATTAGAGGAAGAATATGATGCAAAGCTTGGTATATATGCCATGGATACTCGTACAGGGCAAACTGTGTCTTATCGGGAAGAAGAACGGTTTGCTTATGCTTCAACTCATAAAGTACTTGCTGTAGGTGTACTGCTGCAAAAGATGAATGTCGACCAATTAGAAGAAACTGTTTTGATCAAAGAAGACGATCTTGTAAATTATAATCCAATTACTGAAAAACATGTGAATAAACCGATGACATGGAAGGAACTTAGTGATGCTTCCATGCGATATAGTGATAATACTGCCGCTAACCACATATTGAAACGAATCGGTGGACCTGCAGGTTTTAAACAAGCACTTCGCGACATTGGAGATGATGTGACAAAACCGGAAAGAATAGAGCCTGAATTAAATAAGGTAAAACCTGGAGAAACAAGGGACACAAGCACACCGAAAGCACTCGCAACAAGCCTTCAAGCTTTCACAATGGGGGACGTACTAACGAAGCAAAAACAGGATCTATTAGTAAATTGGCTTAAACGAAATACAACAGGAGATAATTTAATTCGAGCAGGAGTACCGGAAGGATGGGAAGTTGGAGATAAATCAGGGGCTGCATCCTATGGAACACGTAATGACATAGCTATTATTTGGCCACCAAATGAAGATCCGATTATTCTTGCTGTTCTTTCTAGCCGGGATGAAGAAGATGCTGAAGGAAGTGAAGAACTTATTGCAAAAGCTACCGAGGACGTAATGAGTATTATCAATTGATCATTATTTTTTAATTTAGAGAAATCGCATTATTTGAACGTACCTATCCATGTGCTAGCAGAACATCGTAAGAGATTATAACTCTGCACGGAACATTAGAAAAACGAACAAAGGCGTGGGGCGCCCGGTTAGCAACGTAGCAACTGGAACGAAGCAACTAAAGTTTTAGGAATCATGGTGAGGATACGAACCAATGATGACTTATCGGAGGGCGATTCGTGAAGTTGCCTAGTTGCTGGGCGCTTGCGCCTGACGTAGCTTATTCGGTTATTTCTTTATCTCAAAGCACCTCATTCTATACTTTCTTTTCTTGCCCAAAAAAAGAAGCATACGCTTATTAGCTGTTGTCCATATAAACTCTTGGAATAATAGGACTAGCTTAGTGGTATTAAAATAGCAGTTATCAAAAGAAGTCCCTGCTTTAAGAAGCCATGGGAAGCAGGGATGAGTATTTCACTATTGACCTGAAATGCATTTCATCCGCTAAACTACAATTAATCATAATTGAATAGGGGATGAAAAAATTGTATTCCACTTTTATATTTGATTTAGATGGCACGATTATTGACTCAGAAAGAATTGGACTTGAAGCATTACAAGCTACCTTATCCGAAAACGGGATTAACAAAACAATAAACGAGCTTCGTTTTTCTGTAGGTATCCCAGGCTTACGTACGCTTGAAATACTAAATATTGCTGATATTCCAACGACGTTAGAGGCTTGGCTTGAAAAACAAAAGCCTTTCATGAGTAATGTGCCGTTATTTGACAGTGTAATAGAGGTAATTTCTCAATTACCTAAACCAGCGATTGTTACTTCACAAAATCAAAAAGAAATGCAAGCTGGATTTTATCAATTAGATATTGCCCATCATTTTCAAGCCATCGTGTGCGCAGATGATACCGAAAAACATAAACCTAATCCTGATCCATTAAATTTGGCACTACAATTACTAGCTTGCGAAAAAGAGAATGCCATTTACATTGGTGATTCTATTTATGATATGCACTGTGCAACAGCCGCAGGAGTAGATTTTGGGCTAGCTGCTTGGGGAGTTGCATCAACCAATAATTATCCATCGGCACGTTATATTTTCGAAACTCCCTTTGATATATTAACGTTAGCAAGAAGCTAACATTGAAACAAGCAAATACGATATAGCACAAGCCGAACAATTTATAAATGGATTGTTCGGCTTGTTTGTATGAAAAACCCTAACATCATTCTGTCAAAAATACTTCGCTTTCCGCAGTCTCCTCAGCTCTCTCGGAAAAGAAACATCGTTTTCCTGCAAGATCTTCAGCTCGTGCCGTACCAGCAGGATCTACACATTTTACTAAACTAAAAACTTGCGTATACATAACGGAGGGTTGATTTCATTTTTTTAATCAGCTGTTTTAGTTATGTCTCTATCTCTTTTAACCAATTGGAATACTATTACGTCAGTTTCATCTGTAAGCTTTTTAGTTACTATTTATTTTTATTTTTCCTGATAAAGTGAATCATCTATCAGTGGAGGGACTCTCATTCATCCCCACCACAGCTTGTTAATACCACAATGGTATAATTAAAGGCCCCTACGAACTCGAGCATTTAGGTGCTGCTATCTCTTACGTATGTTGCAGAACAGATTACCTAGTTTAATGAGTGGGAGTCTTACAGCACTTATATACAGGATAATCATTTTCTGTGCAAATCCTTTTCCTACTCTGCACGCTTCCTATGTGAATACCAATCAGCTATTTGATCGGCATCAACTTCTTCCAACTCTTTTAAGCGGTAATGTGCTCCTGTACTATTCGTACCAAGTATAGATACTTCCATCGTTGCTAAATGTTGTTTTCGATGCAAGATATGCTGCTTTTTCTCCACTGCTTGAATTCGCTTATGAAAAACAATTATTTTCATTTTATTCACTTTTCGATACTGCAGCAGCATTCGGTGCTTATCAAGTTGAAAACCCGTATCTCGGAAGCTTAAGTAGCCTATAGATAGACCAAATAACAGCAGGATCACTGTCGCCCATATAAAACTTGGGAAGAAAATAATTATCGGAATACTAATTAAGCTTATAGGGATCAATGCACGAAACAAATAATACGTTAAAGCTCTTCTTGGAACCGTATTCCATTCCTCACTTAACTGCGCGTAGGATGGCAGTATAAGGGCTAAAAAATCTTCTACTTCCTCTGTTTTCAGCATTGGAAATAAAGTAGAAGAAAATTCATTCGATTCCTCTACACTACCAGCTGCAACTTCTGCAAATACCGTAGCATAGCCAAAAGGCTGACGAATAATGTTTTCTTTAATGCCTATCGCCTGAATTCGATTTAAAGGAATCGTTGTTTGTTTTTTTTCTAACAGACCACGAGTGATAAATAATTCATTTTCGTGTCTTTCAATTCTAAAGTTCCAATACTTAATCATCGTTCCAGCAATCCCTAATACCCACAATAATAATAAGCCAACAATAATAACAATAATTAACAATACAATACTTAGCTCAACTATCCATTCTACTGTATTATCATAATAACGGTTCGGTATAAATTGTTCCATTTCCGAGACTAAAAAGGCAATTAGTCCTGCTAATACACCAATACTTCCTGATGTTGACCCTGCAAAAAACAGCCGCTTTTTGGATATTTGATAGACTGGGAAGGTTCGTTGTTGTTCAGCTGCCTCTTCAGCTTCTGCATCCGCAAGAGTATTTTGAAATCCTTTTAACTCTCTTCGCAAACCCTCTGCTTCCGTTAACTTCACTGCTGTTAATGTTCCCTCAGCACCAGATCCAGCTGTTTCAACTTGCACCTTAGCCAATTTAAACAGCTGGTGCACTACATTTGCCGATATATCAATCGACTGAATACGACTTTTGGAAATATACCGTTTCTTGCGAATAAATATTCCTGATTCAATCCGTAATTCTTCACTAGTTACCTCGTAGGTAAATCGTAGCCACGAGACCATGCTAAAAATCGCAAACAATAATGCAACCACGATAAGACCAATTATTACATAAAAGAAATACGCTTTAGGAATAGCAATAATCGCTGCGATAAACGGTAAAATCGTTTCTTTAAGTGATCGAAAGACTTGAAAAAAAATAACCATTGGATGCATTCGTTTTGGTTTAGACATCTTCTTCATCCACCCTTGCAAGCTCGGAAATACGGTCTCGTAATAAAGAAGCATCTGCTTCATTTAATGCAGGAATTTCATGTGTTGTTGCCGCAGTCGAGATGGTTACAGTTGCTAAATCATACCGTTTTAAGAGCGGTCCCTGTTGCGTATCAACATGCTGCACACGCACCATAGGGATAAGCGTCCTTGACATGATTAAAATACCGTATTGGATATAGATTTCCTGTTCAAATAATTCATATCTCCATCGTCGCCAGCGAAGCTTTGGAAGAATAAATATACATACATATGCTATAATAATGGAAGCAATTATAGCTATAATACTATACCAAAGAGGCCAGTCCAAAATAATGCTAACGATAAGTGCACCAATTGCAAGTAAACACACTATTCCATTATAAATAGCTGCCGTTATTTTCCATACTTTTATTGCATCTTTATCAATTTCCTGCTTTGGAGGTTGTCGCATCTTATCTCCCCTTTCTATCAAATTTAGTTTGACTGTCAATTTTTATAAGGTGACAATCCTTCCTAATTATACGTTATATCGTACAAAATAGTTTCTAAAACCAGATCTTTTTCCCTAGTTTTTAATTTATCGAATGTAATGTACGTAAACTGATAGGAAGCAATACAATAAGTATAAGGAATATAGCGGCCCTGAAATTACCCCTGCAAACTAACGCTCATTCCTTAAGAGATAGATAAATGATGTTTTACTTTATTACATATAGGATTACCGCAAATGTAGCGATTGTGTTCATCCTAAATTGCACGTGTATACAAGCTTCACGAATAGATACGTACAGCTTTGTTTAACGCCATACATACTGTCCTAAGATAAACGTACCAGTTTCCGCAACAGATGCGTTAAACAAGTTACAAACTACTACCCATACCATATGTAACATAGATATTGTTTGTAGATACCAAAAAAGCTCCTTCATGTAAAGAAGCTTTTTTCACTATTAGTAATTAATTATCACGGTTTCTACGTTTTTGGAAATTGCCCTTTCGATTACGACCGCTTTGACCTCCGCGATTGTTCTGACCACGTTTTCCATAAAAACGTTTATTATTCGAACGGCGATTGTCTTTTACATTATTCGCTTTTTTCACGCTAACGGGCGCAACAGAAGAAATTTTTACAGGAGTATCCTTCCGTTCTTTCGTCAATAGCTTCAGAGCAGCAGCAATAACAGAAACTGAATCATGGTCTTCCAATAATTGGTTCGCGGCTTGGTGATAAGCATTTAAATCTTTTGTTTCGATTGTTTCTATAATTTTGCTGATCGTCACCTGTTGTTGCCCTTTTCGTGCATCATGATTCGTAGGTGGTGTTAATCGTTTCATCTTACTTTTGGTAACTTTCTCAATTAATTGTAAATGAGCCAATTCCCTTGGAGTTATAAAGGAGATCGCTTCCCCTGTACGACCAGCACGTCCTGTTCTTCCGATACGATGCACATAGCTTTCCGGATCCTGCGGAATGTCAAAATTATACACATGTGTAACACCGGAAATATCTAACCCTCTCGCCGCAACATCTGTTGCAACTAATACATCTACTCGACCATTTTTGAACTTATTCAATACCGACATCCGTTTTCCTTGTGTTAAATCACCATGAATTCCTTCTGCTCGGTAGCCTCTAGCTTGTAAGCCTTCTGTGATTTCATCTACACGCTTTTTAGTGCGGCTAAAAACAATCGCTAAATCCGGAGAATGAATATCCAAATGGTTATTTAACGTATCAAATTTAAATTTCTCTGGTATTTCAATAAAATATTGATCAATATTTTCAACCGTCATTTCCTTGGCTTTAATCTTAATCTCTTTCGGATTGTTCATTAAATTAGTGGCAATATCACGAATTTCCTTAGGCATCGTTGCTGAGAATAACAACGTCTGTCTTTCTTCTGGTATCGCCTTAAGAATCTCGCGGATATCATCGATGAAGCCCATATTTAACATTTCATCCGCTTCGTCTAAAACGGTTGTCTGAATATGATTCGTGCGAATTGTTTTCCTGCGCATATGGTCTAATAATCTTCCTGGTGTCGCTACAACAATTTGCGGACCATCTTTCAATGAACGAATTTGACGTTCCATATGCTGTCCGCCATAAACCGCAAATGCACGGACCTTTTTTATTTTTCCAAGTCGATTTAATTCTTCAGCTACTTGGATCGCTAATTCCCTCGTTGGAGCAACAACGAGACCTTGAATTTTACGTGCTTTTGGATCCAGCTTTTCAATCATTGGAATACCAAAAGCAGCCGTTTTTCCTGTTCCTGTTTGTGCTTGTCCAATTACATCATTGCCTTCTAAGGCAACTGGAATGGTCTCAGCTTGAATCGGGGTTGCTTCTTCAAACCCCATTCTTTCTAATGCTTTCATAATTGGATTGGAAATACCCAGTTCTTTAAATGTTGTCACCTATTCCTCTACTCCTTTAATGTTAAAAATTTTATTGTAAGAGGCCTTGGTCGCTTCTATATACTTTAGTCCTGCTCATCATTATAGTCACAGATTATTAACGGAAATATAAGAGGAGTGTTCAAAAAGTCTCGTCCATGTGACACGCCATGTGACCTTCAGCTTATTTTAGCGGCTTAAAATATAATCACGTACTTACACGCTTATATTGCACCGTCTAAGATTTGGCATGCCTGTTGGAGAAGGCAGCAGCATTACGTTATAGGCTTAGCTAATGTATACATCTTCTACCCTTTAAACACCACTATTTTTTTAAATTCACATTTTTTATAGATTGTCCAAAAATCATTAAAAACATTAGCTGTTTTCCCATGTTTTTTGGACACACATCCACTATAGAACGTGTTTCTATCCAACCTAAAGTACAAAAAGGCTTCACCGAAATGGTAAGAGGCCTCACGTGATCTCATGCAAAGAATATCATAACATATTTTTACCAAGGATACTAATTAGATAAATGATTTTTTATTCAGACCATGATAAAATATATGGGATGTGCACAACAATTTAATTAAACTTAAAATGTAGCAAGGAGGGTTTAAATGCGACTTCCTCCATTTAACCCATACGTTGCGGTAGGAATTGGTGTTATTTCTGTTTCTACTTCAGCAGTATTTGTTAAATTAGCAGATCAAGCACCAGCTGCAATGATCGCAAATTACCGCCTTTTATTTGCTGTACTTCTAATGGTTCCAATAATACTGGCAAAATACCGCCATGAAATAAAGAAAATTGATCAAAAAGATTGGGTATTATCCATTCTCGCAGGGATATTTTTAGCTTTTCATTTTATATTATGGTTTGAATCATTGAATTACACATCGGTGGCAAGCTCTGTAGTCTTAGTAACGCTCCAGCCAATTTTCGCTTTCCTAGGAACATATATTTTCTTTAAGGAGCGCTTTTCTTATGGAGCAATTATTAGTATGCTGATTGCTCTAATTGGTAGTGTGATCATTAGTTGGGGAGATTTTCAAATAAGCGGTATGGCCCTGTTCGGAGATATTTTAGCATTACTTGGGGCGATAACCGTAACAGTCTATTTCTTACTCGGTCAACGAGTGCGCCGGAATCTTTCTTTAATGACCTATACATTCGTCGTGTATGGCGTAAGCTCCATCACATTGATCCTATATAACTTAATCATTGGGAATTCTTTTGTTGGCTATCCAGCTGATCATTGGTGGATTTTTATTGCATTGGCGATTATACCAACTTTTTTCGGCCACACATTATTTAATTGGGCTTTAAAATGGCTGAGTACTTCTACCATCTCGATGGGGATCGTTTTTGAACCAATAGGTGCCTCATTTTTAGCATACATTGTTTTACATGAGACTATTACTGCCTCCCAGCTACTGGGAGGGACCATCGTATTATTTGGATTATTTTTGTTTGTATTAAGCACCAATCGTAAAACTACTTTAACAATTTCCAAAAAAGAGCAGCATGATTAAAACAGATAAGATGGAGGGAAGGGTAAACTTATGAACATTCAACTTATGACAGATGGTGGAGCGGATATCCCTGAGCGTTTAAGGAAGAAGACCGATATCATTCAAGTACCACTTTATTTACATTTTAGTGACGGTCAATATAGAAGTGGCGTGGATTTAGATTTACCATCCTTTTATAAAAAAATTGCTGAAACAAATGAACTGCCAAGGTCATCGGCACCAAGTCCGCATGATTTTTACTCGGCTTACAAACAAATTGATAAAGAAGTCCCAATCCTGATGCTCAGCTTAACGAAAGGGTTAAGCAGCACCTATGAGAACGCAATTGCCGGAATGAAATTGCTTTTGGATGAAGAACCGGAGCGCACTATTGCTGTCATCAATACAAAAACTGCTTCTTGTGGAATTGCTCTTTTGCTATATGAAGCTATCTCAAAAATAGAAGCAAATTATACCTTTGCTCAATTAGTGGATCACCTTGAGGAAAGGGCAGAGCAAACGACTACTTTATTCGTTTTAAAAACGTTGGAAAACCTTATTCAAGGTGGACGACTGGATAAAGTGAAGGGAAAAATTGCCAAAACATTAAACATTAAACTACTCATGCGAGCAAGTAAAGATGGAGCAATCGAAGTTACTGAAAAAGTAAGAGGGGACAAAAAATCCATCCGACGCTTTATCGACCAAATTGGTGAATATACAAAAAACGTAGAAGATAAAGTAATCTCTTTATCACATTGTAATGCAGAGGAACGAGCTAAAAAGGTGCTAAGTGAAATACGTGAGAAATATCCGTTTAAGGATGCGCTGATTATGGACACTGGTCCTTTAATATCTACGTATGGTGGGGAAGGTGCACTCGTTATTTCTTTCTTTAAGCATTCTAAGTAATCCGTTTAGCACATGAGCTGAATATAAGCCAAACTTTATCTAGAGTTGTGCTATATCAAAGAAAACAAAAGAGTCTGGTATGTCTCACCTGTCCAGACTCTTTATTTGTATGAAAATGTATCCGCTTTTGGTCTATCCAGAAAAGCATGTACAATTTGATTTAGTGCATCCTTGTCCTCTCCTAAACAGATTAAATGTTTAGACCGTTCAAAAAACACAACTTCTTTCTGTTCAGATGTAATTTCTTTATTTAAATAATACGCTGTTTTATATGGCACCATTCCATCTTGCTGACCTTGGGCAATTAACACTGGGGATTGAATTTTATTTAAGTATCGCCTTGTAAATCGTACTAACTTCAAAAATTCAATGTTTGCTCGAAAAGGGACTGTACCAAACTTTCTTTTATAATGTCTGAACAATTTGTTTTCTCCTAGTTTGCCTTTGACAGCATCTGTAATAAATCCACCTATGTCTATTCCGATCTGCTTAAACGATAAGTATTTACCAGAGGTTGCTAAAAGCACAAGCTTCTCTACTTGATATTTGGCAGCCAAATATGCCGCAATCATACCTCCCATTGAAAAACCAATGAGGTAGACAGTCTCATACCTTTCTTTCAGCTGCAGCAGTGTGTGTTCTGCAGCCTCCAACCATTCGTCGTGGGAAACATGTTGCAAATTTAATTTCCGTCCATGCCCAGGCAAAGTCGGGACAGTTATACGCCAATCTGTGTGGTCTTTTAAGTAATCAGCCAACGGTTCTACTTCATAAGGTCCTCCCGTATATCCATGAATAATTAAACAAGCTACCATCTCATTTCTCCTTTCCATCCATTCTTTGTTTTCCCTATTCTTAACGTAAACATGTCATACTTATTATGGAAATTTTTCTTGAACAGAACAAAGGCGCAGGGCGCCCGTTTAGCAACGTAGCGACTAGAGCGAAGCAACTAAGGTTTTAGGAATCATGGTGAGGCACGAACCAATGATGACTTATCGTAGGGCGATTCGTGAAGTCCTAGTTGCTGGGCGGTGGAGCCCAACGTGGCTTATTCGGTTATTTCTTTATCTCCAAGCACCTCATTTTAAAGTTTCCTATACAATAAAAAAGCCGACGATAACTGCCATCAGCTTTTTCACCTAAATGCTTTAATGAATGAGCCAAATTGTTTCACAATAGGGGAAACTTGATGATACGTATTAGCCAATTGTCCGACTGTTGACAGCATCTTATCCAAATCAAATGATTGCCCAGATCCAGCTGACTGATTCGCTTGCATATTTAAATTCTGCTCCATATTTGGCTGTGCAGTTTGCGCATTAAAGCCCTGTTGCATGTTTGGCTGTGCGGCTTGCGCATTAAAGCCCTGTTGCATGTTTGGCTGTGCGGCTTGTGCATTAAAACCCTGTTGCATGTTTGGCTGTGAGGCTTGTGCATTAAAACCCTGTTGCATATTGGATGTTTGAAAGTTGGTTCCAGGCCAACTCATTGGCTGTTGCGGCTTTGCAAAAAATTCGTACGGAGATTGATAATAAAAAGGGTTATTGGGTTGAAAATCCCCCTGTGCTCCCATTTGCGTTACATCTAAATGGATAGGACGATCATAATGTGCCGAATAATCAAAATAAGGTCGATGATACATGAAAACTCACACCTTCTGCACCTTTTTTACAGCTTATGCTACTTTTCTAAAACCTGTGATTGTTATCGCTTTTCTGTTCATAGCCATCAAACAGTGAACTGTAATAAGTCATAGATTTATCAGCTAAACCAAGATAATATTTTAATTTATTTTTTTGAAAGCCGAGAATTGGCTCTTTTTCACCATCAACAAATATAGCTGGTGTACCATATATCCCTAATTTTTGTAGTTCTTTCATATTTGCACGGTGTTCATTGACATTTTTGGTTTGATACGTGATATGCCATTCTTGTAAAAATTGTATTACATTTCCGCATTCTTTACTGTTATTGCTTATATAAACAAGCACCTTAGGTTCTTTCATTGCAAAAACCCCTTTCAGGACTTTTAACTTCACACTCTTATATTCCCATCTACAAACACATCCAAACAAAATATGCCAAAATCATGACAAAAAGAATACAGTCTGTCATGATTTTGACATATTCTCCTTCCTGTTAAGTACAGAACAAAGGCGAAGCGCGCCCGTTTAGCAACGTAGCGAATGGAACGAATCAACAAAAGATAAAGTGAACCTTCCATCAGGGTATGACCTAAAAGCCCTGAAACGAATCGAGGATTTAAGTGCTGTTACCTACCGCTTCGATTTGTTCAGCTTACATCTTCCCTTCTTAGACCGTGGGAGATTACAACGCATTTTTACGAGATAAAGGAATCATGCCACTACAACAGGGGTATGTCGACGTCTGGACGGCAAGCCCGTTTTTAGTCGGTCTTCCTCTTTGTGAGGAACCGATGAGGCCTTATCTTAGGACGCATTTCTAAAGGCGCATCGTTGCTGGGATGATGCGTCGAACGTGGCTATTCGGTTATTTCGTTACATAAGCACATCATTTTATACGTTCTTATCTTATTAGGGCTCTATACTAAATGTTGGGGTTCCCACACAATTTGCGCATAAAAATATACACGCAAACATCCAATTCTTTTATACTTGAATTGACTAGAAACAAGAAAAGATTGGAGTTGCGTGCAA
>NZ_QWLJ01000045.1 GCF_009917385.1 Roseburia sp. 1XD42-34 | reverse complement strand
AAACAGAGATTGCTTTTCTTGACATACTGGTTGTTTTGTTCAGTTTTCAAAGAGCAAATTTGTTAGTGTCTTTTTTTCGCGACACAACTTCTTTATCATACCATATATGAAACTACTTTGTCAACAACTTTTTTCGAGAAGTTTTTTCACTTCAAATTGGCGACTTTATTAATATAACATGCGTTCATGATAAAGTCAACATATTTTCAAAGAAGTTTTTGTTGTTGTTTAATTACTCAGGCTCTTAAGCCGTTTATTAAAGCAACGTACATTAGATTACCACGTTTAAAAGCGGAAATCAAGACTTTTTTTAAATTAAATTGGCAAAAAATTTATTTCTATTGTTTACATAATTCGTTATTTTATTCACAAATTAATGTTTACATATTTGTTTTACGAATATATATAAATCGCCTTTAATTATATTAGGTCATTTAATGAAAGGAAACAGACTGCACACTCTTCTAATAGAAGCGCGAGTTTTATCCTAAAACCTTACCTAACTTTCCGTTCCTTTACATAGCGCGTCTAAAACACACGCATTGTATTCGGTTTAATCTATAAGAAATAATTTCGCAACCTCTTCTGGCTCACCTATTTTTCAAAAGAGCTCTATCCTATTAGAAGGTTATTCATACAAACACAAATAAACCCCCCTCCCCGAAAGATAGACATTTTCACTCTAACTTTCGGGGAGGGGGCGGTACTTAATAGTTCCTTGCGTTTTTATTCCATTTATTTATTTTTCATTTGCGGGAATAATAGTACATCGCGGATAGACGCTGAATTAGTTAATAGCATGACTAAGCGATCTACGCCTATACCAAGTCCACCAGTTGGAGGAAGTCCATATTCTAACGCTTCTAAGAAATCTGTATCCATATAGTGAGCTTCATCATTACCAGCCGCTCTTTCTTTCACCTGAGCTTCAAATCGCTCCCTTTGATCTATTGGATCATTCAACTCACTAAACGCATTAGCATGTTCCCGTCCCACAATAAACAATTCAAATCGATCTGTAAACCGATCGTCTTGATTATTTTTCTTAGCTAATGGCGAAATTTCTACTGGATGTCCATAGATAAACGTTGGCTGTATAAGTTCTTCTTCTACCTTTTGTTCAAAGAACTCATTTACTACATGTCCATATGTCATGGAACTTTTAATCTCAACGCCGTGCTCTTTAGCTAGCGCTCGTGCTTCTTCATCACTCATGTGTTGCCAAAAATCAACGCCAGTTTTTTCTTTAATTGCATCAACCATATGCTTTCTTGTCCATTTCGGGGCCAAGTCCACCTCATATTCACCATACGTAACCGTAGTCGTACCTAAAACTTCTTTGGAAATATGTGCAACAAGCCTCTCCGTTAAATCCATGATATCGTGATAATCTGCATACGCCTCATACAATTCTATCATCGTAAATTCTGGGTTATGTCTCGTAGACACTCCTTCATTTCGAAACACCCTACCAATTTCGTATACTTTTTCTAAGCCACCGATAATTAATCGTTTCAAATGCAACTCGATAGCAATCCGCATATAGAGGTCTACATCTAATGCATTATGGTGTGTAATAAAAGGTCTTGCCGTAGCTCCGCCAGGAATTCCATGCAACATAGGTGTTTCTACTTCTAGAAAGCCTTGTCCATCCAGATAACGGCGCATTGCTTGAATAATTTTACTTCGCAGTACAAACGTTTCTTTGCTATCCATGTTCGTAATCAAATCCAGATAACGTTGTCGATATCGTTGTTCAATATCTTTTAATCCATGATATTTCTCCGGTAATGGGCGTAACGATTTCGTAAGCAACTTAAAATTCGTTACTTTAACAGATAGTTCCCCTACCTTCGTCTTGAACATAGTACCTGTTACCCCAATAATATCTCCTATATCGATTGATTTAAAAATTTCATACGCGGCTTCGCCAACAGAGTCTTTTCGCACATAAAGCTGTATTTGACCGCTAATATCTTGAATATGAGCAAAGCCAGCTTTGCCTTTCCCACGCTTTGTCATCATTCTTCCTGCAACGGTTACTTGCTCTTCCTTGTTTTCCAGTTCTTCCTTGGAATACCGATCGTATAAATCTTTCAATTCACTTGCGACGTGTGAACGAGGGAATCGCTCTCCGAAAGGGTTTATTCCCTGTTCGATTAATTGTTCCATTTTCTCTTTACGCACACGCATATGTTCATTTATTTCCTCCGACACCGTGATCACTCCAGTCCTTTTCTATAGGTAGTATAGCCGATATTTTTATATCTTTCATGTATTGCGCTCTTTCTTAATAAAACCGTAAAGGAAAATCCCACCTTATGTTCATCAAATAGGTACCACATACGTTTAAGTGCATTGGCATATGGATAGTTAACAGCAAAAACAAAGCCATGGAGTCCCTACGTTTTAAGAAGCTTTAGATCGTTATACCTCGTTGACCTACGTATCTAACCTATTAAATTATCCATCTCGTGTTTCCAAATCCTGACCTTTCGACAACCTCTTTTGTCTCTACACAGATCTTTTCCTTTTCTAAATTAAACACTTACCTATCTCGGTTATCTTCATGATGGAGCATTAGCTCATCTTTTGAGATGTCAAGTGTATGCACTACTATATCTATAAGTTCATCAGAAATCGGCTTAACGCCTCGCTCTATTCCACCAATAACAGATAGCGGAATGTCCAGCTTTTTTGCAAATTCTACCTGGGTATATCCCTTTAATTTACGAAAAGCTTTTAATCGTCTTCCGATTCTTTTTTGGTCCATATCTCTACATCCTTTAAGTCTTTTCCTGAAAGTTCCTTCATAGCCCCAGTCACGTCTTTTTCTCCATCGGATAAAGGCAATATTATATGCGGTGCAATTTCGTTTAATGGAACAAGCACAAATGCACGCTCGTGCATGCGAGGATGCGGAATCGTTAAACGTTCCATTTCTATATTTTCTTGATTATATAATAAAATGTCAAGGTCTAATGTACGCGGTCCGAATCGAATCGTTCGTTTTCGTCCTAATTCACTTTCTATTTGTTGACAGTAGTCTAAAAGTTCCAATGGTGAACAAGTTGTCTCTACTTCAATCACCATGTTCAAAAAATCAGCTTGCTTTGTATATCCTACAGGAGCTGTTTGGTAAATGGATGATGTTTTTATCACGTTTATCTTTTCATGATCCTGCAATCCATGTAAACCCTCTTTTAAAAACTTTTCTCTTGGCTCAATGTTTGTTCCTAATGCTATATATACCTGATTCATTTTAACTTCTCCCTATATATCTCTACGGCAACCGAATGGTATTGGCCTGGAATTGGTGGATCTGGCTTAATTAGCTTAATTTCACATGCCTGAAGCAAGTCGAAGGAAGCTAATAACTTTTCCGCAATCAATTCTGCAACAGCCTCGATTAATTTTTTTGCTTCTCCTTCAACAATCTCTTTTATATACTCATAGGCTTCACCGTAGTGAATGGAATCATTCATATCATCACTTCTTCCAGCCTTACTTAAGTCAAGATACAATGTAGCATCTACTTGGAAACGTTGACCCAATTTATTTTCTTCTGGAAGTAACCCATGAAAGCCATAGAACTGCAATTGTTGTAAATGTATTTTATCCAAACATACTACCTTCCTTCTACTCGGAGCATTGCGTCCATCATTTTAGCAAGCTGCCAGTTCGTTTTTACATCATGTACCCGTACCATCTGAACACCCTTCATAATCCCCATGCAAGTAGTTGCACCTGTTCCTATATCACGATTTTCTGCTGGCTCATCCAAAATATGTCCAATAAAACGTTTTCTAGAAGTTCCTAAAAGCATTGGATAGCCTAGCTTAGAAAAACGCTCTAACTGATTCATGACGAGTAAATTATGTTCAGCCGTCTTAGCAAAACCGATACCAGGATCAATGATAATTTGTTCATTTGGAACTCCAGCCTTCAGTGCTATCGCTATACTTTCTTCTAGATCAGTGATCATATCTATAATTAAATCTTGATAATCAGTATGGGTTCGATTATGCATCAAAATAATCGGAACGTTATACGCTTTTGCTACTTGGACAATATCTGGCTCTCGCTTTGCTCCCCAGACATCGTTAATGATGTCAGCACCAGCCTCTATTGCCGCCTTAGCTGTTTCTGCTTTATATGTATCGATAGATATCGGAATGCGTATATGCTTCTTAACTTCTTGAATAATGGGGACTACGCGGGCAATTTCCTCTGTCTGGGAAATCGGCTCATGGTTAGGGCGTGTAGATTCACCACCAATATCAAGTATATCAGCACCTTCTTTTTCTAGCTTCACTGCTTGTTCAATGGCTTTTTCAAGCGTATTATAATTGCCACCATCAGAAAAAGAATCAGGTGTAACATTTAATATACCCATAATATGTGTGCGATTGGTTAAATCATAAGTTTGCTTTTTCGTTTTTAATCGCATCATACGTCCATCCTTCTTTCCATCTTTTTTTCTTATCGTATCATACAACGTTTTCGTAAGCGACCGGTATCAATTATGTAAATTTAAAACATGTCTTTATCCTCTATCATTTATGTTGAAATTTCCCTTACTTCCATTATTCTTCTATAGAAAATCTTTGGACATTAGAAGAAGCAAAGTCAAGCGGAGAAAAGGTAACAAAATATATTATAAACAATTCCTTTTCAATCTTGCTACACTTTTAAACTGGACAAAGCCACCTTCATACAAAATAGCAACTTGTTATACCAGCATATGATTTCCCGTGAAAATTGGAAAAACCAGCACCGAATATCGATACTGGTCTTCTTTTACACTTTATAATAGAAGCTCCTCTACTCCTGATCCCCAAATTGATAAAGTGGTGTCGACAAGTAGCGCTCCCCGTTATCAGGGAAAATAGCCAATACTTTCTTACCTTTACCAAGTTTCTTTGCTACTTTCTTAGCAGCCGCGACAGCTGCACCAGCAGACACTCCTCCAAGAATGCCGTTTTTAGTAGCCACTTCTCTTGCGACTTCATATGCTTCGTCATTTTCAATCTGGTAAATGTCATCGTAAATAGTTGTATCTAAAATACGCGGTACGAATCCTGCGCCTATCCCTTGAATTTTATGTGGTCCAGGCTTCTCTCCAGAAAGAACTGCTGAAGCTGCAGGTTCTACAGCATATACTTGCAGGTTATTGAAGTGCTCCTTTAAGACTTTACCAGCTCCCGTAATCGTACCACCTGTACCGATGCCAGCTATAAAAGCATCCAGCCCGCCGTCACCCATTTGTGCAATGATTTCTTTCCCTGTCGTTTTAGCATGAATTTCGGGGTTTGCAACATTATTAAATTGCTGTGGCATAAAATAACCATGCTCTTTTTGCAATTCTTCTGCTTTTTGGATCGCACCCTTCATTCCTTCCGCTCCTGGAGTGAGAACAAGCTCTGCTCCATAAGCTCGTAAAAGGTTACGGCGTTCTTGACTCATTGTGTCAGGCATAACTAACACTGCTTTATAATCCTTTGCAGCAGCGACCATCGCTAAGCCTATCCCTGTATTACCGCTCGTTGGCTCAATTATGGTATCCCCTGGTTTTAATAGTCCACCTCTTTCCGCAGCCTCAACCATCGCTAAAGCAATTCTGTCTTTTACGGAACTACCTGGATTCATAAATTCCAGCTTAACATAAATATCTGCACTTTCATTATCCGTAATACCTTTTAATTTTACAATCGGAGTCTCTCCAATAAGTTCTGCTATACTTTGAGCAACTTTCATTTTTCAGCCTCCTAATTCCTACTTTTTCGATAAGATTAATTCTAATTTACGCTTTCTTATGAAGAATGTCAACCTTTCCATTTTGTTCGATTATAGAAAATTCAAATGCCATCATAAAGGAGCATTTTGTACTTTGCAAACATTATTATGAATTTTATCCAATAGCACAAAGCATAGGAGTGCATTCGATATTCGAGATGAAAAATGATTCACACATGGTTTTGTTTTTCTAACATATTAAATTAATATCATCAATTTGAACATAACCGTTACCCCTGACTTCATTTTCAAGTGTCTACGTCTCTTGAAGTAAAGGCTACGGATTGGGTGAAGAATAGATCCATTCTATATCTTGATTTTTCCAAAGCGGATCTGCTTCTAAAGTCTGTTTTTTTTGATGTAAAGCTAATTCACTTTTTATATACGGTTTCATCTCTTCATACGTAAAGGTAATAGAAGGCAATTTTCGATGAAGATAAATAATTGCTACACCTTCATCTACCTCAAATGGTTGACTATACGAGAATTCATCCATGTCAGCAGCAATATTTTCATAGTTCTTTGGGAAATATTGGCTCTCAGTAGAAATATACCCTAAATATCCTCCCTCGTCTTTTGTTTCTTTATCCACGGAATACTCTTGAGCTAACAAATTAAATGATGCGCCATCTCCTAGCTCATGATAAACTTTCTCAGCAGTTTCTGTATCTTTTACTAAAATATGAGATATTTGCATAGATGATGTAAAATTATATTGTTCCCCATATGTATCATAATGCTCTTTTATTTTTTCATCCGATACGGATACATCTTCTGTTAACAGCATTTCCAATTGGTAACGATGTCGAATATCATCCTCCCATTCGGCTTCCAGATGTTCATATTCCGGCTTTGAAATAACACCTTGCATAGCAAGCAACATTGATATTTCTCTGTCAACGACTTTATCACTTATAGAAATATCTTTTTCATCTGCTAATTGCTTCACAAGCTTCCGATCGATCATCGATTTCAACTGTTCTTCCCCATATATATTTTGTAAAGCCTCTTGCCACATCTGAAAACTGATTTCTTCTCCATTAACCGAGGCTGCCGCTTCATTCAGTCTATATTTCTTCTGTTCACCTGTTCCTACATCAACTTCTTCGCCCTGATTCCATACTAATAAAGTTGCAATATTTGTTACAAGAAGAATTACAATAACACCCAATAGCAATTTTTTTGACATTTTTCATTCCCCCCTGTCAAGGATACATATGAACTTAAAGAACTCGCCTCTATCATTTTAACCAATACAACGTTAAGATTATCCGTCCGAGAAAAACTTATAGCAACCGCAACTCTATGTAATGCTTACATATATTAATCTGATAATTCAGAATTTTTTACTCATCCAACCTGTATATTCCCTTGAAAACTACCTAAGCAACTGCCCCTCAAGAATAAAGCAAGGGACTCTTTATTAGAAAGACTTGGCTTGTCGCCAAGTCTTATGGGGAAGCCTTTTGTTTTGTTATACCATAAACCAAAAAATTTTATGCTTTTCCATAGTACAAAAAAAGACTTTGTTTTTCTTCATCGCAAACAAGGATTGGACAAATACCTTATTTCCATATCACACTTTTGTTATTAGGAAACTAAAATCCCCTAACGCTTCGGACACAGCTAAAGCTCCTTTTTTTGAAACTCGTCGTAACCGTATCATCCCCACCAAAAGACTGTCTATTCACGAAAGTTTTTGGCAGGGTACTTATTGATGCGCTAAACTTAAGACTCTTTAAGGTTTTGCTTTAATATACGCAGCTCTTCTTCGGTAAACTGGTACATCTCGTTACAAAAATGACAGCTTGCTTCTGCTCCACGATCTTCTTCAATCATACTTTGGATTTCTGTTTCTCCAAGCCCTTGAATCGCTCGTTCTAACCGTTCCTTAGAACATTTACAACGAAACTCCATCGGTACCGTTTCATGTATTTTCACTTCTTGGTCATTAAAAAGCCGCTGTAAAATTTGCTCTGGTGTATTTCCTTCTCGAATTAACGTAGATATTGGAGGAAAAGCCTGGATTTGCTCTTCTAATTGCTGAATAACTTCTTCATTTGCTCCAGGCATGAGCTGGACAATAAACCCCCCAGCAGCTAAAATACTATGATCTGAATTAACTAAAACACCCGCTCCAACAGCTGAAGGAGTTTGCTCAGAATTTGCAAAATAATAGGTGAAATCTTCACTAATTTCCCCGGAAATAATCGGAACTTCCCCGGTAAAATAATCTTTTAATCCTAAATCTTTAATGACGCTAATTGTACCTTCTGTTCCAACTGCTCTTTCGACATCTAGCTTCCCCTTTGAATTAAGTTCAAAATCCACATGGGGATTAGTGACATATCCCCGAACATGACCGTTCGCATTCGCATCAGCAATGATTGCACCTATAGGACCATTCCCCATTATCTTTGTCGTAATGGTATCATCTCCTTTTAGCATGGCTCCCATCATACCAGTAATGGTTAGTGTTCTCCCTAAAGCAGCTGAGGCTGTTGCCCATGTATCGTGACGGCGACGCGCTTCCTCAACTGTATTGGTGGAAAGAGCAGCATACGCACGCACCATGCCGTTATAGGCTGTTGCTTTTATAATAAAGTCTTTCATACCCGACTTGTCTCCCTTCTTAGCAAAGCTTGTCTATTGCCAAGGATTTAGCAAAGACGATTACCGTTTTTTATGGTTCCGACTGTAAAATTATTTGTGCTATACATGGTTAGGATTATACCTGTTCTTATTCTTATCATAGATAATTCGTAGCCCTTTTAAAGTTAAATAGGAGTCTACATAATGAATGACTTCTGACTCATCAGCTATCAAAGGCGCTAATCCTCCTGTAGCAATAACTGTTGCATTAGTATTCATCTCTTTTTCCATGCGGCGAACAATTCCTTCAATTTGACCAACATATCCATAAAGCGCACCTGATTGCATAGCTTCTACAGTAGAAGAACCAATAACATGAGCAGGAACTTGTATCTCAATTTTAGGCAATTTCGAAGCTCTATTATATAAAGCCTCCATTGCTACATTTATTCCTGGTGTAATAACTCCACCGTAATATTCCTTTCGTTCGTTAATATAACAGTAGGTTGTCGCTGTACCAAAATCAATAATAATCAGTGGTGCACCATATTCTTCAATTGCTCCTACCGCATTAACAATCCGATCTGCACCAATTTCTTGTGGATTCGGATATTGCATTTGTAAGAAGTTGTGAACAGATTCTTTTCCAATAATCATTGGTTGCAGTTGAAAATAGTCCGTACACATCTTTTCTAACGCATACATAATTGGAGGTACTACGGAAGAAATAATCACCCCTGTAATAGATGAAAAAGCAACTTCTTGATAATCAAACAAAGATTTAATTAATATTCCATATTCATCTTCTGTTTTATGGCGATCTGTTTTAATTCGCCATTGGTGTTTTAAATCTTTCCCGTCAAAGACCCCTAGCACTGTGTTTGTATTCCCAACATCTAGCACAAGTAACATATGGTTCCATACCTTTCTTGTTCAAACTCTTTTCTAGTTTCTTTTTCCTGGTTTTTAATATACCATATTTATTTTGCTATGAATATGTTGGTGCTTTTGTCATCTGAACAAAGGCGCAGAGCGCCCGTTTAGCAACGCAGCAACTGGAACGAAGCAACTAAAGTTTTAGGAATCATGGTGAGGCACGAACCAATGATGACTTATCGTAGGGCGATTCGTGAAGTCGCCTAGTTGCTGAACTTATGCACCGGGCATGGCTATTCGGTTATTTCGTTATCTCCAAGCACCTATTTTTATGCTTTCTTATACTATAACCAAAACAACTCCCCACCTTAAACAAAGCTATAGTGGGGAGTTGTTTATACTTATTTGTCTTCATCCTCTGATGAAGGTTTATTGTCTGTTGTTATACCCTCTGTAGATGAAGGTTGTTTTGGTTCCGTCGTTGAACCATTTGTAGAATAAGGCTTATTATCTGTTGTAATCTGATCAACTGGCTTTTCTTGCTCTTTCGTCGTAGCTTTTTCTTTCGCCTCTTCATACGTCTCCGGAGTGTCATCCTTTGATTGGATATTTACCTTTACATCGTCTTCTTCAGGTTCAGGAAGGACACCCTTTTCAAACAACGATTGAATCTGTTTCGCATCTAGCGTCTCCACTTCAAGTAAAGTCTGGGCGATTAATTCAAGCTTATCTTTGTGTTCAGTAAGAATTGCTTTAGCGCGATCGTAACAGTGATTAATAAAGTTCTGCATTTCTTGATCAATCTCGTATGCAATTGCATCACTATACTGTTGTTCATTGCTAAGATCTCGCCCTAAAAATACTTGACCACCACCAGAAGTGAACTGTAACGGACCAATTCGATCACTCATACCATACTCAGTAATCATTTTACGGGCAATAGCTGTTGCACGTTGGAAATCATTATGAGCTCCCGTACTTACTTCACCAAACATAATCTCTTCCGCTACACGACCACCTAGAAGGCCGGTTATCTTATCAAACAATTCCGGTTTCGTCATAAAGTAACGGTCTTCTCTTGGAAGCATAACGGCATATCCACCTGCTTGACCTCGAGGAACAATTGTAACTTTATGAACCATATCGGCATCGTCCAAAACCATTCCAATAACCGTATGACCACTTTCGTGATGTGCTACTATATTTCGCTCTTTTTTAGAGATTACCCTGCTCTTCTTAGCAGGACCAGCAATTACGCGGTCTATTGCCTCATCTACATCAATCATATCGATCTTGCTACTATCACGTCTAGCTGCTACTAATGCTGCTTCATTTAGTAAGTTTTCCAAATCAGCACCTGAAAATCCAGGAGTACGCATAGCAATCGTTTTTAAATCAACATCTTCAGCTAAAGGTTTATTTCTAGCGTGTACTTTTAATACTTCTTGGCGTCCTTTTACATCGGGACGGTCTACCATAATTTGTCGGTCAAAACGCCCTGGACGCAATAAAGCAGGATCTAAAATATCCGCTCGGTTCGTTGCTGCGATGATAATAATCCCTTCATTAGCACCAAACCCATCCATTTCCACAAGCAGTTGGTTCAAGGTTTGCTCACGCTCATCATGACCGCCACCAAGACCCGCTCCGCGCTGTCTGCCAACCGCATCTATCTCATCGATAAAAATAATACAAGGTGAATTCTTTTTTGCATTTTCAAATAAGTCACGTACACGTGATGCACCGACACCTACAAACATTTCTACGAAGTCAGAACCACTAATAGAGAAAAACGGCGTACCAGCTTCTCCCGCTACAGCACGTGCTAATAATGTTTTTCCTGTTCCTGGAGGTCCAACAAGAAGTACCCCTTTTGGAATTCTAGCACCAAGAGCGGCAAACTTTCTTGGGTCTTTTAGAAATTCTACTACCTCTACCAATTCTTGTTTTTCTTCGTCTGCACCCGCTACATCTTTAAAACGAACTTTCTTTTTATCCTCACTATACATCTTCGCCTTACTCTTCCCAAAGTTCATTACACGGCCGCCACCGCCGCCACCTTGAGCCTGACTAAGTATAAACAAGAAGAAAAGTCCAATGATTAAAAACGGAATCATTGTCGTTAACAGAGTTACCCACATACTAGGCTGTTCTTCTTCCTCAACATGAAGCACACTTTGTTCATTTGCTTGCTCCGTAATCGAAGAAACAATATCTGTATTATCTGGAACCTGTGCAACGAACGGCTTTTCGTCATCATTTAAAACACCTTTATAACGAATAATACCGTTAGCTGGTTGCATGGTCATTTCCTTAATCTCACCATTATTTAAAGCATCCATAAATTGCTTTACATTATATTCTTTCGCTTCTTCATTTTGCCCACTGAATACTGAAATAACCGAAATAATTACAAGGACGATCAGTATCCAGAAGATTGCATTCCGAAATATCCGGCTCATTGCTTACCTCCTCCCAAGCGGGGAAAAACTATATTACATCGTACCATACAAAAAAGTTAGAAGACAACTAATTTACCTTAAAAAACATGATAAATACTGTAAGGGAAATTGAGCTGCTGTAAAGATTCCTGACATGTGGTCCAGCAACCTTTATAGATTTACTGAACTTAACGAATAGAGCATTTCATCTTTTTCCGGTAACATAACCATTCATATTAACCATTACCAGAAAATAACACCATAAACGATAAACTTTTCACCTTGCCCGTTTTATTGTTTAATCAAAAGCCTGCCGCTTTATGACTAAACCAATATAACATAGCTAGTTCTTTCATGAGTATAATTAACTTACACTTTACCCACAAAATAATAGTTTATACAACAACTTGCAAAAATTACTCTCCGCCATATACCTCTGGCTTCAACACGCCAATATAAGGCAAGTTTCTATATTTCTCTTGATAATCTAAACCATAACCTACAACAAACTCGTTTGGTACTTCAAAGCCAATGAGATCCGCTTTTATATCTGCTGTTCTCCCAGCTGGCTTGTCAAGTAATGTTACAATTTTAACAGAATTGGCCTTGCGATATTTAAACAGATCAACCAAATAACGTAAAGTTAAACCGCTATCGATAATATCCTCAATGATAAGCAAATCGCGTCCTTCCACTTTTGTATCGAGGTCTTTGACAATTTTCACCTCTCCAGAAGAACGCATTCCCTTGCCGTAACTAGAGACGTCCATAAAATCCATCTCTAAATACGTCTCGGTATAGCGCAATATATCAGACATAAACGGCATAGCACCTTTTAAAACCCCAATAGCAAGTGGAAATTTCCCATCGTACTCTCTGGTCAATTGTTCACCTAACTCTTTGCATTTATTTGCAATTTCCTCCTGTGATATTAACACTTCTTTAATATCATTATGCATCTATCCTGCTCCTCCTACTTGTTGCCTTTTTCAAAATATAGTTGTATTTGTGAGGTATTTATCCGGGGTCTTGCAAGCGCTGCTTTTCGCAACCCAACTAACCAAAGAATCTCCCCATCATTATCTGTTACAATAGGCCAAACCGCTCGTTGATGACGAGGCACTTTAGCATCAATAAAAATATCCTTTACCTTCTTCCTTCCGTTTAACCCTGCAACACGCATCCTATCTCCATTTTTTCGGGTTCGTATATGTAATGGAAGTGCTACCTGATCAGCGCTAAAGCTAAGGCTATACTTCGTTTGTTCATATAATGTGTCTACAAATTCAGCATGGATGACTGAACCATCGGGTAAAATTGTTTTTCCTGGAATGACCACAAGCTTATGGAATGACGATGAGTCATTAAGGTCATCATGAAAGTAACACCTTATTTGATCGTAGGATTTCTCTACTTTTAGTCCAGCGGGGAAATCAATTTGTGCGTTGCCAATTTGGTGTTGAATAAATGCAAAAAATTGTTCTTCATGAACATAGGATAAATCGTTTGGCACATCCACATACAGATAGTTTAATATTAGATGATAGGCACGTCTTTGTAAAGCAAATGCATACGTTTTAAAGGTACGGATTTCAAACGATAATTGTCGCTTTTCTGGTTCGAAACAGACAACAGAGGCTACCATTTTTTTGGCTTCTGCTAATAAATAAGTCTGATCATCGGTTATTGTCTCACTCAGATGCTGCACTGTTGTATGTAAACTGTTATTTTTTTCTTTTAATAGGGGTAAAATATGGTGCCTTACATAATTACGCGTATACACGCTTTCTTCATTTGAAGCGTCCAGACGTGGTGAAATATGGTTGGTTTGGCAATAGTTCCATATTTCATCTTTTGATACACAAAGCAAGGGGCGTACAATATATCCACCAGCAAATGCTCTTTTTGCAGGTATCCCTTTAAAACTTTGTGAATCCGCAGCACGGATTAAGCGCATCACCATTGTTTCAATTTGATCATCACCGTGATGTCCCAAAGCTAAATAATTCGCCTCTAATTTCTCCATTTGTTCTTGAAATGCAGCATAACGTAACGTTCTAGCAGCCATTTGGGTACCTTGTTTATTTTTTTGCTTCCATGCAGGCACATTAACGGACGTACTGATAAATTCAATTTGCCATTGCTCACAGATTTGTTTAACATAAGTCAGATCAGCTAATGACTCTTCGCCGCGGAGCTGGTGATCGACGGTTAGTGCAATAATTCGCAAATCCCAATCTTCCCTCATGACATAGAAGCAATGTAACAGCGCCATAGAATCAGGTCCCCCTGAAACACCGACTATAATCGTTGCACCCTTAGTAAGTAAATGATGTTTCTGTATAAACTGTCGCACTTTTAATTCCATTTGCCCATCTCCAACAAACGTTTTTACTCTTTGTTCTTATACGTATAACTTAATCCTATCACAATACCTCTTACTGAAAAAGCAAAGAAATTACATAATAAATGATTACTAGTATCGATATACCTCCTATATTGACAAATACAGAAGGCGGATGCGTTTGATGTACTGGTCCAGGAGTGGATTGAATATTTTTTCGTTGCAATTTATAAATAACTTGTAACAGCTCCTTTTTCATCTGCTCGCTTGTATCATAATTGCTGATAATCGCTTTTTTCAAAATAGCTCGATATGGCGAAAGTGCTTTTACTCCATCTATTTTTCGGAATAGTTGTTTTTGCGGTGACGCTTCTTTCACAAACTTGTTCGGATAGTAAATTTGTAAAAATACCATAGCAAACGCAAATAAATCATAGCTTGGCTCTGCCTTCCGACTCCCTAACCCCCAATACCCACGATCATAGAATTCTGTATACTCTTTAATCGCCCTTCCTATCTGTGTGGTTCCACCAACATCTACCCAACGAACTTTTGGCGGAGAGGATACTACAAGTAAATTTTCAACCTTTAAATCACCAAACACCCAGCCGTTTTGATGAAGTTCCTGCAAAGCGTCCAAAAGCTGTAACATAAAAACACCGATCCACGCTTCCCCACGTCGTTGAATATATGTAATTAATGGCTCCCCCTTTAAATATTCCATAACATAAAAGGAATACCGTGATCCTTGTGGTGATATCCAATCATCAACATCTAACAAATAAGGTCCAAGCCGGTTACCTTGGACCTTTCCCAATGACTTGAGCACATTTACTTCTACCGTCATGGATGAGCGTTTATCACTAATTTTCAAAGCTGCCTGTTTCCCATTATATTCACAAAGGTATACAACACCAATAGCGCCCGCTCCAAGCTTTTTCTGAATAAGATAAGTTTTTCCATGCCATTTCCCACGCAGCTTTATTCCTGGACGAACATCGTTATTAAGCTTCTTCCATTCCTGGTTGTTCATCTTCATACTTAAAGCTCCTTCGTAAGCTCTTCTTGCTAAATAAATACATGGCTTCACGAATTGCCGGACCAGTTGGAGTAACCCCGCCACTTGTCAACTTCGGGAAAATAGAAGAAATCGTATCTAGTGCTGGAGACCAATCCAGTATTTTTTCAATCTGTTTTCGTTTACCAGGAAAACGATAAATAGCGAACCGATTACGTCCAATCCGAGCGTTTAAACTGATAGATAAATCCATTAAAGCTTCTTTAACTGTCGGAAGCTTATCATACATGCTTGCACTCGTATCTACAAGAACAAGCACCTCTAAGTCACAAGTCTCGCCCATATCTTCAACAACTTCCATAATTTCTCCACGTTTTTCCGGTTCAAGGTCTTCAAGCGACTGTCCCTTTCCTAGAATTTGTTCTAGTTCTCTATTAACAAATCCTTGCATTGTTTGGGTCATCGCTTGCTTCGTAACAGACTGCACAGTTTGAGATAATGCTTGTTTATAAACAAGCTGACTAACTCCACCTCCAGATAGAGCAATATCCTCTACTTCTTTTAAGCTTTCATCTTGCTCAGAATGATCATCATCCAATATTCCGATTACATTGATAGTAATTCCCTGCTGATGTGCTAATGAGGCTACTGCCACTGGATCTTCTCCTTGATTGGAGCATCCATCGGTAATAAGTAATATTTGCTTTAAGGTTCCTTTTCTCAATGCTATCTACCTCCCAACTTTTCAGTACCATCATCGCCATCTTTCCATTTATCTATACATGGTCTAGTAGCGTATAATTAGTAGAAAGCGTGTAATAGTTAGGAAGTAGCTGGATTCTGCGAAACTATGATGATACAGGATAAATAGGAGCTTGTGCCCATTTTGGGATATTTTTCTTTATTTTAGCAACAACGACTGTCATGTCATCCTCAATCTCTCCTGCCCTTGTCCGAATAACCTCCTCTAAAATTAAATCCGCTATTTCTTGAGGGTCATTCGTACGCATATCGCGAATTTTTCGTTTTAGCCATATATCCGTATTTTCGATATGCTTTGGTCCTTCAAAAATTCCGTCACTCATCATAATTAGTAAATCATCAGGAAGTAACTGCTCATTTACAATCTCTACATCAAATTCCTGGATAATTCCCATTGGTAAATTACTTGCTTCAATTTTAATTAACTCGTTTCCGCGCTTAACAAAACTTGGGGAAGAGCCGATTTTTAAAAACTGTACAAAGGCATTATGCAAATCAATGACAGCTAAATCGAGGGTCGCAAACATTTCATCTGTCGAGCGTAAAGCTAAAATCGAATTAATGGACTTAATAGCGACTTTCTCTGGTATACCTGTTTGTAAGATTTGCTGCAAGAGCCTTAATGTTTCTACACTTTCCTCTTGTGCACGTGCTCCATTTCCCATTCCATCACTTATTGCCATTGCATATTTTCCTGCACCTAACTCTATCGTTGTATAACTATCGCCAGAGATTAGACCGCCTCCTTTAGCAGCATTAGCAGCCCCTGTTTCTACTACAAACTCTCTAGCGGACCCAAATGCTAAATAACTGTACCCATTTGGAAATGGAGCAATCTCTTCTTGCTTTACAACAATAACCTCCTTCAATATATCGGATAGTACTGGCGCAATCAGTTTGGCCCCTTCACCACGATACTCATAAAATGTTAACGTCATTTCAATATCTACATTCCCTTTGTCCAAACTATATATTTCCAGTTTTTCTAACTCCATCCCAATTTGCTTTAGCGCATGAACAATTTGTAACTCCTGTTGTTCATGATGCTCGCGTTCTTTTAATATTTCCTTTGCAAAATCCTCCATCACTTCGGATACCCCTTGCAATTGATCAGCGACCAGTTTCTTACTTTCTAATACTTGCTGCTTTAGCTTTTGATTTGCTTCGAAGTATGATATTTCCTCTTTCATTGCATCTAATACTTTTTGCGGTTTGACACAAAAATTTTCAAATTCCCGCATCGTTTTTTTCGGTGGCCTCCCCCCTTCCTGTATTCCATCCTTCAGCAATTCCATTAATGAATATGTTTTATCAAACTCCTTTTGCCAACACCTTTCCTTCATGAAACAATTTTGACAAGATTTTTCAGTGACTTGGCTTAAAAAATAATCCGTTTCCCTTTGTACCTCTTGTTCATCTTCCATTTGCGCCTCCGCAGTGGCAAAACTATTAGACAATGCTTGAAACACACCAGAAAACTGTTCCACCCGCTGTGCTGTTACATTTCGTACTTTTTGTAAATATTGCTCCTGTTCATTGGTATACTCTTCCGTACCCGGAATCAAACGCGATAGGCTTTTAAACCAAGCTGCCGGTGTAATTAAAAAGAGAATGATCGCTATAGATGTTTCTAAAATAGAAGGGATAAGCGCTGTCATATTACCATAAATCCCAATTAGGAATGTTCCAACAAATAAACCAATTGCTACGCCAGGTTTTTTCCCCTCTTTTAATAACCCTCCCAAAAGCCCTGAAAACGCTAATAAACTCATTTGATATAAATTAGCCACGTTTGCAAGCGACAGAATCAAACCAGTTACCACACCAACTGTCGATCCAATGGCCGCTCCACCAATATAAGCAAGAATAAGTACAAAATAACGAGAAAGCACCTGCTCTATGGATGCTCCGTACAGCGTCCAGCCAATCGTTCCTGTAAGGATCGAAGCAAGGAGAATAATCATACAGACGATTTCTTCATTTTTTAATACAGGATTATATCTTTTTGGTGATAATAAAGGAATGCTTTGCATAAATATTAAAACGAGAACCGTTCCTAAGACACCTTCTACTAGGACAAGCATCCATTCATATGCTGCCAGCTGGTGTTCAATGGAATATTGAAAAACCCGAGTACTTACAGAGGCAAAAAATACAAATAATGGTATGAGCATCTGCTGGTTTTTCGCTTGCTTAAACAACCCTGCTAAAAAAATAAAAACAAGTAGCCCTAAAGCGATAAAAATCCCGTGATGCACAGAATAGCTTAAAGCGCCTAATAATACTGCTATCATAGATTTAAACGCTTTTTCTTTATAGACAAGCCACATAGTAGCTAAAAAAGCTACCGCAAATGGAGAAACCACAGATAAAATGACTGCCCTCCCCAACAAAAAACCAATCATATAAAACAGCCATCCTCTATCTACTAATATCATTTTCAGCTTTGCATATAGACGTCCTCTTAGCTTGTCCAATTGATTTGTTCGTTGTGCTACAAATGCTTTTGGCTGTAATCTTGAAAGTGACTCCATCATAACCACCACTCCTTCTCTGTGCCTACTATTAAATCACATTATGCCAACTATTTTTGTCAAAACATAAGAGCCTTTAAAAGAATCGTTCGACTCCTTTCTATCGTTTAAACAAGTTTCAACACGAACAAATGTTAGGCAAGATTAGCAACTAATGGGGGTCCGTTTATGATTTTGTTTGGAGGAAAACTTACTTGGCAATCTAAAAACAGATCCTAAAAGCTACTCGGTTTCTGTAACAATTTGAAAATTTTTTAGTGAGACTATTAATTCGTTTCCATAGCTAACGGATAGAAGTCTCCAGCCAAAAATGAAGTACTCCTTTTCTACAGGCGGTGTTTCCTACCGAAGCGTGCTTTGTTCTACGGGAAATCGGAGTCTCCACAGGAATATTTACCCTTTGCTTTTAAAGAAGTTGAGGCGTCACAAGCGCATAGTAACATGGGATATCCATAACAAGTTTAGATCGGCATAATACTAGCAAATCACAAGGAGAGAGAAGGCCGCCTAAAAACGGGCTTGCCGCCCAGAAGTCGGACCGATCAGGCCTTATCGTCGGGCGCATTTCTAAAGTCGCATCATTGCTGGGCTCATGCGCCGGACGTAGCTATTCGGTTATTTCGTTATCCCAAAGCACCTCTTTTTATACTATATTATTTTATAAAAAAAGTGGTTGACAGAGACGTTATCCTACTGTATTATATTCAATGTTGGCTTGTTCGGCGGTGTAGCTCAGCTGGCGAGAGCGTACGGTTCATACCCGTGAGGTCGGGGGTTCGATCCCCTCTACCGCCATCACAATAAAAAACAGAGATTAACTATTTGTTAATCTCTGTTTTTTATATCGTCATATATGGAAAAAGCGCCCTTTCCGACAACTAAAAACGGGTAGCAAAAGGCGCGAAGAACCATATTTCCTGTTTACTTAAAACCATACGCTCAAGTACAACATTTATTTTTAGAGCATTATCTTTTTTAGACAGCAACTGCTATCCCCTTTTAGCACCTCGACCCCCGCGTTTGGATTCCGTGTGCTTCTTTAAAGAGGCAAGGCGGTCTTCAGAGTCCTTTAAAAAACGGTTCATTTTTGACTCAAAAGTTTCCATCCGTTCACGGTTATCTCGTTGACGTTTCGGCTTAACCACCGCTTTTTTTATCGACAAACCAATTTTTCCGTCCTTTTCAACATTAATGACCTTTACCTTCACTTCATCGCCGACAGAAAGGTGATCATTAATGTCTTTCACATAGTTGTCGGCAACCTCACTAATATGAACAAGCCCTGTTGTTCCCGGCTCGATTTCTACAAAAGCCCCGAAATTAGTGATTCCAGTTACCCTACCCTGCAGCTTGCTGCCTACTTCAATTGACATAAAAAAAATGCTCCTCCTTAGAATTTTTAGGAAACTAATAATAGTTTGATCACTAATGATATTATTAGCTTACTACTATATTATAGCCAAGCAGACGAAAGTGTGTCAATAAGATGGCTCCTTATCAGGAAGTTTAAAAATCAACTCGCCCTCTTTGGATAAGAAATAATTTGTTCTTGCTATCTCTAACACATAATCTTCATTCTTTAATCGTTCCGCTTCTTCCTTAAGGCTACTTTGTTCTTCCTTTAAATTAGCCAATTCCTCTTGTAAATTTTCATATTCTGCTGTTTTTTCCGCATGAAGAGAACGTTGCTTCATATGATATGTAGTCATACTGCCAATAGCAACTAGAGCAATGACGCTAAACAGCACCAAACGACGAATTAACCGTTGCCTTTTCCGTTTTTGTCTTTCTACATATGCATCATACTGTTGCATGTAGTTCGAATCGAGTTTTGTTACGGTTCGTTTACTTGCAGCCAAAGTTCATTACCTCCTCTTCCAGCTAACTCGGTTCCAGACCTTTCTTAATTTATTCTTTATTGTACTATAAAATCCTGCTATTTTTAATAGAAAACGTTGAACTTTTTTAGGAAGTATCTGATAGAGCCCTCGCAACAGCCATTGAACGGGCTTTAGTATAATTGCTAAAATGAAGAAAAGGACGGAAGCGAAGAGCTTTAAGAGCCATACCAAAACAGCATAAATGACGTATAAAATTCCTTTGATCGGAGAAATAATGAAGATTTGTACCAGTCTTGAAAAAAAACGATATATGACAAGAGCAAGACGTATACCATGCTCCAACAATTTCTTATACCTATTAGAGAGAATGGCTTGGTAAAAAGAAAACCCTAATAAGCATGCCAGCACAATATATAATCTTATCTCCCCACCATTTACTAAAAATAGGATATAAAATAGAAGTAATGTTTGCGTAAACCAAAACCCTATCTCCATAACATAAACCATGATGCGTCTATTTTTCCAGTAATGTGAAAAACGACGAAATGTATCCAGCATCACGCCAGTAGCTAATCCACCCGTAATCATTGATAGCATCGTTAACAGCTGTGTGCTTAAACTCATTTAAATAACTTGCTAAAGAACCCTTTAGCCTTCTCCTGCTGCTCATCGATATAAGAAAGCTCATAGATTTTCCCTTTGATGACAACAGAACCATCATTTACATCCAAATTCTTTAACTGAAGATTTTGTCCACGAACAATTAAATAACCCATTACCGTCTCTAACAAAAACTCTTCATTGTCAAAGCTGTCAACCTCTTTAACGCCACTTATTTCTAAGTTTTTACGATTATTAATCTTTACATTATGTTCTGTAGCAACACGGGCTATATTCTCTTTATTTTCATAATAGTTCATCGAAAACACCCTCCTTATCATTATTACTTTATGATAGGAGGGACAAGTATAGAACTATCTAATTCGTTAATTTTTCTTCTTTGATAATCGTATATAACGTTTCCGCTTCATCTTTTTTTACTGTTTCTCGTAGCGCATTTATACGAAGCGTAACCACCTTCTGCCCAAAACGAATCACTAGTTCATCCCCGACTGTTAACGTCGTAGATGCTTTGGCAGAGTTGCCATTCACTGTAATTCTGCCTTGATCAGCTACTTCTTTTGCTAGTGTACGACGCTTGATTAACCGAGATACTTTTAAAAATTTATCTAAACGCATCACATTACTCCCTTTCTTTTGCCTCTTCCCATAGCGCATCCATTTCTTCTAAAGTTGCTTCTTGCAACGAACGCTTACGTTGATGTAAAGCTCGTTCGATATCAGAAAAACGAGCAATGAATTTCTCATTCGTTTGATTTAACGCAGTTTCTGGATTTATTTTATAATACCTAGCTATATTAGTAAGTACAAACAATATATCGCCAAATTCCTTTTCTTGATCACGTACAGTATCTTTGCTTATAGCTGCTTTAAATTCATCTAACTCTTCGTTCATTTTTTTCCACATATCAGACACTGTATCCCAATCAAATCCTTCCTTTGCTGCTCTTTTTTGTAATTGATATGCTCGTGCAAGGGATGGTAAATGCTTTGCAATCCCATCTAATTTGGAGGTTCGTGTATCCCCTTTTTCGTCTTTTTTTAACTGCTCCCAATTTCGCATAACATCATCAACACTATGAACATGTTTATCTTGAAACACATGAGGATGTCGATGAATCATTTTATCTGTAACTGTCCGTATTACGTCATCCACAGTAAAATAACCGTTATCTTCCCCTATTTGACTATGAAGCATTACTTGGAGAAGTACATCACCTAATTCTTCTACAATTCCTTCATCATCCTGTTGATCGATCGCATCAACCAGCTCATACACTTCTTCGATGGCATATTCACGTAAACTCTCATGCGTCTGTTTCTGGTCCCAAGGGCAACCATCTGGACCTCTTAATGTTCGTATTACTTCCCGAAAATGTGTAAAAGTATGATGCAATAAATTATCCGATACAGGTGGAACGTAGACACTCGTTAAATTGCTAACCTTAACTCCGCGATCCATTTCTTCTAAAGTAACTTTAACTATTTTTTCAGCTACACTTCCTGCTGCTTCAATCATAGTAATTGGATAATCTGCGGGCAAATCTTCCAATAGAGTTAGTTTAACTTCAGAAGCAATCATTTGATCATAGACTTGCGAGAACACAAGGTGGTTGTAATAATTTAGCTCTTTACGTTGAAAGGAGGTCGCATCAACAAACTGAAATCCATCAATTGGGTCTATTTTTAAAGCTGTAAACAGATCATCTAAATAACTGCTTCCTCCAATTATTTCTACATCGCATTCCGATTGTTCCAACAATAATTGCACCGTTTTTTCAGCAAGCATTGGGTGACCAGGAACAGCATACACCACATGCTCATTCTCTGCTCTTTCTTGAATAAATGAAACAATTCGCTGATACACATCGGCAAACTGTTTCTCTTCTTCATAAATGGTATCAAATGACGTGAACTTCACTCCTTCAGCTTGCAGGGCATGAATGACAGGATGCTTTATTGTTCGGGTGTATATTGGCATTGTTGCAGCTATTAACTTTTTGTAAATACCTAAAGGCAACTGATCCAGGTCTCCTGCACCGAGGCCAATAATTTCAATTTTATTCATGTATGTTCCTCCTCTTGACATATTACCGCAGATTTGTCTTTTCTAAACTCTATGAAACACTGGGCCATTTCTCATCACAGGCTACCGATGTTTCCTCTCAGCTTTCATTTCTATTACGGTTTACAGCAGAGCGGTTTTTACGAGTTAACATAAGGAAAAGACGGGACGGGAGCATCTGTAATTGTTGTTCCGTAAATGCTTGTAATCTAATCAAACAGTATCCATAGATAGCAGCCCCTGTAATAGAAAGGAAACCAACACATACAAACCAACCGAACCTTGAATAATGAAGCCAAGGGTACGCCAGCCATTTAACTATCATTAAGTAGCTGACCATAACCAAAATAGCAATCAGCAACGCCTTCCACTGCATGTTCCTTAATATCTGCAAGCGTGGTAGTTTTCTGTGTAACTCCACCAAAGCAACTATACTAAACACGAGCAACGAAAGCACAGTGGCAAGAGAGCTCCCAAAGATACCAAGCGCTGGAACAAGCCATTGATTACCAATCCATTTTATAAAAAATACAAGTAATATAATCAGAGCAACTCTTTTAACATGTCCTAACCCTTGTAATATAGATGCCGCTGTAATTGCAAGGGAACTTAATAGAATAGCACTCATTAATAAACGTAAAGCAGTGTTCCCTTGCTGATCGAGAAAAAGAGCCTGATTCACTTCAGGGAAAATCACCATCAGCCCAGCTGTTGCACCTGCTGCCAAATAAATACTGAATAGCATCGCGCCGCGAATATATGGATAAAAGGTGTCTGGTTGTTCAGTCATTTTCTTTCTGGAAATGGATGGCATGAGAGCTAGTGCAAATGATGAGCCAAACACTGTTCCAACCTGAATAAGCGGCTGTCCGCGGTCAAACACCCCTTTAGCTTCCATGGCAATTATTTTTGAATAGCCACCTTTTAGTAGGCTTGGAAATAGTGTAAACGTGTCTGCAAACTGCAATAAAAGTAACACCATATGATTTAACGTTGCAACCATTCCCAAAATAATGATCGTATGTACATAATCACGTAAAACGTATGCTTGCTTTTCTAAATGAAACGGTCTCAGTCGCCAAAAAAATAGTCCTAATACTACACCTGCTGCCATTAAACCGATAATAGCAGCAAATACGGCAGCTTTTCCAATCATATAAATTTGTTGACCGCTTGCTGCTACTAAACCAGCAGCAGCAATAATAACCGTTACGCGAAAAAGCTGTTCTGCTAGCTGCGAAAAAGCAGTCGGTTTCATCAGAAAAATGCCTTGAAAAGCTCCACGCAACAACGCAATGATCGGTACAAATAAAAATGTAAAAGCACCTAAACGATATGTTCCTGACAATTGATCGTCGCCCACCCATCTAGCAATATACGGTGCATTCATATAGATAAACAAAAACAGGCTACCACTAAACAGACATAGAATCAAAAAAATGGGCACATAGAAGCTTTGTAATGATAAACATTGATAATGCGTTTGTCTGTCTGCTGCCAGCTTTGAAATCGCTGATGGGAACCCGTATAAAGCTAGCATCAAGCCAATCCCTAATATGGGATATATCTGTTGATACACATAAAACCCCATATCTCCTGTTAAATTTTGTAATGGAATGCGGTAGGCAGCGCTTAACATCTTACTAATGACGCCCGTTATCGTTAATAATAATGCTCCTTTTACGAGCTGATTCGTATTATTTCTATTCATGCAGAACTTCCTTTTATGATGTGTTCAAAAAGTGGCAAAATGAAATAGACTTCTAACACTTTAACAAAACAGGTGAATTATCTGTCATAGCTTTCTTTCATATCACAAAGGCTATAACATATCCAGTTCATCAAAGCATAAGCAGACATCACTCCTGGATTCGTTTAAAATCAGACCAACCTGGAATGCCAAAAGTCGTTTTAACCGGGCTTTCTGAACATTTTCTCCTTAAGATCAAACGTTATTGTTCATTATAGCATAGTTCCTAAATACCCCAAGTGAAAGAATTTTCCGTTGTACTTTACATAGAAGAAGCTACCCTTCTAATGAAAGGCAGCTCCCCAGTAAAAATTTGCTTATTCCATTTGTTTTGCTAAAAAGCTTGCAGCAGTCTCTGCCGCTTTTTGTTGAACAGCTGTAAAAGCTTCCCCTTCTTTAGCAAATAACACCACTGATCCAATTGCGTCGCCATTGGCAATAATTGGACTAACACAATATGTTGTCATTTCTTCTTCATGACCATCTATGATTTCAAGTGGTTTCGGTTCTGTTTCCATAACTTGTTGCCTTCCCTCAATAATATTTGTTAGAGGGGTTCCAATATTTTTGTTTAAGTAGTCTTTTTTTGACTCTCCAGCTACAGCAATGACCTCGTCACGATCCGATATGATAACGGGAGTTTGTAAAGAGTCAAACAACGCTTCGGCGTATTCTTTGGCAAATTGACCTAGTTCATTAATGGGAGAATATTTTTTTAAAATAACTTCTCCTTCACGATCCACATAAATTTCTAGTGGATCACCTTCTCTAATACGTAATGTTCTCCTTATCTCTTTAGGGATAACTACTCTCCCAAGATCATCAATACGTCGTACAATACCAGTTGCTTTCATACTTCCTTGCCTCACTTTCTAATGATGATTAACTATGCCCTTTTCACACATGAAATCCGTGTAAAAATCATCCGGTGTGGTTTTAGTATGAAGCAAAGCAGGATAACTATACATACAATACTAATTTTTACTAACTACGATTTGCATATTTTAATTTATCAATAAATTCTTCCACAGCTTTATAACATTGCTGCTTCGTTTTACTCGTATACTTAAATACAAGCTTTAATTTATTATTTTCTGTTCCAAGCTGCACATCTCGTCCATACTCATTCGCCATCTCAAACAACTTCGCCCCATCGATTTGTTGACTGCGCTCTTCATCTACAAGCACTTCCATTTTATTGTTCTTCTCATTGATCGATGTGATTCGTTCTCGTTTCGCCAACATTTTCAAGGTAGCTACTGTAAATAAATGACTTACTTCCTCTGGATAATCACCAAAGCGATCGATTAATTCATCATGTAAATCTTCTGCATCCTCTTTTGTTTCCATCGATTGAAATTGTTTATAAATATCTACTTTTTGTTTTTCATCTTGAATGTATTCGTCTGGAATGTATGCATCGATTGCTAATGTCAGTTCTGGATCAAACGGTTTGACATCCTTTACTTCTTTTCCTTCTTTTCGAGCATCAATTGCTTCTTTCAACATCTGTGAATACATGTCAAAACCAACTGAATCAATAAATCCATGCTGTTGAGCCCCGAGCAGATTTCCCGCTCCGCGAATGGATAAATCCCGCATCGCGATTTTAAATCCGGATCCGAGTTCCGTAAATTCTTTAATGGCTTGTAAACGCTTTTCTGCCACTTCTGTTAGCACTTTATCTTTTCGATACGTAAAGTAAGCATATGCTACTCGATTGGAACGCCCTACACGACCCCGCAATTGATATAACTGACTTAAGCCCATTCGGTCAGCGTCGTTTACAATTAAGGTGTTTACATTCGGTATATCGACACCTGTTTCTATGATGGTAGTGCTAACCAACACATCAAATTCTCCTTCTAAAAAGGCAAAAATAATATTTTCCAATTCTGACTCATTCATTTGTCCATGTGCCACTGCAATCCTCGCATCAATATGGGTACCTAAATCTCGAGCTACTTCTTCTATATTTTCTACACGGTTATGCAGAAAGAATACCTGTCCTCCCCGAGCCATTTCACGCTCAATAGCCTCGCGAATAAAAATAGGATTATATTCCATCACGTACGTTTGGATCGGGAACCGATTTTCAGGAGGCGTTTCAATAACCGAAAGATCACGTACTCCTAGCATAGACATATGCAATGTACGTGGAATAGGGGTAGCTGTCAGTGTAAGCACATCTACATTTGTTTTTAACTGCTTAATTTTCTCCTTATGCTTTACTCCAAAACGTTGCTCTTCATCAACAATTAATAACCCTAAATCTTGATATTGAACATCTTTAGATAAGATACGATGTGTCCCAATTACAATATCAACGGTGCCTTTCCTTAATCCATCCAATGTCTCCTTCTGCTGCTTCCTCGTTCTAAATCTGCTTAATAGACCAATGGTGATTGGATAATCTTGGAAACGTTCTCTTATTGTCTCAAAATGTTGCTGTGCCAGAATCGTTGTCGGAACTAATAACGCCACTTGCTTGCCATCAGCAATCGCTTTGAAAGCTGCTCGAATGGCCACTTCTGTTTTTCCGTATCCAACATCACCGCAAAGCAGGCGATCCATCGGGCGCTCACGTTCCATATCTTGTTTAATTTCTTCAATACAGCGCAGCTGATCCTCTGTCTCCTGATAAGGGAATAGCGCTTCAAATTCGCGTTGCATTTCAGTATCTTCAGAAAAGGCATATCCTTTCTTTGCTTCACGTTCTGCATAGAGCTTAATCAAATCATCGGCAATATCCTCTACAGAAGATTGCACCTTCCGTTTTACTTTTTTCCATTCACTTCCACCTAGCTTATACAGCTTCGGCTCTTTACCCTCTGACCCTACAAATTTCTGTACTTGATCAATTTGGTCGATGGGGACAAATAATTTATCATCACCGGAATATTTAATCAGCATGTAATCCTTATGCAGATCATTAACTTTCAACGTCTCAATACCCAGGTATTTTCCAATTCCGTGGTTGGCATGTACGACATAATCGCCAACTTTTAATTCCTGATAATCCTTAATTCGCTCAGCATTTGATATTTTTTGTTGCTTTCTCGTTCGTTTAGTGCGCTTTTTAAATAGTTCCTGCTCAGTCACTAACACAAGCTTATGCATCGGCAACTCTACACCACTGGAAATGTTCCCTACAGCAATAGTTGGTTTATCGACAGGCAGTTGTAAATATTTGGATATACCAAACTCGATGTCATAATCCATAAAAATAGAATGAATTTTTTCTGCTCGCTGTTGGTCCGGTGCTAAAACGACGACAGAATAATCCCCTTTTTCCCAGCGATTCAGTTCATTTTTAAATAAATGCATCTGACCATGAAATTCTTGCATCGGTCTTGAAGATAAGTTTACAATGTTTTGTGGCTGTGTATTAGGAATATGCCGTAAGAATACAGACATGTACAAGCGCGGCTGCTTCATCCGCTCCCAAATTGCATGCCAATCAAACGAAAAGAAACTATTCTTCACCATTTGGTAAGAAGCTAGTAAATTACTATACCAATTAGCCTCTTCTGTATCCAAATGCAAGGCTGTCTCCTGAATCCGGCTCATTTCATCAAGGATAATCTGTCCATCTGCCGGTAAATAATCTAGTAAGCTAGCAGGGGTATTGTACAAATAACCAATATATTTATACATTTCGGGGAAATGCTCCAAATTTTTTAACCGCTCTACATCACGTTGCACCACTTCTGCCAACGTTTCCTTTGCCTCTTGTGACTTTAAAGTTTTCAACGTATCCGCCAGGGCTTCCTCTAAACGCTCTCCGGCAGCATAAATGTCTGATTCTGTTAAAAGTAGCTCCGTTGCTGGTCCAACTGTTAGCACCTGTAGCTTATCTAGCGAACGTTGCGTCTCAGCATCAAAATAACGAATCGAATCAATTTCTTCGTCAAATAACTCAATTCGAATCGGATGCTTTTCTGTGATTGGATATATATCAATAATCCCGCCACGCTTACTAAATTCACCAGGAGAAGTAACCATGGAAACGCGATCATATCCCATATCTATTAAAGATGTTAAATAATGATCTACATCAATTTCATTGCCAAGTTTAAAAGGTAGCTGGTATTTTCCCCAATACGCAGGGGGTGGAAGTATTCGCTTTAAAGCAGCTACAGGGGCTATTAAAATTCCAGATTTTTTTTGTGACCAAGCAGTTAATGACTCAATCCGCTGACTTCGTAATTCTGGGCTTGCGATAGCTATTTCTGATGCTATCAGTTCATTAACAGGATAAAGGTAAACATCTTCCTCACCAACAAAACCAACAAGATCGTCATATAGTTGCTGAGCCTGTACAAGTTGATGTGTAACTAACAGAACAGGCTTATTAATTTCACCTCGAATAACAGATACAAGCAGTCCTCTAGCTGAACCTGATAATCCAGCTACTAGCTGCTCATCCATCCCCGCTAGCACCCCATTGATAATGGATTGTATATCTTCTTTTTTCTGTAAATATGTTTGTATTCCTTTCATTCCTAAACCTCCACTTACATAGGGCCTATGCGAACCAATCTCGTATCACCCAATAATTTCTCTAATTCTTACTCTCGCCCTTCAATTAAGCAAACGTAACGGCGCCTACCCTTAAGGCGTAGACGAACTCTTTACTTGGATGGCCATTATCCTATTAGAAAAACTTGGCTTGTCGTCAAGTCTTATGGCGAAAGCCTTTTGTTTTTCTTATACTATAAACCAAAAAAATCTTATCCTTTCCTATAGTGGAACAAAGGCGCAAGCGCCCGTTTAGCAACGTAGCGACTGGAACGAATCAACTGAAGTTTTAGGAATCATGCCACTAAAAACAAGGGTATGCCGACATCAGGCGGCAAGCCCGTTTTTAGTCGGCCCTCCTCTTTGTAATGAAACGATGATGACTTATCGGAAGGCGATTTCGTGAAGTCACCTAGTTGCTGGGCGCTTAAGCCGGACGCGACTATTCCGTTATATCGTTATCCCAATGCCAAAATTTTTATACTTTCTTATCTCTTAAAAAAAATAGTACTCTTAAACGAACGATTTGTCTTCTCCACTAAAAAACTAAATCTATCTACAAGCGCAAAAACGCCTTGGCTTCACTTCACCAAAGGCTATTACCTTTTCTATTGTAAAAAAAAATCTAACTCATGGTAATGAGGATGATGACCTAAAGCTTCTTCACAGTTTTCGCAAATCACTTGTATATACATATCCCCATTTGGTTTATAAATAATCATTTCTTCTTTATCCTTCACTGATAATTGGTCAAATCCTAATATTGATGAATCCATTACCTGTTGTTGAATACTGCCTATTTTTTGCCCACAGTGCCTGCATAAATATACAATTGTCAACGGGACCGCCTCCAGTACGATTTTACATTTAGAGGTCGTTCAAAAATCGTGCAACAGCTACCAATGAACCACAGCTATAGTATCTGGCCCTTTTAAAGGGATTCGATTTTTGAACTAGTTATTGGTTGGTTTTTAACAAACGTTATTTAGTAACTAGTTTAACCGAAACACCCTCACCCTATACAAATAGCCCCGTTGATAAAATAAAACCTCGTTCCAAATAAGGAAAATAACAAAAGCTACAAAGCCTTGAAAAAACACGATGTAATTACTATCAAAGTGTCCCGTGTTATTGAAACGATTTATTACATGGAGTTCTCCTCTGCCTCACCCTATACTTTGGTTATTACATCAATCCAATGCAAAGTCGAATTAAGTACATAAAAGTACCGAAAAATCCTTCTTTGACTCTCTACTACTTAAAGTGTACGAAAAAAAACAGTTTTGCTATTTTATATGATGTAGTTATTGATTATATTCATTCATCACCTCTGGGAACGGTTTATGCATCCATGCTTCACACGCATCTGCAGCTTTATTTACACTATTCATCACTTCTTCCGTATCGCATTTAGGGAAAGTTTGCAGAACGTAATCAATAATCGATAGCGATGAATCAGGTCTGCCTATCCCTATTCGAACACGTTTAAAGTCTTTCGAACCTACATGCTCAATAATGGATCTAATTCCATTATGTCCACCATGACCTCCTTTTTGACGGAGCCTAATTTTTCCTATTGGTAAATCCAAATCATCAAAAATAATCAAAATATTTTCTAAATCAATATGATAATAATCCATTAGCGGCCTTACAGCACCTCCAGAAAGGTTCATAAATGTTTGCGGCTTCACTAACATCAACTTTTCAGTTTCTGTTTGCACAATGGTGTATTCTGCTTTAAATTTGGACTTATCTAATTTCCATTGGTGGCGTTGAATTAATTCATCAATTACCATAAAACCAACATTATGCCTAGTACGATCATATTTTTTCCCTGGATTTCCTAAACCAATGATACATTTCATAAACTTACTTCCTTTGTCTTAATATCATCTTATCCTATTAAAAAAACTTGCTGAAACGTACGAAAAAAGATTTCACTTTGTAACTTGGAAAAATCATACAACGCAACTCTCCCCCCTAATTCAGGAGGGAGAGTTGCGTTTAGCATATCTTTAGAATGAACCTATTCAATGAAAAATATTTTTACATTGCAGATTCACTAACCGAGGCTTGAAAATGCTAATATCTACTAGTTAAAAGTATTTATCTATAACAAACACTTGTTCATGTGAGTTTAGCCCTTCTTTGCGAGTTAACTTCACATTGGGTGGTTTATAATAAAGGTTAACGATCGCTTCAGTTTATGCATAAATAGAGCAAGCTTGTCCCTCGTCCTATATATTCAACATCTTGCGAAAAAGACGCTTCAATATGGACATTCTATGTTATTATTCTTGCTTATTCTTTTTCTGCATCAACTAATTCTGGTTCTGCATTCTCCGACGGAGCCTCTTCTACATCTTCTAAGGTATCCGGCGCTAATACTGTTGCAACCGTAGTAACCGCTTCGTCTAATATTTCGAAATTACCTTTAATAGTAATATCAGAAACAGCAATACTATCCCCAATTCCTAGATCAGACACATCGACGACGATTTCTTCAGGGATGTCAGCTGGTTTAGCACGAACTTGCAATTGATAAAGTGGTTGTTGTAAGACCCCACCATCCTTCGTCCCTTTTGCCTCTCCTTCTAAACGTAAATTTACTTCTACGTCCATTTCTTCAGCCATATCGACGATATAAAAATCTGCGTGAACAAGTTCATCTCTTATTGGATCGATCTGATAATCATGAAGCATCACATCTACAGGTTTTTCATCTTCAATGTGAAGTGAGATAATCGCGTTTCTACCCTCATCACGAACTGTTTTGATCAATTCAACACTATTTACAGCAATCGATTTCGCTTCCTTCGCTTTTCCATAAATGACTGCTGGAACACGTCCGCTATTTCTAATTTGCTTTGTTGCTGATTTCGTATGATCTTCTCTTCGTTGAGCTGCTAATTTTACTGCCACCATAATCACCCTCCAAATAGTTAAAAACCTACGCTTATTGCAATTATTCAATATTACAGTCTTTTGTTTATTCGGTAAAATATATAAGTCATTAAGAATAAACATCCATCTTAGATATTACCCGTTTCAGCTAAAACTTAAACGTTAATCAAACAAAATACTAACGGATTGCAGTTCATGCACACGAATAATCGCTTCACCGATTAAAGGAGCGACAGAAAGTTGTGTAATCTTATCGATCCGCTTATCGGCAGGTAAAGGAATCGTATTGGTTACAACTAATTCTTTAATTTTTGAATCGTTAATACGCTCCATTGCAGGACCCGATAATACTGGATGTGTACAACAAGCATATACTTCCTTGGCACCATTTTCAACTAATGCATTTGCAGCTAAAGTTATAGTTCCAGCAGTATCAATGATATCATCAATTAGAATTGCTGTCTTCCCTTCTATATTCCCTACAATATTCATGACCTCAGCTACATTGGGGCGTGGTCTGCGCTTATCGATGATCCCAATCGGTGCTTTTAGGCGGTCAGCCATTTTTCTCGCCCGTGTCACTCCACCATGGTCAGGTGACATAATGATGATATCTTCCAAGTTCTTTGCTTCAAAATAATCGGAAAGTATTGGCACTCCTTGCAAATGGTCAATGGGGCTATCAAAGAACCCTTGAATTTGCGGAGCATGCAAATCAAGCGTAATAACACGATCAGAACCCGATGTTTCCAATAAGTCTGCCACTAACTTTGCTGCAATAGGTTCTCTCGATCTTGCTTTACGATCTTGCCTTGCATATCCGTAATAAGGCATAACAATATTGATTGATTTAGCAGAAGCACGCTTTAAAGCATCAATCATAATTAATAATTCCATTAAATGTTCATTCACCGGTGAGCACGTTGACTGTACGACATAAACATCACAACCACGAATGCTTTCTTCAATGTTAATTTGAATTTCCCCGTCGCTAAAACGTGATACAGTACATTTTCCTAGTGTTGTGCCAATATGTCTGGCAATTTCCTCCGCTAATTGTGGATTAGAGTTTAATGTAAAAACCTTCAAGGATGAATCCTTGTAACTAGCTGCCATGAGTTAAAACCCTCCGTTAGTCTTTTTTCCGATTTTTAATTCTTGACGCATACCCTTCTTTATTCATTTGCTTTGCTCTTGCAATCGATAAAGAACCTTCTGGCACATCCTTATTTATAGTGGAACCAGCAGCAATGTAAGAACCCTTTCCAATGGTCACAGGTGCAATTAGATTTGAATTGCAACCGATAAATGACTCATCATCAATAATTGTTACATATTTGTGCTTACCATCATAGTTCACTGTAATTGTACCACAACCTACATTCACTTTGCTCCCGACATGTGCGTCCCCAATATAACTTAAATGTGAAACCTTGCTATTCTCGCCTAAACTCGTCTTTTTAATTTCAACAAAGTTTCCTACTTTTACCTTGTCGCCAATAGCACTATCCGGGCGTATATGTGCATATGGACCAATTTTCACATCATTACCTATCTTGCTATCGTTCACAACACTTTGCTTAATCACTGTTCCGCTTCCTACATAGCAGTTACTCAACTCCGAATAGGGACCAATTTCCGCATTTTCCTCAATAACTGTATTACCTTTAATAATCGTACCTGGATGAATAATAGTGTCAGCAGCAATCGTTACATCTGGTTCGATATACGTTTGATCTGGATCAATAATTGCCACACCATTACGCATATGGTATTCATTAATACGTTGTTTCATAATTTTCTCCGCTTGCGCTAAAGCGATTCGATCATTTATTCCAAGCGTTTCAGCAAAATCCGGAGTTTGATATGCGCTCACTGTTTCACCTTGAGTTTGAAGAATTTCGATCACATCTGGCAAATAATACTCACCTTGCGCATTATCATTGGAGACATGCTCCAAAGCTTGGAACAGAGCCTGATTATCAAAACAATATGTACCTGTATTAATTTCGTCTACAAGTAGTTCTGCTTCATTTGCATCTTTATGTTCTACAATCCGTTCCACATCATTCTGCTGGTTTCGAATTACTCGTCCGTATCCAGAAGGATTAGGAGCTTTCGCTGTCAGGATGGTTGCTTTTGCACCTGTTTGCTCATGATGAGTAATCAATGCTTGATACGTTTCCTTTGTTATTAAAGGTGTATCTCCACAAACAACGACCGTTGTTCCTTTCTTATCTTCTAAAAGCGCTTTAGCTTGGACAACTGCATGTCCAGTTCCCAACTGCTCTTCTTGGAGGACGTACTCACTAGCAGCACCAATCTGTTTTTTTACGTCTTCAGCACCAAAACCGACAATAGTAATTATTTTATCGACGTTTACGCCACCAATTTGTTCAATAACATGTTGAACCATGGGGCGACCCGCTAGAGGATGGAGTACTTTGTAAAGCTTAGATTTCATTCTTGTGCCTTGCCCTGCTGCCAATATGACAGCATATCGATTCGTCATATAAAGAACCTCCATCATTTCAATTTATCCATTATGAATATATCTTAAATACCTCCTCTTTTCAATAGATAAACCGTGTAAATCAAGAAGCGACTGCAAGAACAAAGGCGCAGTGCGCCCGTTTAGAAACGTAGCGACTGGAACGAAGCAACTGAGATAAAGGAATCACGGTGAGATACGAATCAATGATGACTTATCGTAGGGCGATTCGTGAACTCGCCTAGTTGCTGGGTGCTGGAGCCGGACGGGGCTATTCCGTTATATCGGTAATCCCCGTCGTTTTGCTACTCTTTTTCGATGTGCGGTTACTCGATTATTCTGTCCCGATGTTTCTGGTGTACATCTAAGCCTGCACGCCTTTCCATCATTACTTCCATAGGAGAACAGACCTCATCATGAAATTAACAATACAACTGACAGTAGTTTTCTTCACTAGCGTTGCATAAACTTTTTATTTCAAAGTCAAGCGAAGATATTTTGTTCCAAAATTATGAATAATAGGAGTTT
>NZ_QWLJ01000044.1 GCF_009917385.1 Roseburia sp. 1XD42-34 | reverse complement strand
GTTATGTACGCCACTGGAGCAGCCGTTGGTGCATTAATACCAGGTAGTTGGGCTGTCAAAGGAGCTTCAGGCGTTGCAAAAATAGGAGCAGGCGTAGCAAGAAAAGCGCCGAAATTATTAGACAAAAAGCCTTTTAGTGGTAATTATTATCGGGAAAAGGTAGATGTAGCTAAAGCTGGGATGGCTAAAATAGCAGATATATTCTCTTTTAGTGAGAAATATGCAGTTTCAACTGGTGGAGCAAGCTTTATACTTAGAGATAAAGATTTTGCAGAGGGTACTACGCCGCAGATGTTCAAGATACAGAATGGTAGAGAAGAAAGGGTAGAGACTAAAGGAATAAATGTTGTTAAAGATATACCTAAAATAAACGTTGATGATATACCAACTGCAAAGAGTGGTAACTTCAATAAATTTTTCAATTCCCTTACAATTAGTGAACTAGATGAACTTTGGAAGGATAAAAAGATTAGAAAGAAAATTGAACGTCAACTTAGATCACCTGGAGGTTTACACGAATGGCACTTAGTTTCTAGGGCTCCGCAATTTAAGTATTGGAATATTGGTGCTGAAGAGATTAAAGAATTAAGAACAGCTATATCCGATGTTAAATTTGTCAATCCGAACGGTGTTCATGGTGGATTAGGTTCAACTAAAGCACATAATGAATTGTTAGCCATAATAGATACTTCTAGTGACTACAATACATTTGTTAGGCGACTTAATAATTGGGCTAATTATAGATTAGAAGGTGGAGTTTCATCTTTACCCGAAGGTCTACGATTAAAGTAGGAGGATAATGTAATGGAAAAACAAGGATGGGTTTCTATTTGGTTAGGGAATATTAGTGATGAAGATTCTATAGAAGAGTATGTAGATTTAACGTATGATGAGGATGGCGAATCTGTCCCTTCCCAATTCTTTATCGATTTTAATATTGATATGGACGAAATAGATGAGGATACTATAGAAAAAGCTGTCTATAAAAATGGTAGTCAGGATATTTCCACATTATTAGAAGGATGTTCGTATGAAGAAATTATTATTCCGAAAATCAAGAAAAGCATGAACTTAAAGGGAGTATATAATGCAGTAATTTTAATATATAATTTTGAATATAATAATGAAATTAGCTCAGCTGGTGCTTTTGATTTTATAGCCGCTACAAATTATGAGTAAGATAACTGTGTATGGGCCAACAGGCGGTCCTCTTGAAAATCCGGCTGAAACATTTGTAAAAAACCTCATATTTAATAAGGACGAAGGTTATTGGAAACAAGGTAGTGGAGATTCGTGTTTTGAAGTTGATGGCTGCGAGGAAAGATTAATATTCTTTTATGATGAACCGTATAGATTTTTTATTATGCGACATCCAGATTATTTAGTACCAATTAATAAAAATGTTGAAATAAAAACAGTTGAACATTTAGTAGGCGGAGAACCAATGAGAATACCTACTTGTAGTTATGTTGATCGTGAAACAGCTTACCGTATAATAAAAGATTTTATCACCTTTAAATCAGTTCCGAATTTTATAGAGTGGGTTGATTTATACGATATAAACTTTGATCACGGATTTTAATTAATTTTATAATCTAGGTAACAAAATAAGTACAAAGTATAGCTGGTCAACGTCTGCCTTTTGAGTGCATTATGGATGTTTGGATAAAATAACCCCTCTGTTTTAGGATGAGGGGTTTGAATTTTTGAATAGAAGAAGATAAAACTTTGGTTTCCGTCACATTGTATATGTGACTTTTTAAAATGTCACAGGAATGTAACGGAAAAAAATAAAAAAATGAAAACAAGCGAAAAATACTATATATACAATGCCCAAAAAGGTTTAATATATACAGAAAAGCAATAAGAAGAAACAAGAAAATACCTATATTCTTATTGACATGATTTGGGAACATAAATAGAGCATGTCACTCCCTTTTTTTGCGCATAGTATAAATAAAATGAACGAACTCAAAAAGAGGGTGTTAAGATGATTAATGAGCAGCAATTAGCAGCATGTAAAAATGCTTTACAAAATCGGCAATCCGAACTTATTTCTCATGTTCAAGATCATTTAGGTTTAACATTAGAGTCCATGCAACAGTCTACTGGAGAATTATCCAACTATGACAATCATCCTGCAGATACGGCTTCAGAGCTATTTGAAAGGGGAAAGGACGTTGCGCTTAACGAGCATGCCGAAAAGGAGTTAGAAGATATCAATAAAGCGCTGCACGCGATTGCAGAGGGAACTTATGGGATTTGCAGGGATTGCGGAAGAGATATTCCTTATGAGCGACTTGAAGTGATGCCAACTGCAGATCGCTGTATAGAGCATGCAAAAAGTATTTCTTTTAATCATCCCCGTACCATGGAAGAAGAAGTCTATAGTCCGAATATAAATCCAGATGAAGTATCAGATGAAACACAGGTGGGATATGACGCAGAGGACGCATGGCAAGAAGTAAGCCGTTATGGGACATCGGAAACCCCTTCTGATTTTTATGGAGATAAAGCAAGTTATAACAAAATGTATCCCAATAGTGATGAAGCAGTTGGCTATGTAGAGGATGTAGAAGGTTATCTAGGCGCATCCGCAGATGGAAAATATACCGAGCCCATTACAGATCAGCAAACAAAGCGTGATGATATATAATGCTTTGAGAAGTCTTTCGGTTACTATTGAATGGCGGGTACAGCCAAATTCACTGCCGAGAGATTTTTAACCATTTGACTATATTTTTTAGGCATTACGTATTGTATAATGATGTTATCTTCATTTCATTTTCCATATAAATAGCAGTAAGATCTGCCCTTCCAGACTACGAAGTCCAACCCATGAGAATAAGTGAGGGATCGACCATAAGTCACAAGTCAAATGCCTGATTTTGCTCAGATCCCTAGGTGTTAATAAGGAGCAATATAATGAATGAGAAAACCTTACTGCGTTTAGTTTTACTTTATGAAACCATGTTTGTGTTAGGAACGTATTTAATGAATGAGGTGATATTTTGGAACAAAAAGGTTGTTTAAAATGCGGAAGTACGAATGCAGATCAAAAAGAAGTAGCCATGACTGGAACAGGACTATCAAAAATGTTTGACGTTCAGAGCAATCAATTTTTAGTGGTTTACTGTAAAGACTGCGGCTATTCCGAGTTTTATAATAAAAAGAGCTCTAAAGGGAGCAATATTTTCGATTTGTTTTTCGGATAAGCACAGAAGCGCCTAGTTTACACAGGTAACAGGCGCTTCCCATGCTAAAAACCTTGAAAGAAGTTTTCCATTAAAATTCCAAATATGCGTTGTACTAAAATAAGTTAGGATCGTTATAAAAGCGTAGACTAAAAGGTGTTGTATAAATGGGATAATAGTAGGTATTCTTCAACAACAAAAAATCTCCTGGTTTTAAAGCTTTCAAACTGTTTAGTCCTTGATACAAGCCTCTTATGCTTAGGATTAAAGGAAAAGTTTACTAAATCATTCTCCTATCTACTATACCATTTCGGCATACTATTGGAAAATCCCTGTGTGAGTTGTAAAATAAAGCAAATGAAACTATAAATGGCATTCGTCGGGTATTTACATACCGTTTAATGCGTGAGTCACAGGAATAAACAATTAAAATGCGCATATAGCGAAGGTTTATTTCACCTAGCTATATGCGCACTCTTAGATTATTCTTTGTTCGCATTATTATTTACTGGCTCTTTTGCTTCTAGAGTTAATTTAGTTGTTTCTTTTTTACCCCCGCGGTAATATTCGATATTTACTTCTTCGCCTACAGAAGCATCTGAATACAGAAACTTACGTAACTCTAAAATAGAGGTTACTTCATGATCATTAATTTTTGTGACGACATCAAATTGCTGTAAACCAGCTTTATCAGCAGGAGATCCTTCTTCTATATTCGCGATCACCATTCCACCTTTAACATTTTCAGGCAATGGAATTTCTGCCCTATATTGAGGCGGAACTTGTTCAATGGCTGCAGTACTAATACCAATTAGTGGACGTTCAATCTCCCCATTCTTTTCTAGCTGCTCCACAATTGGTAGTGCAGCGTCTACAGGTATAGCAAAGCCGATACCTTCAACTTCCTGACGTGCAATTTTCATGGAGTTAATTCCTACAACGGCACCTTTATCATTTACAAGTGCACCGCCACTGTTTCCAGGGTTAATCGCGGCATCGGTTTGAATAACTTCGGTGACCCAATCTGCCTGCCTATCCCCATTTGTATCTATCGGTACAGAACGATCTAGTCCACTAATTACGCCTTTTGTCACTGTGTTAGCAAATTCCATTCCAAGTGGGTTCCCAATCGCCATCACATTTTCACCAACTTTTAAGTCGTTGGAAGATCCCATATTGGCAACAGTGGTGATCGCATCTCCGTCAATTTCTAATACTGCTAAATCCGTTAATTCATCGGTTCCCAATACTTTCGCATTTAGGCGCTCCTCAGAATAATTTAAGGCAACTTCTACTTCTTCCGCACCTTCTACTACATGGTGGTTTGTAATTACATAAGCCTTCCCATTCTCTTTTTTATAGATAATTCCAGATCCAGTACCTGCTTCTTGGCTTTCCGTCCAAATGCTCTGTTGTTGCATGTTTATTACACCAACAACGGATTTAGAGGTTTCTTCAATATTTGTAGCAACATCTGCATCTTCAGAAGTAAGGGTTTTAACTACTTCTGCAGCTTGCTTATCTTCCCCTGCTGAAGCAGGTCCATTTCCTTGATTAATCGGGATGATATTTGTAAACATTAATACTGCAATTATGAGAACGGCAACAACCCCTCCCGATATTCCACCTAGAAAAAAATGGAGCATGGATTTATTGCTCGGCTTATTATTGGCCGGAGTATTTTCATCGTGGTTGCTATAGTGATTCCGATGTATTAGTTCTTTGTTACTTCGCTGAATAAAATCTTGATTTTGATTGGACTCTTGCGATCTATCGGATATCGTATATCCTGGCTCCTGATTATGATGTTCATTATTTCTATCATCCATTTCCATCACCCTTTATGACAGATTTTAATGACAGGCTACAAACAAACATCATTAGAGCGTCGAGGGGAGTCAGGGGGGACGCTCAAAGATGGCTGTTTGTAGCCTGGTATGATAAATGGTCCCTTCAGAAGATGTGTTATTGAAGTTCCCATCGATACTTATAGTATACCCATTTCTTTGGGGAATCATTTGGTACAATTGTGGAAAAAATGTGTAAAGTATTTTCTGTTTTTGTGATTTTAGAAAGCGCCAATTTCTACTCATGATGCATCATTTCATTGTCGTATCCATTCAGCTAATAGTTATAATTCTGGTATTGGTATACCCTTAAAAACAATAAATGAATCGTAAATATTTATAATAAGTAGGGACGTATATAAGGAAACGAATCAAATCACGATACCGCAGAGTTTTGATGCTCAGAAAGAAAATCGGATATGTGCTTGATAAATGCATCATTTTTATAATTTTTTTCACGTTGTTTCATCTGAGGTTGCATACTAGTGTTACAATAACAGTGAATAGTTGTAATTTGTGATTGGTGAGTAGAAATATAATAGATCTAAATGATCGTTTGCTTATGTGAAAATAGTAGTAAAGAAATAAGAGAAAAGGTGATTAAAAATGAATCATCATATTGGAATAGTAGAAGACGATCCAAATATACGTAATATTGTTTCTGCATATTTAAAAAAAGAAGGATTTACGGTCACATTACTGGAATCTGCTGAAGAAGCATGGGAGCTTTGGAAAACAGAACCTCCAGGCATGTGGATATTAGATATTATGCTTCCAGGAATGGACGGCTATGAGTTTTGTAAAAAGATTCGTATGGAAAGTGAAGTACCGATTATAATTATTTCAGCGAAGGATGAAGAAATTGACAAAATTCTTGGACTTGAGCTCGGGGGAGATGATTATTTAACTAAACCATTTAGTCCAAGAGAGCTAGTTGCTAGGGTAAAAAGATTATTTAAGCGATCCAGTATAAGTTTGGCGAATACTGAAGTAAATGATACTAGAGTGACGGTTGATGAATTGACGATCGATAAAGAAGAACGTCGTATTTTCTTTCGGGGGGAAGAATATGAAGTGACAACGAAAGAATTTGATATGTTACTTATATTAGTGGAAAATGTGAATCGCGCCTTTTCAAGGGAGGAACTATTAATTAAAATTTGGGGAGACAATTACTTCGGAAGCGATCGAGCGGTGGACGACCTCGTTAAGCGAATTCGTAAAAAACTTCCTGATTTGCCTTTAGAAACAGTGTGGGGATATGGCTATCGGCTTCGAAATGAAGGAGAAGTTACATGAAGCTACAATCGCAATTAAATGCGGCTTTTACCGCTTTGTTATTCGTAATTATGGCTGTTACTGGGTATGTCATCTATTCCCTCATCTTAGATTTGCTCATCCAAGATGAACAGCGGCAGTTAAAACAAAAGGGCGATTTAATTGTTGATGTGTTAAATGATCAATATGATAGTACAAGCGTAAGTAACTTAAATAAATTGTTAGAAGATCAGGGTTTACAAATGTTTATTTATGACAGAAATCAGCATGTAGCTGCATCGCCGACCCTTCCTGACAGTGTCGTTTCCGGATTTTTTAAGAAAAATGATTTTGCTGATGCGGATAAAACTTTATGGGAGTATAATGGTGCCAAGTTTGTCACTTCAAGGATTATTTTTACTCCTGAGAGTACAGGCGTTGAACTTATTCTTTTAACACCTTTAAGTGATTTGGAATTAGTTCAGCAAAGTTTTATTTTTCGCTTATTAATCGTGTTTTTCATAGGTGGTGCGATCGCGATTATTTTAAGTTATTTTTTAACTCGTAAGCTAGTGACCCCGCTCTCGCAGTTGAAAAAGCAGTTAAAAAAGATAGAAAAACGGCAATTTCACTCCATTAAGCGAATAAAAGCGACAGGTGAAATAAAGGAAGTGGAACAAAGTGTCTATGATATGGCGCAAGAGTTGGAAAGATACATTAGCTCGCAACAAACCTTTTTTCAAAATGCCAGCCATGAGTTAAAGACTCCCCTTATGACAATTCAAGGTTATGCAGAGGGGATACGAGACCATATTTTTGATGCTAAAGAGGAGGAAAAAGGTCTTGACGTGATGGTGACAGAAGTAAAACGCTTGAAAAAAATTATTAACGAAATGATATTGTTAGCTAAGTTAGATAGTGAGCCAGACGTCTATACACCTGAAAAGATCCAGTTAAAACAAGTGATGGAGCAAGTAGTGGACCGGGCTCTGCCGATAGTAAATGAAAAGGGGATTGAGCTAAAGCATACGATACAAGGTTCCCCGGAAATAGTAGCAGATGGAGAAAAAATGCTACGAGCATTATTAAATTTAACATTTAATGCGATTCGCCATGCTCATGCAACAGTTCATTTCGATATTAAGAAGGAAAATAAAAAGGTCCTCATCGTTATAGAAGATGATGGGGAAGGAGTACCTGAAAACTTAATTCCACATATTTTTCACCGGTTTGTAAAAGGAAAAGGTGGAGAAACAGGACTGGGGCTTGCAATTGCAAGAGCAATTATTGAACAGTCCAATGGAAAAATTTCTGTTCACCAGTCGGAATTAGGTGGAGCAAGGTTTGAAATTGTATTTAATCTAAAATGATTATCGATACTTTTTTTGTTGTTCCCCTTTACTTGTAAGGGTGCGCAAAAGCGAGGAGGATATGAAGATGTAAGGTGGTCTAGGACCCAATTGAGGAGCGGTATTCACCCAAAAAGGTCTAAGTGGGATAAAATCGGCGGCTACATCGCCAATTCGCTTAGACCTATAGGATGTGTGATCTTGGAAGAAAAACATTTTCCCCTTTAAATTTAAATTTTTGGCCTTTGTTTTACTTCATTCAGCAGGAGATGGAAGAAAACTCCTACTGAATGAAGTTTCATTTTTTATAACAGCCAACATTTATGATGAAAAGGAGGTATTTCACACAAAAATATAAAATGACTCGAATGATTTATACTTCTAAAAATAAGCACAGAAAAAAATGAAACGAATGTATATGCAACAAAAACAAGTCATATAAATAGGAACCTATAGGATTTTTCTTAATAGATGCTTTCCATATTAAAAAACGCTTGTTATTGGTATATCATTCCTTTGCCCTTTTCCTCATTCTTAATGAAAAACAGGATTAAAATGTAACGCAACTGCTGCGGAGAAACACTACATTTTTCCACGGGCTAGCGACATAGCCTCCTTGAAAAAAAAGCTATTTTCTTTTTTCTTCTGAATTCTTCCCGCTGCGCTTTCCCATAGAAGTCTCCGTGTTATTCTTCCGCTTTGCGATAGAGCTGAAGGAGTGCAAACAACCCATGAGGGATAATATCCTTCCTATGATGGAAGATTCACTTTATTGACATAATATGAGTCTATTGATAGTATATTGAATTATCGGAAATGATAGCGATTTCTTTCTGCTTCTTAGTTAGAAATTGCATATAGTGACAAATGATAATTTTGAAAGGGTTTTATAGTCCCTTCTAATTGACAAATGATTGTAATCTTCAATTCTACTACTATTAAACATCAGAAAGAGAGTTGAAATAGCTGTGAAGAAACGTCAATTTCTAGGGCTTATCCTTGGTCCGCTTTTATTTTTAATTTTGTTTTTTTTACCCAATCTTACTGGGCTTGATGATTCACCTAGGGCTGTCCTAGCAGTTACTGCATGGGTAGCATGCTGGTGGATAACAGAAGCAATTCCAATACCGGCAACATCTTTGCTTCCTATTTTTTTATTACCTATCACAGGTGGAGCAGAAGAAAAAACAGCTACCATGGCTTACGGAAACCCAATCGTTTTTATGTATATGGGTGGCTTTACAATTGCGCTTGCCATTGAAAAATGGAATCTTCATAAGCGCATTGCTATGACCATTATTTCCATGGTGGGGACGAGCAGTCAACGTATTATTCTGGGTGTATTGCTTGCCACAGCTCTTTTATCCATGTGGATTTCGAATGCTGCAACAGCTCTTATGATGTTACCAATCGCTTTAGCGTTAATAACAGAAGTAAAGGAAAATAACCTACTTGATGAGAAATCATTGCATCATTTTGCAAAAGGTTTATTATTAACTGTAGCGTATGCTGCGTCTATTGGAGGACTAGCTACCCTAATTGGATCTGTACCAAATGCAGTTTTTGCTGGTGTTGCATCTAGTGTTCTTGATCAGCAAGTTACATTTACAGACTGGTTTATATTCGGTTTTCCGCTTACGATTATTTTATTAGCAGCTTTATATTTTTATATAACTCGTATTCAATTCAAAGTAAACCAGACTGGAAATATCTCAGATGACTTTGCTAAGCAACAACTGAGAAGTCTTGGTCCCATGTCTTATGAAGAAAAAGCAGTTTTATTTATTTTTACGATTACCGGAGCGCTATGGATATCGTCTGGATTTCTACCGGAAGACTTGCGTTTATCTGATACAAGTATTTCTATTATTGGAGCAACTGCTATGTTTTTATTGCCGAGCAAAAAAGAGACCGGTGGATTAATGCAATGGAAGGATATGAAAGGCCTGCCTTGGGGATTGCTCCTTCTATTTGGTGGTGGTCTTTCGCTAGCAGCTGCTTTTGAAGAATCTGGTTTAACAGAATGGTTTGGAACATTACTAAGTGCATTAGAATCACTTCCTTATCTACTTATACTAATAGTACTTGCTGCGATCGTACTATTTATGACCGAGATCATGTCAAATACAGCCGTATCTAATATGTTACTACCAATCAGCATTGGGCTTGCAATTGGCATCGGTGTTGATCCATATGGTATTATGGCAGTCGTGGCTCTGTCGGCGTCTTGTGCATTCATGCTACCAATCTCTACACCTCCAAATGCAGCAGTGTTCAGTTCTGAATACTTAACAATAGATGACATGGTTAAAGCAGGATTTTGGATGAACATTTTTGCGATTTTGGTAATAGTGATATTTGTTTACTTCTGGCAGCCGGTTGTATTAACCTTATAACAGCTATTTGTTTCGTATCAAAGGAGAATTGGAGCATCAAAATAAAGCATAAAAAAATAGGTGAAGCATGAACTGGAGGGGAGCATCGATTACGAGGAATCTTTGCGCTTGCATCCAAAGCCTTATAGTTTAATTCCTTTAAAAAAATCGGCGAATCCATTAATGTGGTTCGCCAATTTTTATAACTGGTTGCTTAGTGAGATGATCTTATCGAAGCATAAACCATTGGTATTCAGCTTAAATAAAGCATGTATGTATCTTCAAATTGAAATTTTACTTTGTATACACATCCATGTTATAATTGAATAGTTTTTCTAATGTGCTAAGAATATGTTGTCGAACTAAAAAATATATTCAGCATTAGAAAAACTTGGCTTGTCGCCAAGTCTTATGGCGGAAGCCGTTGTTTTTCTTATACTATAAACCAAAAAAATCTTACTTTTCTATAGTGTAAAGAAAGGTTATCTTCAAAGTATAAGTGGTTGTTCAAAAAGTCTGGTGAAAATGCCAATCTCAGGAAGTCTGGTCGCTTGCTCCATGCTGAACAATTTTTTTGTTGCAGGGCCCACCTTGAATTTATTTCTTTCCCTTTCTTTTTGGACGGTCACTATACGTGAGTTGAGACGCTTGCTTGAAAAGGAAAGCTTAGCACAGCCAAAAGTTTTCTTCTGCAAGAAAATAGCAATCTCAAACTGGTAAATAGGATACCCCAGATTCTGTTATTTAACAATTAGTAGGGATTAAGAAAGCTTGACGGATTGAAGTTTAGTCTTATTATCCCTTAAAAATAGAGGAGCGTACGTATGCAATTAAGAGAAGATATTCGCAACATTGCTATCATAGCCCATGTTGATCATGGGAAAACAACGTTAGTAGACCAAATGTTAAAGTATTCCGGAACGTTTCGGGAAAATGAACATGTTCATGAACGAGCGATGGATTCCGGAGATATTGAACGAGAACGAGGGATTACAATACTGGCGAAAAATACAGCCATTAAATATAAAGATACAGCAATTAATATTTTGGACACACCAGGTCACGCGGATTTCGGTGGAGAAGTGGAACGAATTATGAAAATGGTGGATGGAGTTGCGTTAGTAGTGGATGCTTATGAAGGGACTATGCCACAAACACGTTTTGTACTAAAAAAAGCGCTTGAACAGAAATTAACCCCAATGGTCGTTTTAAATAAAATTGACCGTCCGAACGCACGACCAACTGAAGTAGTGGATGAAGTATTGGATTTATTCATTGAACTAGGAGCAGATGACGAACAATTGGAATTTCCGGTTGTCTATGCTTCTGCTTTAAACGGCACTTCCGGATACGAAGCTAACGCGCAGGAAGAAACGATGGATCCTGTGTTTCAGACAATACTCGAACATATTCCTGCACCAATTGATAACAGGGAAGAACCATTGCAATTCCAAATTACGTTATTAGATTACAATGACTATGTAGGCAGAATCGGTATTGGCAGAGTAGTACGCGGTACGATGAAAGTTGGCCAGCAGGTTGTTATTTTGAAAAAAGATGGAACACAGAAGTCCTTCCGTATTACGAAACTGTTTGGATTTATCGGTTTAAAACGAATTGAAATTCAAGAGGCTATATGTGGTGATGTAGTAGCTGTTGCTGGATTAGAAGATATTAATGTAGGAGAAACGGTCTGTCCTCAAGATCATCCAGAAAGTCTTCCATGGTTACGGATTGATGAACCAACACTGCAAATGACATTCCTTGTAAATAATAGTCCATTTGCAGGTAAAGAAGGGAAATTTGTTACCGCTAGAAAAATTGAAGAACGCTTGCTGAAACAATTGGAAACAGATGTTAGCCTTCGCGTTGATCCGACTGATTCACCTGATGCATGGATTGTTTCTGGGCGAGGGGAACTGCATTTATCGATACTGATTGAGAATATGCGCCGAGAAGGCTTTGAATTACAGTTGTCGAAACCACAAGTCATTATAAAAGAAATAGATGGTGTAAAATGTGAACCTGTAGAAAGGGTTCAAGTAGATGTGCCGGAAGAATATACAGGCGCCATTATGGAATCGCTTGGTTCAAGAAAAGGCGAAATGCTGGATATGGCAAATCAAGGAAATGGACAAGTTCGCTTAGAATTTAAAGTTCCATCTCGTGGATTGTTGGGATATGCTACCGAATTTATGTCGCAAACACGTGGCTACGGTATTTTGAACCATACCTTTGAAGGATACGAGCCGGTAATTAAAGGTCAGGTTGGCGGAAGAAGAGAAGGGGTACTTGTTGCACTAGAAAATGGAAAAGTGTCGACCTATGGGATCATGCAATTGGAAGATCGCGGAGTTATCTTTGTTACACCCGGAACAGAAGTGTATGCAGGTATGATTGTAGGCGAACATAATCGCGATAATGATCTTACGGTAAACATTACAAAAGAAAAGCATTTAACTAATGTTCGCTCTGCAACGAAAGATCAAACGATAACCATTCGTAAATCGAGAAATATGTCTTTGGAAGAGGCATTGCAATATTTAAATGAAGATGAGTATTGCGAAGTGACACCTGAATCTATTCGTTTACGTAAAAAAATTCTTAATAAGAATGAACGTGAAAAAGCAGCGAAAAGAAATAAATAAGTGGTTATAAAAAACTTGTTTCATGGAATAGATCCATGTAAAGAACACCGAAAAAGACCCTTTCTTCGGTGTTTTTTTACAAGAAAAGAAAAAAAGAAAACAAGAAAACGTTAGTATGTAGAGGGAGTATAAAATGAGGTGCTTGGGGATAATGAAATAACCGACTAGGCACCTTTAGCGCATGAGCCCAGCAACGATGCGACTTTAGAAATGCACCCTTCGATAAGGCCTCATCGGTTCGTCCCAAAGAGGAAGGCTGACTAAAAGCGGACTTGCCGCTCAGGCATCGGCATACCCCTGTTTTTAGTGCCACGATTCCTTGATCTTTCGTTGATTTGTTCCCTTCGCTACGTTGCTAACCGGGCGCCCTGCGCCTTTGTTCTTTCGTTGCCTATGGGGTACGTGAGATTTGAGGTAAAACTAAAAGAGGCTCGGATTGGCATTTCGAATAACGGTATGAGCTTCTTTTGCTCATCAACCATTGAACCATATTTTGTTTATACTTGTAGGTTTATCCCATATTTAAGGTGCTGTAAGATTCCTACTTCAGGAGTTGGAAAATTTGTACAGCAATCAGTCTAAGTAAGAGATAACAGCATAAATACGTTATTTCGTAGATCCTTTAGATCTTACCATTTCGGTTAGCAAGCCGTGGAGATGAGTGAAAACATCATTGATTGAAGAGTTACTTTATGGATATAGAACAGTAAGATACTATAAAGAAGGGGGTTAAGATAATGAAGAGGTTATGGAAGCGCGTCCGTTTTTTGTTTACCTTTCACCGATCAATTCCTTTCTTTAAGGATTTTTTTACTTCGAAAGAGGTAGCAAACACGAAGAAACTTTTCTTTGTATTACTGCTATTAGGATACTTTATTTTTCCATTTGATATGATTCCAGATGTTATATTAGGATTTGGGCTAATCGATGATGTGTCGATTGCCGTTTTTCTGTTACAATGGATGGTCAAAATGGCGCCAGAAGCAATTAAAGAAAAATATTCATTCTAGAATGGTTGCCCCTTTCTTGTCATCGATTCATTCACAAAAAAGCAGACTTCTTCATATAAACGTCTGCTTTTTTGACTGACCTCAAATTTATAAAATTCTCCTCAACACATTTACTATACTCAACTCGTATATAGTAAGTGAGTGTTTGAACTTTTCTTGTTTAATCCTTTATATACGGTGCTGTAAGTCTCCCACTTCAGGAGCTGGATAATTTGGACTGCAGCTTAAGTCTAAGTAGGAGATAACAGCATCTAAATTCCCTGTTTCGTAAGAGGCCTTTAGGTCATCCCATTACGGTACTAAAAAATGGATGAATGAAAACCCCCACTGATGGAAGATTCACTTTATGATATGCAGAATTATTCGTGGCTTTCTTCATCATCGTTCGGTATGTATTTTGTAGAATAGGCGGCACATATAAGAAAAATAAAAGAAAGCCCCCACGAAACAACGCCACTCCACTGCGTGTTTGTTCTTAATCCAACTACTAATATAATTGCACTTAAGCCAATAAAGAATACTGTTAAGTAACGCTTCACGAACAACACCTCGAATGCAAACTTCAGTCTATTTTATCCTGTATGTAAGTTCCATAAGGCTTCCGTTTAAGAATGGAAACAAATCTAGGTGGAGATAAGCGAACACCTAAACGCTCCATTCGTCCAGAGGCTTTTAGTTCATACATTACGGTACTAACAACAGTGGAGATAAAAGCCCCCTATGTGGAACTAGAAATTAATCCGTCCATGTTTGTTGATAGGAAGAAAAGAGCTACTGTTTTTAACACTAATCTCATGGATATCTGGTCCCTTAAGCATCTATTATAATAGATGTTTATCAAAAATATCATATATATGTATATTGTAGCATGAGAAAATCGACATTGAATAGGGGGACAAGCCAGTATAGTGCTGCAAGATGCGAATTTTGTTATATCCATGTTGAATACGAAAGTGTTGAATAACAAAAATAGGAGATCTAAATAACTGGTTCGAAAAATGCAATCTTAGCGTTGTTAAGATTCAATAATGCATAAGTGAGGGAAGCAAACGCTCTTCATGAAATGTTTTTAACGATCAGTAAGATATTAAATGATCCCATACCATTTATTGATACGGGATCATAAATTTGCCTCAAATTATCTATCGCCATTTTTATTCAACTAGGATTATTGACCAGCAACATCGCGCTTTGTGAAAACAATCCATGACAGCAACATGAAAATGGCATAGTATACGACTAATACAGCTATAGAAAAGCCCATTGTATTATCCTCGAGCATTAAAAAGTTTCCATCCATATATTGGCTTAAGTCCGTGTGCGCAAACAAAATATATTTCGCCCATTCTTTATCAGCAAAGAAAGCAACAATGGAGTTTGCCCCCATCATAAGGAAGATAGCAATACCAATTGCTAATGAACTATTACGGAAAACAGCAGAGATCATAAACGCAAACGTAGCCATCATTACAAGGTTCACAAGTTTGAAACCAAAGCTAGTAAATACATTAGCTACTAGTGATACGGTTTTAAAACCATCTTCTCCTTGCACTACAATAGAAGGGTTCAGGTCGCCAATACCAAAGAAGATTGCTCCAAAAATCCACATAAGTACGAGTGCAAATAGGGCTGTATAAAAGGCGAATAGTAAGACGGTAATATATTTGGATAATAGGATGCCACTTCTGCTAATTGGACGAATTAATAATAATTTAATCGTGCCCCATCTGAACTCATTGGCAACTATTCCTGCTGCAATAATAATGGTTAATAAACTAACAATAGAAAGTAAAGATATATTTTCTTGAACAAAAGTCCAAGCTGTGTAAGGGGCAGGTTGGATATCATTTTCCAAGTAATAATTATTTTTAGCAATTAGGGAATTATTATAGTCCTCAAAATCTTCAAATTCTTCCGATTCTTTCTGTAGTTCTTTATTTTCTTCTTCCAATACTTGGCGCCAATCGTCGCCTTCGTAGTCCTTCTTTAGACCATCAAAGCTATTGGTTAAAAGAGCATTACCAAATATTAGAACGGCTAAAATAATATACATGATCCATGTTGATTTACGAATAAAGATTTTCCCTTGTTCATTTTGAATTAGTTTTAATATTCTATTCAATCGTATTCTCCCCAATCAGTTCAAAGAATTGATCTTCTAATGTACCTTTTGCAACATTGACTTGATAAATCTGACATTCATTTTCTACTAACCTTTTAATAATTTCTGGAACTTGCTCTTTTTTACAGCGGAAAGATAAGTTACCATCAAGCTCAACGGATTCCAGTTGGAAAGTTTCATTTAAGATTTTCATAGCCTTATCCATTGGTGTAACTTCAATATGATGAATTACTTCTTCTTTGTCTGTTTCCTCACCTACGTCTTGGATTTTAATAATTTCTCCGTTTTTAATAACCCCAATTCGGTCACACATTTGTTCAATCTCAGAAAGTAAGTGACTGGAGATGATAATAGCAACATTTTCTTCTTTAGCTAGCTTCCGAATATGGTCACGAATTTCACGAATTCCAGCCGGGTCTAATCCGTTTGTTGGTTCGTCTAAAATTAACACAGATGGATTATGTAAAAGGGCTTGTGCTATTCCTAGTCGTTGACGCATTCCTAAAGAATACCTACCAACTTTTTCATTAATGGCTTTCTCAAGACCGATGAATTTGACTATTTCATGCATCCGTTCTTTTGTTACCCCTGGCATCATCCGAGCATAGTGTTTTAAGTTTTGCCAACCAGTTAAAAACGGGTACATTTCTGGATTTTCGACGATGGCTCCGACTTCGCGTACCGCATCTTTGAAATTTGATTTTATGCTGTTTCCTTGGATAATGACATCTCCTTCTGTAATGCTCATTAATCCAACCATCATACGGATTGTCGTCGTTTTACCAGCTCCATTTGGGCCGATGAAGCCAAATACTTCCCCTTTTGGAATGGAAAAGGATAAGCCTTTAATAATTTCTTTTTTGCCAATTGTCTTTTTCAAATTGACTAATTCCATTGCAGCTGAAGACATTATGTAACCTCCAATTTATTTAATTAATAGTACATACGATAGAAGTGAAACATTTGTTTCAAAAAATCCCCAATTTGTTCAAAACATTAGTTGAACAAATTGGGGAACATGTAAAAAAGGTTTAATTTTTTAGGTCAGGATTATTGTACTTTGCTTCTTTTACGTGCGTCTGACGATACCCACCAGCGATATCAGCTTGTTTGAAGTCTTTGCTGTAGTGAACTTCTTGCGCATCTGTTAGCTGCTTATTTTTAGTTGGTTGATATTGCGTTTTTCGCATGTGAAAATCCTTTCTATAAACATTTCTTATGGCTTATTTGAGTAAAATAGTTGATTTTGCTATTGTTACTCATATGTTAACCATTCCCTAATTACAAAAAATCAAACATAGAAACATAATTTGCGTTATAATGTGGTAGGATAATGTGCTCATACAAAAATGATGAAATGGAAGAACAATAAAACAACTAGAGTATGCAAAGGAGCATATAAAATGAAACGAAATGGCATTATTTTCATAGCTATTTTTCTAATTGCGTTTAGTTTACTTGCGGGGTGTAATGATTCTACAACTAGTGGGTCAAAAAGGCATGAAGAAAAGGCGGTAAAAGTAGATAAAAAACAAGCCCCGAAACAAGAAATTTCTATTGCTGCAATTGGGGATATGCTAATTCATAGTCAGGTGTATGAGGATGCAAAAACGGAGACAGGATATGATTTTACACCAATGCTGAAGGAAGTAAAGCCTTACCTTGGGGACGCTACGATAACCATTGCAAACCAAGAAACGATGATTGGTGGAGAAGCGATTGGCTTATCTTCTTACCCAACATTTAATAGTCCGTTTGAAGTAGGGGATGCTTTAAAAGATGCTGGCGTTGATGTCGTAACGTTAGCGAACAACCACACCCTTGACAAAGGGGAAGAAGCTATTCAACGTGCTATTGAACATTGGGAAAAAATTGATTTGATGTATACAGGTGCTTATAAAAATGAAGCCGATCAATCTAAACTGCGAATCTATAAAACTGCTGAAGGCATTGATGTAGCTTTTCTTGCTTATACGTATGGAACGAATGGAATACCTGTTCCAGAAGGGAAAGACTATCTAGTAAATGTAATAAATAAAGAGCAGATGGCAAAGGAAATAAAAAAAGCGAAGCAACAAGCTGATGCCGTTATACTAAATTTACACTTTGGAACGGAATATCAAATGCTACCAGATGAAAACCAAAAGGATCTGGCGCAATTTGCTGCTGACAAAGGAGTGCATGCAGTTATTGGGCATCACCCACATGTGTTGCAGCCTGTTAAATGGGTTGAAGGAAAAAGTGGCAATAAAACATTTGTTGCATATTCATTAAGTAATTTTTTATCTGGACAGGACGAACTGTATCGCCGATTTGGTGGGATTTTGAAGTTTACCTTAACGAAAAACGAGGATGAAAAAATAGAGCTTCATACGCCCGCATTTTTACCGACCTTTGTTCGTTACAAGGATGAAGCGGACTATCAAGTGGTACCAATGAAACAGGTGACAGATAAAGAACTAGAAGGCGCGAAAAACTATTATAAAGAAATAACAGACCATATGCGTAAATGGTTGCCAGAGTTAGAGATTATCGAACCGTAAACGGGGTAAAGGAAGAGGGGTATTTTTGGATAGCAGTTGATTGTAAATGAGTAACTTTACACGGTTTGAAATTGTGTTTCTTTTGGGAATGACGGTAGCCCTTGACATAAGGAAGCATATTTTCTAACAATTGAGGTGTTCAAGATGACAATCTACGCAATTCAGGATTTACACCAACATAGAATAATAGAATTTATTAAAAAACAGTGGGGCAGTCCCAGAAATGGTTGTTTCCAGTGGGGTTTATGATTGTAGTACATTAGATGGTTTTACCTTTATAAACGATGAAAATAAAAACATTGGCTTAATTACGTTCATAATAAAAGGTAAAGAATGCGAAATCATATCATTAGATAGTATAGAAGAAGGTAAAGGAATAGGCTCCTCGTTAGTTCAAGAAGTAGAAAAATTTGCTAGGAAGAACAAGTGTAAATTCCTAAAAATTATTACAACAAACGATAACTTATTAGCATTAAAGTTTTATCAAAAACGAGGATTTAGACTGTCTCAAATTATGGTTGATGCAGTACCAAAAGGCCAGAAAGTTAAAACCAGAGATCCCCTTAAAGGGAAATGATGGTATTCCAATACGGGATGAAATTGAATTGATAAAGATATTGAACTAATGAGTACTGTAACATAATAAACTTTTCTCAATGAAAAACTCCTTGCTTTTTTTCAAAACTATTTGATATGTAGATGATGCTTGTCTAATACATGCCATGCATGGAGTAAGCAGATTAGTCGGAGAACCCGATACAAGTTCATCCCGGATATAAGGTGCTGTAGGCTCCTACTTCAAAAATAGGAAGTGTGATTAGAATAATTCTACGTGGGAGAGATAAGAGCGCCTAAGTTTAAGGTCATACCCTCCAGTATTACCGATCAGTGGGGATGTAGCGGCCCCACTGATTGAAGGTTTACTTTATGGTATTTCCCCGTGTTTAGCGAAGAACTAAGTCTTACACCTATTGTCCTTTTCTTTTTATCAAATAAGCAATAAGATATAAAATAAGGGAAAAGCCAATCAATAAAACTGTTGGAATCTGCATTACTGGTCCAAATTTTGGTGTAAGTCGCATAATAACGACAAATAATGAAATAAACACTGACACCCCGAGCCAAGCTTGGATAAATTCGATCCACTTATTGGTCTGTCTTCCGGCAAACGTGGATTGTTTTAACCACCAGAAAACCGTTTTAATAAATAGAAAAAGGATAATCAGATAACATACCAATATTACAAAGGTTGTTGCTGGATAAAATGAAGTTACCACTGTTCCAATCTGAAAAAAATAATACTTTGTCAACCCAATAACTCCATAGATAAGGCTTAAAAAACCGATTGTCTGGAAAGAAATTTGCGCTACAAACAATAAACGGGGCTTTTGTTTTTCTTTCGGAAGTTCTTGAATGAGCTCGTCGCAATACGCTTTTGGATTTGACCCAAAAATATCAATTGCATTTTTACCTTCTGACTGTGCTTGTAGTAAATGTTCTAATAGTTCCAAAAGCAGTTCCTCTGTTTGTTCTTCTGATTTATTACTAGCCGAGCGGATATAAATGAGCATGTTTTCATAATAAGCCAAATTTGCTTCATTCAAAAGTGGACGCTTCTTGTTATTTAAGTCGATTAAAGTTTTTGCATTCATACATCATACCCTCCTTGGTGAACAATATTGTCAACGGGATTTTTGATTGCCTCCCATTGTAAAAAAAATTCCCTTAACGCTTCGTGTCCGTCTTCGGTTAATTGGTAATATTTCCGTTTTGGTCCAGATTCTGATTTCCTCATTTCCCCGATAATTAAATGTTCCCTTTGTAATCGCAGCAGGATAGGATAAATGGAACCTTCACTGATGTTTTCCAGACCATATTCTTGTAATATAACGGAAATTTCATAACCGTACGCAGGTTGGTGATGAATAATGGATAAAATACATCCTTCTAAAATCCCTTTTAACATTTGACTGCGTAATGACATTTCTCTCCCTACCTTGTATAACAATATAGTGAATTTAAAATAAGCTACCTTGTTATACAAAGTAGCTTATACAAATACTTTACAATTTTTTTCTATAAAACACAAGCATTTTTTGGTATGATAATTTTATCCGTGTCTGCATGTACGAGTAATTTTAAAAATAAACTAGTAGCATACGCGGTAGGCAAAACGAATAGGTTTTTACCGGATAAATGGGAAGTAGATGGTAATACGAAAAGGTTTATAACTGCTTGCTTGCACTTACGAGTTTAGTAGAAAAATGGATGAAGTATGAAAGGTGATAAAAGAACATGGAATGGAAAAATATTTACAGAGGTATGCTAATGGGAGCAAGTGATGTGATCCCAGGTGTAAGCGGGGGAACCATCGCAGTACTGTTAGGTATATATGACCGATTAATTGCAGCGATAAATGGATTTTTAAGCAAGGATTGGAAAAAACAACTAGGTTTTTTAGTCCCATTGGGAATAGGAGTTGCAACTGCAATATTATTATTGAGCCATGCAATTGAATGGTTGTTTGCTCATTATCCAGGACCAACTCAGTTCTTTTTTTTAGGGTTAATTATTGGGATATTGCCGTATTTGTTTTATAAAGCAAATGCTAGAAAAACATTTAAAGCAAATCATATTCTGATATTAGTGATAGGGATGGTCCTCGTTGGCTCGATGTTATTTTTAAATGAAGGTGAGCCAAAAGTGATTACCGAAATGGATATGTCTACTTATTTATTGCTGTTTGGTTCAGGGATTATTGCTAGCGCTGCTATGATATTACCAGGCATTAGCGGTTCATTTTTGCTACTTATTATTGGTGTTTATCCTACGGTTATTAGTGCCGTTAGTAATTTGCGTTTAGATGTTATAGCTGTTACCGGAGTAGGTATTGTGATTGGGCTTGTATTCATGAGTAAAGTCGTTAATTTCTTTTTAACCCATTATACAACGGCTACATTAGCGATAATTATTGGGATGGTGATTGGGTCGATTTTTGTGGTCTTCCCAGGTTGGCCCGGCTCATTTAATCTAGGCTTACTGAGTATAGCGGCTTTTGCTGCTGGGCTTGCTGCTGCTTACATATTAGGAAGGGTTGAATATGTATAAAAGCTTAAGCAGATGATAAGACAAATGTGACAAGATTCGCTACAATAAAGTGAAGCTTATGAGGGGGGATAGTACCCTAAGCGTATGATTGTAAAGATCTTAAAGAATAAGTATTGAAGTAATGTTAACTTTGTTCAGATTACCTTTAAGTCTAAGCAGGAGGCTTATAAGGTACATGAGGTGCGGGAAAAATATTAGTTATGGGGGAGAAAGAGCATGGAACGTTTAACAACCGAAGCTGCTTTTCATGAAGCAATCAACAGCGATCAACCTGTTATTATTAAATTTTTTGCTGATTGGTGTCCAGATTGCAAGCGATTGGACATGTTTATTGGCGACATTGTAGATGAATTTAAACAATATCAATGGTATGAAATCAACAGCGATGAAGTAAAAGGAATTGCACAAAAATACGATGTGATGGGTATTCCAAGCATACTTATTTTTCAAAATGGCGAGAAAAAGGCACATCAGCACAGTGCTTATACGAAAACGCCGGAATCTGTGAATGAATTTCTTCATCAACAACTAGGCTAATCAAAGTGGGGCTATTGCAAATGGACAATAGCCTCTTTTTTTTAAGAGATAAAAAAGTATAATAATTTTGGCTTTGGGACACCGATATAACGGAATAGCCATGTCCGGCTTAAGCGCCCAGCCACTAGGCGACATTAGAAATGCGCCCATCGATAAGTCATCATCGGTTGTAGCTAAAAGGAAGACCGACTAAATACGGGCTTGCCGCCCGATGTCGGCAAACCCCTTGTTTTAGTGGCATGTTTCCTAAAACTTTAATTGCTTCGCTCCATTCGCTACGTTGCTAACTGGGCGTCTTGCGGCTTGGTTCTTTGCGTAGTAATAAAATGATCCTAGTTGAAGAAAGGAGCTTTTCTTTGTTCCATTATAGGAAAGTATAAGATTTTTTTGGTTTATAGTATAAGAAAAACATAGGCTTCCGCCATAAGTCTTGGCGACAAGCCAAGTTTTTCTAAAATGAATAAATAAGTAGCCGAATTTAACACGTATTAATGTAACACAAAAGATAACGTACTTTGTTCATTTAAAAGCAATTCCGTATTGGCCAACGTTAATGTGGAATCAGCTGCAAGTTTATAATAAGCAGAAATAAGGTGTATGGGTAAGTTTGCCTTTACTTGAGCAATGATTTGGCTATTTATAAATGATGTATTGTCTACTACATGATATCCTTCTCCCCACTCGATAAGGAACGGAAGCGGACGCGTCCCTTTAGGAAACAGCATTTTCCAAGACAGGTTACTACCGTCAGGCCTTTGCCGTTTTCCAGGTATAGGTCCAATAGCTGGGATGGAGGCTTGTTCGAAATACTGAATGAGTTGTTCCATATTATTAGTGCGGAATGCAAATTGTATAGGGCCTTCTTCACCTTTATGTAGCGCTTGAACGAGCTGATGGATTAGTGGATTACTCGCTTCATTCGCTATTTTCTCATTAAAGATACCAAGCCACTCTACGTAGCAATCATTAGAAAAATAAGCTAGGTGATTAAACGTCCCCCAATTTTCATGCTTTCCTCCTGAAATAGTCTGTACGTTATGTTCAAGGGAAAATTGCTTTGCTGCATCTTGAGGATCTTTGGCTGCGATAACAATATGATCTAGCGCAAGCAATGAAAACACCTCCTTTTAATGGTTGATTACAACAGTATAAACGAGTAAGTGTTAACGTTGTATTTTTTATTAGGTCATTGAAAATTCTCTATAACTAAGTATAATAGAAAAAAATATACCATGAAAGGGAGAGGGGTCGTGGATTATCCAGTACTAAAAGAATTCCCCCATGAAATTCATACCAAAAGGTTATTGATTCGTTTACCACTTCCAGGAGATGGAAAAGCTGTTCATGAAGCTATTCAATTCAGTCAATCAGAATTAAAACAATGGCTTTCCTTTGCTCAAAGAGAACAGACATTAGAAGAAACGGAAGCGAATGTTCGTGAAGCACAAATTCAGTTCCTGCAAAGAGAAGATTTGCGCTTTCAAATATTTGATAAACATACCAAAGCTTTTCTAGGCTGTACAGGATTGCATCGTATTGATTGGAAAGTTCCTAAATTTGAAATAGGATACTGGGTGGATACAAGACAGCAAGGAAAAGGAATTATTTCTGAAGCAGTAGAAGCTCTTACTAAATTTGGTTTTAAGGATTTGGGAGCGAATCGTGTAGAAATACGTTGTGATGAAGAAAATTATCGTAGTCGGGCAATTCCTGAAAAATTGGGATTTAAATTAGAAGGTGTTCATTACCATGATTCCAAGAGCGCAAACGGGATAAGCTTACGTAATACCTGTGTTTATGCTAAATTAAAAGAGTAGCAGATAATTTGGTTATTCTTTGATATGCTAAAAGAGAGAATGATCGTTATTTTCTAGGTAAAAAGGGTGGGGGCAACCATACCGTTTCTCCTGCGTATTATGTGCTTTTAAGTCTTGGATTACAGGTTTTGAAGACAATACAAGAGGTTAAAGTAGATGAAGATATTTATAACGTTTTGACTGATTTTATGACAAGACGTTGATATAGGAAGCGTTGTAAGAGGCAAGAAAAGCTAAAAAGGAATGTATCATAGTCGGAAAAAGCAGTTTTTGTTGAAAAAAGAGAAAGAGCTATGTCAAGGGCGCGAACAAGTCGCACACGGTACAAATAGCGGGGAAATTGGAATAATGAAAAGCAGGTGTAAATATGGAGCAACCACGGATATTAATTGTAGAAGATGAACAGAAATTAAGTAGGGTACTGCAATTGGAATTAGAATATGAAGATTATCAAACGGAAGCAGTATTTGATGGAAAAGAAGCGTTGGCAAAAATGGAGCAACAGAAGTGGGATTTAGTGTTGTTGGATATTATGCTACCTGAATGGAGTGGGTTAGAAGTATTGCGCAGAGTGAGAAGGTTTGACCAAACGACGCCGATCCTTTTGTTAACGGCGCGCGATCAAGTCCATGATAAAGTGAGCGGACTAGATTTAGGAGCAAATGACTATATTACGAAGCCTTTTCAGATTGAAGAACTATTAGCACGCATTCGCGTACATTTACGCAATCCGATAAAAAAGCAAACAGCGGATGAACAGGTTGGAGTTGGAGATTTAATTGTACATATTAAAAGTAGAGAAGTAACTCGAGGAGCGGAACAGATTGAATTAACGCCACGCGAGTTTGATTTATTAGTCTGCTTACTAAAAAACAAAAATATTGTCTTAACACGTGAGCAGCTGATCGAACAAGTTTGGGGCTTTGATTACTATGGAGATACGAATGTAGTCGATGTTTATATTCGCTATTTGCGGCAAAAAATAGATAAAGGCTTTGACCAACCATATATTCAAACCGTTCGCGGAGTTGGTTATACGATAAAGGATATGGAAACATGAAACTAAAAACAAAGATTCAACTATTCACAGGCATTTTTATGCTTATTCTTACTTTGATTATAAATACTGCGATTTATATGCTATTTTATAAAGTTTCTGCAGATGGAGACTTAAAAAGCTTAGCTGATCAGACGGAACGATTGGTAATAGCCATGAAAGCACAGCCAGACGTTATTTCTAACGAATTATTTCGCTCATTTGCGCCGGCTGAAGGGATGATTCGAGTAGTCGATCAAAATGGGACCATATTTATCTCTGCGCAACAATTAGCTCAGTATGATATTCCACTTAAATTTAGTTCTAATGAGTCACAAGCTATTGTGAAACAGGGGAGTGAGCCTGACGTTGCTGTTATCTCCAAACCAATTATTTGGGGAGTAGGGGAACGAGCAGGGGAAGTAGTAACACTTCAGGTTTCTACACAGTTAACGCATTTGAATAGTACAATGCGGACGTTATTTACAGTTCTTTTAATGGCTACAATTTTTATGTTAGTGCCTATTATTATCGGTGGAAATGTACTCAGTCGATTTTTATTAAATCCAATTAAATCTTTAATTCAAACGATGCGGGAGAATATGCAAGAGGCTAATTGGAAGAAGATTGATGTTCAAAATCGCTCCAAAGATGAATTGTATGAAATGGAAAAAACGTTTAATGCAATGATTGACCATTTAAAAGATAACTATGAGAAACAGGAGACATTTGTATCGGATGCTTCTCATGAACTAAAAACGCCTATTTCCATAGTGAAAAGCTATGCACAGTTATTAAAAAGGAGAGGAACGGAAAATCAACAGCTCGTTCAAGAATCGGTGGAGGCTATTGATTCCGAAGCAGATCGAATGGGAAAGCTAGTGGAACAAATGCTAGCATTAGCAAAAAATAAACATTCCGCAGCTAAGGAACGAGTGAACATTGATGATTTATTAGAAGAAACAGTAACTACTTTCCAAAAAGCATATACGAGGGAGATCATTTATAAAAAGGATGCAAGTGATGATGTTGTGCTAACAGGAAACAAGGATCAATTGGAGCAAGTATTTTATATCTTGATTGATAATGCCTTGAAATATAGTGAAGGTAAGGTGGAGGTGTGTTTAGCAAGGGAACATAAACAACTGCTTATTAAAATTCGTGATTATGGTTTAGGTATCCCTGAAGAAGAACAAGCACGCATTTTTGATCGATTTTATCGTGTGGATAAAGCAAGAAGCAGAGATACTGGCGGGACGGGTCTTGGTTTATCTATAGCTGCTGCAATTGTAAAAGAGCATCAAGGCGAAATTACAGTGCAAAGTAAGGTTGGGGAAGGCGCTGCATTTATTGTCACTTTTCCCATTGCATAAAAGTTGCTTTCCGCATGCAATCTCAGCGAATTTTAATATTACTAACAGGAGTTTTTCAGTTTAATGAATTATTCTAAAGAAAAGGTTGAAGGAGGGTGGCTATGAAAAGAAAAAAGATGGGGGTTGTAATAACCAGTGCATTAGTAGTAGCTGGAATTGGTTTTATTGTTTTTTATTTTGGAGGTACTGCTTCTAAAGCAGCTATTACGAAGGTGGAAGCAGAGAAAATTATTTCAAGCCAATACCCTGGATCGATAGAAGGCGATATTCAGAAAGAAGATAATAACGATTATTATGTTGCACGTATAGCGTATGAAGGAAAACAGTATGAAATAAAAATTCATGAAAAAACTGGGGAAGTCCTCCAATTAAACGAAGTGTCGACCGAGAACAAAGACGATCCAAATGCCTCTGTGCAAAAAGAAAATAACGCTCGAAAAGAAACTGAAAATGGGAATCAGGCTAGTGAACCAGACAAACAGCAAGAAAATAATACTGGACAAAAGGTTGTCATAAGTGAAGAAGAAGCGAAAAAGTTAGCCTTAGATGAATTTGCTGGTACCTTAGATGATTTAGAACTAGATGAAGATGATGGGCGGTTTGTTTATGAAGTGAAAATTGTCCATGGGCAGGATGAAGCGGAAATTACAATTGATGCATTTACAGGCGAAATCTTGTTTAAAGAAATAGAAAGAGAAGATTAATTTATGTTGTCAAGGCATTAGCCCGAATGAAGTATTTAAAAACGTAAAAAGATAGTTAGGAAAGAAAAACTTGTTTACAATGTGTGTTTTTCGTGAAAATGTGGTTTTATATAAGAAACGACCCATGTAATAAAGAAATCGACCACAGTCAGCTATGGTTGATGGATACCGATTCTTCTGACGGGGAATGGGTACTATCTAATTTAAATTGCCTTCATTAATCTAAAGTGGTATTCTCCCCTGCAGGTAGACAGATTAAAAACAAAAATCTGTCTACCTGCAGGGGAGTTTTTATCCCGCATCTAAGGTGCCATAAGACTCTCACTTCGAATCTTGAGTGGATGCAAAGTCTGAGTGGGGGGAACCGGCACTTAAATGTCCGATTCGTTTAGTATTTAGGTCATACCCTTGCAGTACTAACATTCGGTAATATGGAATAAAATTCCTCCTGAATGAAGTTTCATTTTATGATTATCGACTCTTTATACAAATGAAGTGAGTTTTCTAATTTGCCTGCGTGGAGGACTACATTTTAGTAATCTAACCAATATCGAGCCAGATGAATAACTAACAGGACTAAGACTCCATATATTTGCCTTGTCGCTAGTAAAGCTCTGTATTCAAGAGGAATATTCGATCTGCAATAAAAAAATTATAGTGATCTCTACACGACAATTCATTTCACCTCAACAACCCACTCTTTTCTTAGCAAATTCTAATCTTGTTCACAAGGTTCTCTTATTCCTAATGGTTATGATAAAACTAACAACAAACAAGGAGTGAGTAAGAATGAAAAAGAAATTAGGAATTATTATCGGAACAATAGCTGGTGCTGCGATTTTGGGTACAGGTGTATATTATTCTAATGCAGATGAAACAACCCCAAAGCTGGATGGAGATAAAATGAAGAGTATGGTACAAGAACAATATGATGGTCAAATCACCGAGTTTGAATTAGAGACAGATCGCAATAAAGCAGTATATGAAGTTGAAGTAATAAATAAAGATACGGAATACGACTTAGAGCTTGATGGGAACAGTGGAGAAGTGTTGAAAGAAAATAAAAAAGAAATCAACCAAACGAAAAATGAAAATAACGAAAAAGGTCAAATAGATGCAGCTAAAGAAGAATTGATCTCCATGGAAGAAGCTAAAAATATTGCTAAGAAACAATTTGATGGTAAAGTAGAGAGCGTGGAATTAGATGAAGATGATAACCAATTTGTTTATGAAATAGAGCTTAGAAATGGAAAGAAAGAAGCGGAATTCGAGATTCATGCCAAAAGCGGAAAAATTCTGAAGCAAGAAATCGAAACAGAAGATGATCAAGACTAGTACAAATGATATCTAGTTAAAGGACTTCTTTTGATAAAAGGAACAAGAAAGCGAGTTGAAGCTCGCCTGTGATCGTTACGCTTAGCGACAAAGCTTTCATATCGCTTGAAATGTTTAACCCCTAAAGAAGGTGCTGTATATCTCTCGCCCGTGTGCTAGATAAAGGCTGAGTAGTAGATAACAGCACCTAAATTTTTTATAAACCATCTATTGTATACAAATCGCTACATAATTAGTAGCATTATAGGAAAAGGGGAGTTGGAGAGGCGGGCGTGATACGCTCGCTTTTGCGTTGGCGATAGCTTTGTTCTTTAAAGGTATCTCCATCGCCAATTCATCACGCCGCAGAGGCTCGGGAGCCAAGCTCGAACCAAACTAGTTTATAAGGCTAGTTGGTTTTTAGATGCGCTTCTCTGGGATATCCGAATTGTTGAATGCGTCTATGCTTCAGCTATTATCTTGAAATTATCTGTTACAGTAGCGTCTACTGTGGGATGTTTTTCAAAATACGTTTGAATTAATTCTACCGTATCTTTTTGGATTTCTTTCACTACAGGTTTATTTTTAAACATAGAGTAATCGCCGCCTCCACTTGCTCTGTAGTTATTTAATACGACATGATAGCTCTCTTCTGTGGTAATTGGATCTCCCCGATAACATAATTTCTCCACCCTGCTTCCAATTGGCTTAGCTATATTTATCGTGTAAGTAATTCCTTCCCACATATCATAGTTATAATGCTGTGGTTTTGGTTTTTCAAAAGCTGGATTTACCACAATGTCACCATTCTCATTGAGCATGAAATAAGCAGCGCTTTTTTCTAAAGCCGCCCGAATATCTTTGCCTTGCAATTCTAAAACGACTAACGTATTCGGATACATATAATTTGCAACAACATCACGCATGGTGACGGTTTGGTTAAAACCTTTCGAATTATTATTTAACAAGGCGGTTACAGAGATATCTGCACCACTTACTTCCATTTGCACTTTTTGAATGAACTCAATAAATGGATGTTTCCGAATTCGAGCTTGAAAGGGATCGTTAATGGTCATATCTCCTTTAATATATCCGACAGGCTGATCAAGCCATTGTTGAGTGGAAGCTTCTATTTCTTTGGTTAAATTGACAATCTCTTTATCAGGAGGAGTCTGCGCTAAAGTATGCAAGCTTGCTTTCTTATCAATCATTTCCCAGCCAGCAGCACATTTTGTAAATTGAATATCGACTTTGCCGTAGAAAAAAGCATTATTTCCAGGCTGAATAACTAATACATCATTAACGATGTCTGTAAGCTGGCGATGTTGGTGTCCAGTTAATAGCACATCAACGCCTTCTATGTTACATATGGCATAACCTTGATTTTCTCCAGTTAGCGCTTCTGTAGCTTCTCCTGTATGAATATCGCGTTCAAATCCGCCATGGTAAGAAACAATCAGTAAATCAGGCTGCTCCTTTTTATGAATAGAAGGAACCCATGTTTTTACTGTCTCATATGCATCTCTAAAGTGAATGCCTGCAATATGTTCTGGAGATTCCCAATTTGGTATGTAATGCGTGGTAACACCTAAAATGGCAATTTTAATTCCATTCTGCAGCTTCTTGATAATATATGGAGGCCCATATTTTGGTTCGTTTGTTTCTGCGTCCAAAACATTGGCAGCGAGCCAAGGAAAATTGGATTGGTCCATTGCCGCTCGCAGAATAGGTTGACCAAAATTAAATTCATGGTTACCAATTACAGAGGCGTCAATGTTAATTTTGTTCATGGCTTGAATCATCGGGTTCGCTTTGTGAGCATGTTCTTTCACATAATGTGTCATTAAAGGAGTCCCTTGAATAAGGTCTCCATTATCAATGATGATGAGGTGATCGTGCGTATTACGAATTTGTTTAACAGCCGTTGCATATCGCGCTAGTCCATTTGCAGACGTTTCATTTGTACCATAATTAAGTGGCATAATATGACCGTGAATATCACTTGTATAAACGAGACTTACGTTGACAGGCTTGTTGTTCAAGGGTAACATCCTTTCTATGTCTTATAGGAGAAAATAACGTTTATTAAGGTTTATAGGATAAGAAAAAATAAAGCTTTCATCTTTCAAAGATAAAAAAGTATAAAATGAGGCTAGTGGATATGGAAATACCCAAATAGCCATGTTCTACGCATGACGCGCTAACAACTAGGCGACTTCACTCCATTGCCCTACGATAAGTCATCATCGGTTCGTGCCTCACCATGATTCCTAAAACTCTAGTTGCTTCGTTCCAGTCGCTACGTTGCTAAACGGGCGCTCTGCGCCTTTATTCCATAGAAATAGTCCCACAAGAAATCTGTGGGACTGTATGGAAATGACTATACAATTTTCCGACGAATCCGCGCAGAAAGAAAGTCAATTATGGTAACAACAATAATAATTGCTAATAGAATTAAACCCATTTCATTCCAATTTCTGTTGCTGGAAGCAAAAATAATCATGGTTCCGATACCACCTGCTCCGACGATACCCAAAATAGATGAAGCTCTAATATCGACTTCGAAACGATAGATGGCGTAGGATAGGAATTCCGGAATGATTTGTGGCATAACCCCATAAAAAAGGATTTGAATTTTATTAGCTCCATTAGCTTCCATTGCTTCAATTACTTTCATATCAATTGCTTCAATAACTTCTGAGTAAAGTTTCCCAAGCATACCGGTTGAACCAATAGCGATTGCCAGGACTCCAGCAAATGCATTCGGTCCAACTGCTACAACGAATAAGATCGCCAGAATAATGTCAGGAAAAGCACGTACTGCAGACAAGATCCATTTTCCGACAGCAGTTAATATTTTGCTTCTTGTCATGTTTTGAGCAGCTAGAAAACCAAGTGGGACAGCTAAAATAGCTGCCATTAAGGAACCTGCAAAAGCAATGAGTACTGTTTCCCAAATTTTTAAAGCTACTTCGCTTGTGGCAGTCCAATCTGGATTGAATAATTTTGGAACGACGCGGTCGAAGTTGTTTGCCATTCTCTCAAAAGCTCTACCCCAATCAATTTCAATACCAAGAAATGTCCAAATATAAATAGCTGCGACTGCTAAAAGAATTAAAATCCGTTTTACTTTTTTAGAGGTGGATTTAGGTTGTTTAGGAGGTAAAGAATAAGTAGACATTAGATTAGAGCCTCCCTTAGTTTGTTACTTATAAATTCAATCACAATGACTACAATAAAGATCAAAATAATAATCGCCATCGCGTTTGGATAATTATAAAAACCTAACTGCTGATCGAGAACTAACCCAATACCTCCGGCCCCCACTAAACCTAAAACGACAGAAGCTCGGATGTTAATTTCAAATACGTAGAGCACAAAGGAAGTGAATTGTGGTAAGACTTGCGGAATGAGTCCAAAATAAATGACTTGAAAAATATTCCCGCCTGAAGCACGCATTGCTTCCAATGGGTTCATATCGACTGCCTCAATTGTTTCACTAATTAATTTAGCCAAAATCCCTAACGAAAAAATAAATAACGCTAAAATACCTGGTAAAAGACCGACACCAAATAAGCCAACAAATATAACAGCAAGTACTAAGTCTGGAATCGTACGCAAGGTATTTAATAACGTTCTCGTAAACAAATATAGTGGTTTAAATGTGGTTATATTTTGGGCTGATAATAAAGCTAAAGGAACTGTCAATATGGCTGCCAGCGTAGTAGCAATAACCGCCATTTGAATAGTTTGCGCCATTGCTTCCCAAACCTTTGGGATAACTTCCAAGTTCGGAGGGAAGAATTTTTCGATAACAGTATACATATTGCCTAGAGCATCACCAAATCCTCCGACCATTTCCCGCTGTGTCCAAACCATACTGAATAAATAAAAACCGAGCACAACAAAGAAAATAATGGTAATTTGCAGTTTTGTCTTTGTCGGATAAATGGAAGGCGTTTTTCTTAAAGCTTCCGGCTTTGTTTGTTTGGTCACGATTCTTTCGCCCCCCCACGTAAGTCATCCTCACGTATGGCACGTCCGTAAATTTCTTCGAATGTTTTTTCTGTCACATTGGAAGCAGGACCATCAAATACGATTTCTCCTGCACGCATACCGATAATGCGATCTGCATATTCCATAGCCATATCAATAAAGTGAAGGTTCACGATGGTTGTAATATTGTGTTCTTTATTGATTTTCTTTAAATACGTCATTACTTGATGAGAAGTAGGTGGGTCTAAAGAAGCTACAGGCTCGTCCGCTAAAATATATTTCGGCTGCTGTGTAAGTACACGGGCAATGCTAACTCGCTGTTGTTGTCCACCACTTAGTTCATCTGCACGGTTATATATTTTCTCCCCAATGTTAACACGTTGTAAACTTTCATAGGCTAAGCCAATGTCTTCTTTTTTATATAAGTTTAAGATGGATCGCAATGTTCCTGTATGTCCTAAACGTCCAGCTAACACATTCTTAAGGACATTAGTACGGTTAACTAAGTTATAATTTTGAAAAATCATTCCGATTTTAGTTCGGAGTTTTCTTAAATCACTGCCTCTATAATCAAGAATATTTTCATTGTCTACCGATAAACTGCCGCTCGTAGGTGTAACAAGTCGATTAATACTACGAATAAGTGTTGACTTTCCGGCACCAGAGAGACCTACGATCACGACAAATTCCCCATCATTAATCGTTACATTAATGTTTTTTAAACCTTCCGTTCCATTTGGGTATATGAGCCCAACATCTTTAAATTCAATCATTTTATGTATTGCCCCCATCTTAGAAATAGATTGCTTTAAACGTGGAAAAAAAGGGAGAGTATGAATCTCCCCTTTCAAAAGTAGGAAAATGGCGCAACATTTTTTTAAAATTTTTTTAACTATGCCTTAAGCCAATCTTAATGTATGATAACTTATAGTTCAATATCATCTTTGAATTTTTGATAGGTTTCTTTAACAATCTCATATTCTTCATCTGAAGCTTCGTCAATAGAATCCCAATTATATACTTCATTCATAATTTTAATCATTTCTTCATCGTCATTAAAGGATAGGAAGGCTTCTTTAATTTTTGTTACTAATTCTTTATCCAATTCTTTTGTTACAGAAATCGTATCATTGGGAATTTCATCTGTATATTCAATGACTTTTAATTTATCCATTACATCTGGATATTCTTTTTCCAGCTCTGTACGAACATCATCAAAAGTGGTTGCTACATCAGCATCTCCTTCATATACAGAAATAGCTGCATTATCGTGTCCGCCTGCTGCAATCGTGTTGCTGAAGAAATCAGTTTCTAATTCTGTACCAGAGTCATAGCCAAATTCTTGCATCATTTGATATGCAGGGAAAAGGTAACCAGAGGTAGAGCCTTTATCTGCATACGTCCACACTTTACCTTCTAAATCTTTTAAAGATTCAATACCGGAATCTGCCCGTACGACGTATTGTGCTTTGTATGTACCAGAACCATGGCGAACAGATTTTAGAATAACGTTTACATCATATTGCTCGTTTGCAAGTACATAACCAAAAGCAGGGATAAATCCAATCTGTACTTGATTCGACCCCATTGCTTCTACAAGTGCATTATAGTTGGTCATAACCTTACCTTCGACGTTGATTCCTAACTCTTCACTTAAGCGATCTGCTAATGGTTTTACTGTATCTGCGATGGTGTCAGAATCCTGGGAAGGAACAAAGCCCATAACTAACGTATCTGGTGTCTTTCCTTTTTCACCACTATCGCCACTTGTTTTGTCTTTCCCTTCAGAATCATCCGACCCGCCACAGGCAGCAAGCACAACTGCTAAGACAAGGACGATAAAAAGGCTGTACCACTTCTTCATTTTGACCCTCCTAAAAAATATCCATAAATTTAAAATAGCTTACATATTTATTAAATACTATTTGTGTGAAAATATCTAGATGAAATTTATATTATTTACGTTAATTTAATAAAAAATAGGTTTATTTCTTAAAGAAGTTTTTTAAAGATAAGAAAGCATAAAATTTGTTACTTTTGGATACCGATAAAACGGAATAGCCACGTCCGGCTCCATCGCTCAGCAACTAGGCAATTTCACGAATCGCCCTACGATAAGTCATCATTGGTTCGTGCCTCACCGTGCTTCCTAAAACTTTAGTTGATTCAATCCAGTCGCTACGTTGCTAACCGGGCGCTCTGCGCCTTTGTTCGGTGCTTCTTAAAGATTGAATGAAAGGAAAAAGATGTGAATTTTTAGTAGAATCCTATAAATGGTGGATGTTTTACCTGTATGGTTCCTTTTTAGGTGCAGTAACGTTTTTTAATGAACTGGTAGGGGAATACTAGTACAGAAGTATCCATATCATTTGTGGCATTAGGGGAACATTTAGTTGGGTAGATGTATGTTTATAGTAATTGGGCAGTGCATCCGAAATACTCTCATCATAAACGCCCCTGTAGTCAGACCCAAGGTTAAGAAGCACACATAACCTTACACGTTCCTATATAGTCATTAGTTTTTCATAACGAGTATAAATCTTGAGTCAGATTTTATTATAAACATGGAAAATCACACGAAACGAATGGAGGAAGTTGTATGAGTAAGTACGATGAAGCGTTGTTTCTATATAATGGTAATGCTGAATACGAGGAGATGCAAGGGAAATTAATGTATGCAATTCCAAAATTATCTTTAGCCATTAAACAATTGCACATTGTTCAAACGGAATCCATTGAAGATGTCAAAGATGTCTGTGTACGCTATGCTTCAAAAGTAGATTTGCTGCTTATATTAGGTGGAGATGGAACAGTTCATGCTTGTATCAATGCTATTTCTCCATTAAAAGAACGGCCCATTGTCGGAATATTGCCCGGAGGGACATGTAATGATTTTAGCAGAGTACTAAATATACCTCAGCAACTAGAGAAAGCTGCCTCTGCAATTGTAGAGGGACATGTTGTTGATATAGATGTAGGGAAAGCGGATGATAGATATTTTCTTAACTTTTGGGGAATCGGATTAATTGCGGAAACCTCGCAAAATATTGATCCCATCCAAAAGAAGTACCTCGGTGTCCTCAGTTATTTTATGAGCACTTTAAAAACCATTACGCAAGCAAAAAGCTTTTCTTATGTAATAACAACCGATGAGCAAACTGTCCAAGGCGAAGCAGTAATGATAGTTGTGTTAAACGGAAGATACTTAGGTACGCAAGAGCTTCCAATTTCAAGATTACAGCCTGATGACGGGAAATTAGACGTGCTAATTGTAAAAAATTCAAATCTTGCTTTCTTTCGCGAGTTATTTTCTATGAACGACCCAGATACAAAGCTTAAGGAGCTTAATGAATTGATGTATATACAAACAGGTCGTTTACGTGTAACGACAGATGATCGAAAGGAAGCCGACATGGATGGAGAAATTGTTACGGGTACGCCGACTGAAGTGGAGTTGCTCCCAAAGCATTTACAAATGATACGAGCAAAGTAATCTGTCACATAAGAAAGATCCTTACTGCACCCCGAAAGGTAGATCTCGCTCTATTTTTTGAGGTGCGTCATATTTTCAATAAAGAAAATGGTACTTTTTGAATCCTTTTGCCGCCCATTTCCGTACAATGAAATTAGGAAGTGCTGTAAAGGGAGGATTTCTGTTGAAAACGTTAGAAGTTGTTGAACTTTCGGTAGAGTTGGATCAAAAAGTGCTGATTGACCACGCCTCATTTACGCTAGACGAGGGAACAATAACTGCATTGGTGGGGCATAATGGTGCAGGAAAGTCAACGTTATTGAAAGCGATCGTTGGCATGATTCAAAAGGAACAAGGGAAAATTATTATTAATGAAATGTTTCATCAAGATGAAGATCTTCTAACATTTAAACTCTTGCTCTCTTATTTGCCGGAAGAACCGATGCTGCTGACAGAATTAACTGTGATGCAACATTTCCAGCTCTATGGGATGAGTTATGAACTGGCTACAAACGAATTAAATCAACGGATTGAAAGGATGGTAAAAGGATTTGAACTGACAGATAAGCTGGATGAATATCCCGAATCATTGTCAAAAGGAATGAGGCAAAAAGTGCAAACCATATGTGCATTACTTCCTGACACTCCGTTATTACTTATTGATGAACCCTTTATGGGCCTTGATATTTATGCGATTGATTATTTTGAACAATTAATGAAGGAAAAAATAGCTAGCGGGACGACGGTTCTTGTCACAACACATCAGCTCGATCGTATGAAGGGAATGGCAGATAACTATATTATGCTGCAACAAGGTAAAATACATAGCCAAGGTCCGATTGACCAATTTGTTACGATCGATAGGAGAACGAAATAATGATACGTCGCCCATCCTTGTTAAAGAGTTACTTTTTCATAAGAATCAATCGCTTCAAAAAGAAGCGGAAATTAAACAAGATGGCTTCCCAATTGATTTTTGATAAAACAACCTCTATTTATCTTGGTCTTTTACTCGCTTATACGTTTGCTAGTATATTTATTTTTAGTGATACAATGAAGTTGTATGGTAATTATTTTTCTTTTTTAGAACAGCATTCAGAAGAAGTGCTAGGTTTCTTGGCTGTTGCTTTACCGGTTCGTTATATATTCAACTCATTTCGAGAACCAGGCGTCTTATATTCTACCGCTGAGTATCAATTAACCTTACTGCCATACAGGAGAGGTAATGTTTGGTTTTTGACATTAATGGAAAGATGGTTGAAGAAGCTGCTTATTTATAGCTTAATCGGAGCTATCGCAGCTCTGTTAACACCATTTCGTTCACAACTTGTATTTACCTTTGTAGTTGTCTTTATCCTTTTTGATATTATCATGGCTATTCCACAGTGGAAGCTATTTCAGCAACGCTTCATTGTAAAAATAGGTGTGTTTTTCTTAGCTTTAGCTGCAATCGGTCTGGTTAGTCTTGTGCAGGAAGCTAGATTAATAGCAGCACTCATTGTTGCTTGTATTGGCTTTGTTAACTTGTTTCTTCTTCCGCGTTTGTTTGCACAAATCAATTGGTCTAAAGTAACGGAGATTAATGACTACACTATATGGCGTATGCCATTAATGGCTTTCGCTTCGAAAACAAAGGTTAAACGTCCGAAAAGGTATGCTATGTTTCAAAATAGCAAGCACAATAAGAAGCCATTTACAACAAATGCCCAAATATATGATCGGATATGGAAGTTGTATTTTGTAAAGCAACATGCGTTGATTTTTCAGTTGCTTGGAACGTTACTTCTACTAGTTACGGCCCTTCTATTTATGCCTGAATGGTTATTTTCTGTTGGTGCAGCTGTGATGGTATACGTTTATACATCGATTACAGCTAGTTTTTATACAGATCGTTTTAGTAATGATATGATTGAGATATTACCTTGGTCGCTGAAACTTTATACCAGTCATTTTTTAAAATTTACACGGATAGGTATGTTGCTCTTATTTCTCCCAGTCGTCATTTTTTATTTTATGAATCCAAGCTGGTGGATACCGCTCCATATTTTGTTGTTTTGGACGGCTTATCGTTTGGTAAGAGAAATGAAGATGATGAAGGCAATACAGTGGATAACAAGAAAAAAGGCTTCTTTACAACTGGAAGAGACAGTGGGAACGATCGCTATTATATGTTTAGCTCTTAGTGGGATCTATCCTTTTCTGACGATAAGTTCACTCGTACTTTGGTTTATTTTGTATAGACGAAACAGCAAAACGTCATTATTTTATGATAAGGAGAGAGTAACTTGACAAAAGATCGTTCGTTAAAGGAAAAGCAAAACAATAGCTCGCTTAAATTATTTGTTGTATTATCGAAAGCTTATCGCAGTTTAATGGAACAAGTGGAGAATGACATTCAGCAACGAGGCTTGAATTTAACGGATTTTGCAGTTATGGAGCTGCTTTATCATAAAGGACCTCATCCATTAAAAGCGATAGGTGAAAAAATATTATTAACAAGTGGAAGTATTACGTATGTTGTAAACAAATTAGAAAACAGGCGTTATATTACACGTATACCAAATCAGAATGATCGTCGGGTTACTTTCGCAGAAATTACGGAAAAAGGGGAGAAGTTATTAGAGCATATTTTCCCTGGTCATTGGTCGCGAATTGAAGAGATTACAAGTGGTTTAGATGAGGTTGAAAAACAAATCGCAATTGATTTGTTGCGAAAACTCGGCACAGCAAATCAGGTGAAATAAAGGAAAGTATTTTATAATGGAAGTATTCTCTATTGGGCGCATTTCCTATGTAGTTTGTAACGTAAATCAAAAAAGGAGGAATGGAGGATGAACCCGTAAGAGGACAGTATTTGTGGTCTTTCTAATAAGGGTTCTATGTCAAATGTGGGGGTGGAGTGAGATGGAATCTCACCTACCCAACATGACTTCCAATTTTTTTATACTTATGTAAAAGAAGAATTCTT
>NZ_QWLJ01000043.1 GCF_009917385.1 Roseburia sp. 1XD42-34 | reverse complement strand
ATCTATGCCTCAAATGGATAATTAGCGCTTGACTTGAAGCATTACTTTTTATGCAACGCTAGTGTAATTTCCTAGACAACTCGAAAAGCTGGCATAAACTATGCCAGCTTTTCTTTTAAGTTAACACCATTTATGTGGATGTTGCCAATGTTTCGGCTTATGACATCCATACCCCATTCCTGGTGCCATCGCTCCTGCTACTGGACCGCTTCCATAACCCGGTGCCATTGCACCTGCTACCTGACCGTATCCCGGTGCCATCGCTCCACCTACTTGAGATGGTACATTAAAAGATCCGCCGTATACGTCTACACTGCTATTTGTATTTTGTACAGAAGTAGAATGTGGAAATACATGTTTATTAATCGTTGTATGATGATTTTGTACAGTCGTATGTGAGGGATGAATATGCTCTACAACATCTTCACTGCATTGTTTTACGCAATTATATTTGGTTGGATGAACAACCTGCTGTGGGGGACAGCAATTCCCATGATGATGTCTCATGAAAAATTCTCCTTTCCTGTAATAGGTTCACTAATAACCTATGGCAAATATCTCCCATTTGTATAAGGCAATCACCTAAAAAGCTAAAATAGGCTGTTGAAAACGACTATTTGTGTTTAGCTCTAATAAAAATCACTTCCAAATACCAGCCTATGAAAACAGCTTAACAAAAAAAGCAACAGAGGCTCCCTTGCTCATGAGATGATGTTTTTTCGTTTTCCATATAAAATTAATTGTTCAAAGGGATCACCAGAAAGACCCAGTAATTTGCAAAAAGCTTCCTCCGTGTTCATTCCTAATTGCTTTAACCGAATTACTTCCCCTTTCCATTCGGGAAACTTTTTTAATACACCATCTTCAATAACCATGTGTAAATAGGCATATTGCTCATAAACAGGCTGATCTTGAGCAAAAAGTTCAAAAGCAAATGACTGATAATAAAATTTTACTTTAACCACTTTTCGACCTCGGATGATTTTTCGTTTGAGTGCAAACGATTCCTGATGAGAATATAATCGTCTCAAATCATGTTCCAAACGTTCTAAATCACTAGCTTGCAAAATAATGTCTAAATCTGATCCCGCCACATGAATTCCTAAGGGGAACGTTCCACATAAAACCGGCTTATACAGTTTCAAGTCATGTAGTACATTTAAACCCATGATTGCTTCATATGCTTGCATTTGCTTTTCATCCCCAGCTTGAAGCAGTCTGTATGTTTCCAGCATGATTCACAACCCCTTCCTCAAACCTGTACATGTATATACACGTTTGAATGCTTGTTGAATAGCCTGTTCATCTTTCCCTGTATAATGTGCCCATGCTTGAACTGGGTAAAAATTTTGGACTTCACTTTTCAAATAACGCATTTCACTTTTTCTTTCAAGAAAAACATGTAAATAGGAATAGACAGGATGAAAGCCGTTTTTCTTATACCAGTACCAGTTTCATACCCATTCATCGTCTCTTGTCCATGCTTCTAAATAATTTATTCTTTTCCAATGCCATTTTCTCAGCATGATGTAATAATTGCTGGCCAATGCCAAGCCGTTGGTAATCACGGTGGACAGCAAGATGACAAATCATTCCTCCAAGTCCATGCTCACCAGTGCAAACGGTATTCTTTTCCAATTCATATTCCACATCGATTAATCCGACTATCTTATCTTGTTCGATAGCTACTAATTCAATTGCTTGGTGGTCATATGTTTCTTTTTCCCGTAAAAACATTGTCATAATAAGCTGTTTCTAAAAAAGCTAACACTCGACATTGTAACCAACCCTTTTCATAGCTAGAATGGTATGGTCTAATTTCCAAACGATACTCTCCTATAAAAATTTATTGTCGTTCGCTTGCGCTTTCAATAAATCTCTAATTTCCTTTAACAATTCTTCTTGGGCGTTAACTTCTGGTGTTTCTTCTATAGGCTCTTCTTGCTTTTGACGTTTAAACTTCATTAACAAACGGATGAATAAGAAAATAGAACCTGCCACAATAAAGAAATCTACTATCGATTGAATAAATAACCCATAATTTATGGTTGCACTTTTATAAGTAATCGTTAAGTTGCTAAAATCAATGCCATTCATAATAATTCCAATAAGTGGTGTGATAATATTTTCTACTAATGATGTTACAATTGCGCTAAATGCTGCACCAATTACCACGGCTACAGCTAAATCAACGACATTCCCCTTAAATGCAAATTCCTTGAAATCTTTCCACATAGTCGATCATCTTTCCCTTCGCTTTTTCTCCGTTTAATCATAGCCTTAATTAAACAATAGTTTATAAACAGCATAAAGCACTGTAACCATCCTTGACAAGCATGGATAATCTAAGAAGATGCTAGCGCGGCAAAAACTGTGACGGAAAGCGAGTTAAAATTAAAAGTACTTGTTTAATAACGTGACTAAATACCGATAAATAGATGTGCCAAATATAAAAAGCGCTGTATTGGAAACAATCTTCTTCGAACAAAGTCGCAGGGCGTCCCGTTAGCAACGTAGCGAATGGAACGAATTATCTAAAGTTTTAGGAATCATAGTGATAATACAAACCAATAATGAATTATCGTAAAGCAATGGAGTGAAGTTTCCTAGTTGCTTGGCACATGCGCCCGACGTGGCTTATTCGATTATGTAGTTATACACAAACCGCTAAATTTATACTTTCTTATCTCTTCAAAAAAACAGGTACCCAGACTGGGATACCTGTTTTATAATCCGTGATGAGGATTGTGTTTTTGCCTTGTGTGATTTGCCTGTTTTACCTTTTTAGAGCCATCTAATGGTTCTTTATATGGTTGCTTTGGACTTTCAGGTAAGTCTGGATGCGGTTGCTGTTTCGGCCCCTTTGGTTTACCTCCCATGAAATCCCTCCTAGTTAATATACCATTAGCTTTTGTAGCAATGGTTCCGTTTATACAGCAATTTCAAGTAATTTATACATGATTCACGCATCGTTCCATCTTGAATCCAAAATTAATAGCTAACAAGCTGCCAAAATACAATTACGATACTTTTTTCGTTCCATTGCCGTTATAAGTCCTCTTAGATAAGAGGAAATAAAATGGTACTGCTTTTAACCGGAATGAAAAATTCCGAATTTTCTACCGATAAAGTTAACACTTACAGGATTTAGCTCCATTTCTCTTGCCCAAATGGAAAGTTGACCAATATGGTGAATTTCGTGAGCAATGATATGATGCAATATGGCATCTACCGTATATTTATCTTCATCCCAAGGGACGCTTATTAATTCTTCTTTAATTTCATCTAGATTCGTTTTTAAAAATGCAACTATTTCTGTTCGCAAAGTATCTGAAAGCGACTTTAATTTTTCAGCAGTATTATAATCCCCAAACTGCATTACGACATCTTCTTTACCTTGAATCCCCCTAAGCCAACTATATTCTACGTCAATAATGTGAAAGATAGTATGCAAAATACTGCCTTTTCCACCTGTCCGATCTTTTAACAGCTCTTCTAATGTTAATGGACTACACCATTCAAACCACTCATCTCTTACCTGCCAGTTATACTCGAAAAATTTCAACAATAAATGATACACTCCTTTGCAAAATTATTAACGGGACAATTTTCAGTGAGATTCTACTGCCTCAAAATTAACCATCCAAATTTTCATTCAGTAAGATAGTACTTAACCTTAATATCCATTTTGGCTTCTCATCCATACTACTTATCCTGATTGCTTTTCCTATAAGGAAATCGTTTCCAATAACCACCGTCTCTCCCGCTCTCTAACCTCCTTGAATCCAACATGAAGCCCGAACATTCCATTATTATAAAAAGTTATCCAATAGGCAGTAAAGGAAACGTACGTTCTTTATAGAACATTATACACTATTTTTAAGAAAAAAGTCCATCCTTATAAAGATTCAACTTTCTCTTGTTCCTTGTTCAGTAGCCAATCCGTAGGTTGAAAACTAAACAATTGATATAAAGTGAACCTATAGTCATAGTCAGTCGCATATTTCATACACTCCTACTGGCTGTTATTATTACTTTAAGGTCCCTAAACGAAATAGCATTTAGGGGCTGTTATCATACCCTTATACTTGTTACTGTACAAATTATCCAACTCCTAAAGTGAAATTTTTACAGCACCATAGATATACACAATAATTATACATCCAATCGCCTATAAAAATTGAATTGCCATGATAACAACTAAAAAGAACGGTTATTCCATTCTTCATTTAGTACTGCATAAGCGTATTCATCCCACCATTCATCTCCATAAGGAATACATTTCTTGAAATGCCCTTCTCTTCTCATGCCAATCTTTTCCATAACACGAAAGGAAGGAATATTTTCAGGTTGGCAAGTTGCTACAATCCTATGTAGTCCTAGTTCTTCAAATCCATATTTTAATAATGCAAGTGCAGCTTCCGAAGCGTAACCTTGATTATAATACGTAGGATGAAATACCCAACCTATTTCATAGGTGTGACCACCAAAATAATTAAAAAACTCCATATGTCCAATGAGAGTATTCTCGTTAGCTAACACTACTGGAAATTTCTCAGCTGATTTACCCAAGTTATTTTTAATCATTTTCTGTGTTTCCTCTTTTGTTAATACTCCTTCAGGCATATATTTCATAACTGATTTTTGAGATGCATATGAATATACTGCTTCCCAATCTCTTAATTCGAAATGACGTATAAATAGTCTTTTTGTTGTTATGTTCATGTAACGCCTCCTTAAAGTTAATAATTATTTAGTAGGAGTTTTCTTCCATCTCCTACTGAACGTTAAATACCTAGTAGGGTATGGCTTAAACACCTAAACGCTTTTAAAGAAATCGGGCATTTAGGTGCTGTTTTTCCACTTATACCTTTTGTATCCACTTCAAAATTTTAAATTTGGGGGTTTTACAACACCTTACATACGGGATAAAATTATATCTAGTAAAAATTATTTTGAATATAAGTGTAGGATAAGTATCATTTTCATATAAAAACTATATTCCATTATCTAGAAGATAACAAACTTGCAGAACAAAGGTGCAAGCGCCCGGTTAGCAACATAGCGAGTGGAAAAGCAACTAACGTTTTAGGAATCATGGGGATACGGTGTTGCATGAACCAATGTTGACTTATCGTAGGGCGATTCGTAAAGTCGCCTAGTTGGTGGGCGCTTGCGCCGGACGTAGCTAAATAACTTCGTAAGTTTATCCATAGCTGCAAAATTTTATAATTTCCTAGACCTCAAGAAAAAAGGATGTTATGTTCATATATGGAACATAACATCCTTTTATTCAATTAATTTATTTGAATATGGGTATGTGTCTTTACCATATATTTATTTTTCATATGCGTCTGTTAGTGCTGTTACAATTTGCTTTTTACGCGAAACAACGCCTTTTAATAGCGCCCGACTGCGTTGATCAAGGTCAACGTTAAATGCAGCTTCCACTTTTGACTTTCCATTTCCAACTGCAAGCACTTCCGAATCATTATTTAAAATATCCGTGACAACGAATAAAAATAGGTCAAGCTCTTTTGTTTTAATCAGTTTGGCAATTTCTGCTTCAATTTCTGTTTGCAGTGCATAAATTTGTTCTGTGTCGATGGCATTTACTTGGGCAATCTCAATTTTCGCACCGCCCATAGAAAACTCCTTGGCATCCATCGTTAATAATTCGGAAATAGATTTATCGCCTAAATCTGCTCCTGCTTTTAACATTTCCAGACCGTACGTATGCAAATCGACCCCTGCAATCTCAGCTAATTCATAAGCCGTTTCTACATCTTCCTGAGTACACGTTGGCGATTTTAGTAATAAAGAATCGGAAATAATCGCTGATAATAGCAGTCCAGCAATTTGCTTTGGAACAGCTACTCCATTTTCCTTATACAGTTTATTTAAGATGGTAGCTGTACAACCAACAGGCTCAGCTCGGAAATATAACGGTTCACTTGTTTCAAAGTTGGAAATACGATGGTGATCAATTACCTCCTTAATATGAGCATCTTTAATATTCGCTACACTTTGTTGAAATTCATTATGGTCAACAAGAATCACTTCTGTACCTGGCTCTACTTTTTCTATTAATGCAGGTGCCTTTACTTTGAAATAATCAAGTGCATATTGCGTTTCTTTGCTAACTGCACCTAGTCGAACAGGTTCTGCATCTATTTCCAATTTCTGCTTTAAATCTGCATATCCGATAGCGGAACAAATTGCATCTGTGTCAGGATTTTTATGTCCAAAAATTATTGTCTTTGCCATTGATCATTTCTCCTTCTATTAAGCTTTTACCACTATTAGCTTATCAAAATTCATTCCGCTTGAATAGCAATTTAAAAAAATTCACTAAATCACTGAACGAATGCGCGAGGCGCACGTTTGCAACGTAGCAACGGAGATAAAGGAAACATGGCACTAAAAAGAGATATGTCGACATCGATGGCAAGCCCTTGTTAATCGGCTTGCCTCTTAATTACAAACCAATGATGACTTCGTAAGGATGGAGTGAAGTTACCTTGTTGCTGGGCGCTTTGCGCCGGACGTGGCCATTCAGTTATTTCCTTATCCCAGGCAACTAATTTTATACTTTGTTATCTTTTAAAAATAAGCTCTAGTATGCATTTACTTTTTATCCGTTTGTTTTTATCATAGTATAGTAAAGTACATAGAGGAAATTTTTTATGATAGTAACGATTATTCTGCTGAACGAAAGGGATCTTCCAATGAAAAGAAAAGTAATTATTGTTGGTAGTGGCATTGTTGGAGCATCAACCGCCTATTATCTTGCGAAGAATAACTGTGACGTAACGATGATAGATCGCAAAGATAAAGGGCAAGCAACAGATGCTGCTGCTGGAATCGTCTGTCCATGGTTGTCACAACGACGAAATAAAGCGTGGTATGAACTTGTAAAAGCTGGAGCTCGCATGTATCCGCATTTAGTAAAATCACTCGCAGCTGATGGCTTGCCGGACACCGGCTATCACCAAGTTGGTGCATTACATTTGCATCAAGATGAGAAAAAATTAATCGCCATGAAGGAACGAGCGGAAAAACGAAAGGTAGATGCTCCAGAAATTGGCGTGGTGGAATTATTATCTCCCAAGCAAACACAAACTAGATTTCCATTATTAGACGGCACGTATGGCTCTGTTTATGTTAGTGGTGCAGCGCGTGTAAACGGTAGAAAGCTTCGGGATGCACTTCTTCAAGCTGCGCAAAAACACGGTACGAAACTAATAAAAGGGTCCGCTGTATTACAAAACACAGGACAAACCATTACTGGCGTCACTTTAAATGATGGTCGTGAAGTAAAAGCAAATACAGTTATTGCAGCAACAGGTGCTTGGATGAGTGAGTTACTAAAGCCATTAGGAATTACTTTTCAAGTCGACGCACAACGCGCACAAATTTTGCATGTGAAACTAGAAAATATAGCTGAAGATTTATCCACTATACCAGTTGTGAAGCCACCAAATAATCAATATATGCTCACCTTTCCGAACAATCGAGTCGTGCTCGGTGCAACATATGAAAATAAAGTTGGCTATGATTGTCGTGTTACAGTTGGTGGAATACACGAAATTATCACGAAAGCGCTGGAATTTGCGCCACCGTTAGCAGAGGCAACGATTGTAGAAGCTCGTGTTGGTTTTCGCCCTGTGACTCCAGAATTCCTCCCAGTCATTGGTACGCTTCCAGACTTCCAAGGGTTGCTGTTAGCAAACGGGCTTGGAGCGACAGGATTAACAATGGGTCCATTTATTGGTTCGCAGTTAGCAAAATTAGCCTTGAGCGAGCCGCCAGATATTGACTTACATGCTTACGATGTACGGACTGCAATTACAAATGCTTGACAACACTGTACGTGAATACCCTTCCTAAAAATTATAAACTAATGGCGCTGGAGCAAACTGCTAAAAACAAAGGTATAAGCCCCTGTTTGGCAACATAGTGTATGGAGCAGATCAACGAAGATAAATGGAACTATCACAGAGGGAGATTTTTTTCATCCACCCAGGCTGAGTGTTAATTGGCCGAACTAGGTATTTGGCTCATATCGCCTTCTTCGACTTGTTCAGCTCATATCTCCCATTTTTGAAGTGATCGCCTTCTAGTATCGGGATGGTAAGGAAAGAAACGCTGATGACCTATTGTATGAGGATTTCGTGAAGTCGCATGTGGCTATAGGCGAAGAATCTCGTTGTATCCACAAGCTACATCAGAGGTGTGGGCGCCCGTTTAGCAACGTAGCGACTGGAACAAAACAACTAAAGTTTTAGGAACCTTGCTCCTGCAATTGGTGTATGCCAATGCCTGAGCGACAAGCCCATTTTTACTCAGCCTTCCTCTAACCACGCACCAATGACGACTTATCGCAAGGCATCTTCGTGGAAGTTGCCTGGTTACTGGACGCCTGCGCTGGGAGTAGCTAGTTAAGACCGTATCGCAAAGCAACCATTTTTATACTTTCTTAATCTTATAGAAAAGCCATATGGATTCAAATTTGAAATCATATGGCTTTTCTTTGCTGATTGAACTCACACCATGCATTAGATTTATTTTACGATTAATACTGGGCATTCCACTTGCTTAGCAACCTTGTGACTGACACTGCCTAACAGAAACGTTTGGAGGTTGTTCCTACCGCGGCTTCCTACAATGACACAATCAATATCATGCTTATTTGCATATGCAACAATTTTAGGCCCCGGATCACCATGTAAAACGGTAACTGTGTAATCTATATTCGCTGCTTGTAATACATCTGTGATTGGCCGCAGTCTTTCTTGTCTGTTTTTTTCACTTGTGTATGGTCGACAGTATGTAACACGTCCTACTTTGCCGTTTCACCATCAACAACATATACCACTTCTACCTGAGACGAAAACTTTTCGGCCAACTCTACTGTGTACTCAGTAGAACGAACAGAATGAGAAGAGCCATCTGCTGCCAATAAAATATTTTGAAACAAACCGATCACCTCGCGAAAAAAATATACTGAAAGTCAGATAAAAAATCTGAGACTTAGGACTCTTTTTATTCTTATTTTACTTATTTCTGTTTTAATTTACCATCATGTTTCCATAAAATAATTCCCTTAAAAAAACAGGCGACACTTCTAACAAATTTTAAAAAACATTATTAATCTCCTAAAGAGAAACGTTTACATTTACAGAACAAGTAGGGTTTGGTACGCTAAGTTATATTTCAAAACTAATTAAAGAGGTTAGGTTAGCATACATATATACTTTTTTACTATGTCATAATTACAGCTCTCTACTAAATAAAAATGAACTATTTTAATTTTTAATCTGTTTTTTAATAAATCATTTGATAACACGAAGGGAGAATTAGTTATGAAAGGAAAATTCGCTGTTTTCGCGGTGATTGTTTTCACTATCCTTGCACTTATAATATGCTGGATTTGGTTACAGAAAGTAATAACTGATTATGACTTAGAACGCGCTTTACCTTCTCATCAAATACAAGCTTCTGACTATGTAAATAGAGAGCATATTAGTGAAGGTTCAATTTAATAATTCCCACATTTAGATGCCATATAGATAAAGGCGAACCTTCTATGTTCCCAAAAGAAATGAAACAACCTGAGCCCCTATCTATTCAGGGTACAAGCTGCAAAATTTCTCTTTTAATACGGTCTACTTGGTAGGGACCCCATCAGCCAGTCGGGTTTTCTTTCCCCACTGATTGTTAGTGCCGTAATGGTATGACCTAAAGACCTCTTACAAAATAGAGCATTCAGGTGCAGCTATCTCCAACTTAGACTTATTTGCAGTATGGATTCTCCAATTCTTGAAGTGGGAGTCTTACAGTACAAATTGTTATCGTATCTATTTGCCACCGACCTTACCGTATAGAAAACTAAACGCTGGAGCAAATAGTTTATGAAGCACTATGCTGGTGTCTCGTCTCTAAATATTGTAATTTCGAGCGGATTTTCCCATATGTAAATTGAAATATTGGACTTTGAATAAAGGTAAAAACAAATGTAAATAAAAAGACCGGACCACCTAATAATAAACCGACGAACAGTACGGAGGTTTCGGTAATAATACGAACTTTTCCTACAGATGCTTGAAGTTTATCGGAAATAGACAGCATAAAGCCATCTCGCGGCCCTGAGCCTACATTTGCAGCATTATAAATACCACCACCCAAACCCATAATTACAATTCCAACGATAATAAGCATGTAATCTGTCCACGACCTCGATGCAACTGGTAAAAAATCAATCCATAGAAACATATCTACCAGCAAGCCAACTAATACTGCATTAAAAAATGTCCCCAATTTAATATAGCTCTTATCTAAAACCCAAGATACACCAATTAATAAAATAGAAATAATTATTGCCCACGAACCGATGGATAACCCCAACTTTTCAAATAAAGCAACATTCAGTACGTCCCATGGGTGAATACCAAGATGTTGCATATTAATAGATATACTTACACCAAGACTAAATACAGTGATACCGATTAAAAATAATCCCCAGCGTACTGCTAACATTATTGTCACGCCTTCTTTCTCTATTAAGAGGTTGTTTAGAAAATGCACTAAAAAATAAATTTCTTCGTTGGCTTGGTTTCTCTGCCTTTGAACTAAACTTCACCGCCTCAAACTCACGCTAGGACGCACTATTGTCGGCGTTGCGTTGCAACGGGACAAGAAAGGCTACGACAGCAATATATTACATGTAGAAAAAGTGTTTTCTGTTTTCAATAACGCCTGAGACCATAGGCGACCTCGGGTCCTTATTACCGGCTTTTTTGAGCACGCACTATAATCACTAACTAATACATAAAAGTAAAACCTCTCCTGTGAAAGTCATTTTATAATAGGATCGCCCTATAAATTATCGTGCTTCTTTTAATCTATACCAAGTTAAGGCTTCTTGTTCCACTTCTTTCACAAATTCATTTTTCCCATTAATATATGCTTCTATCTGAGTCGGATACTTGATCGCTAAAGCTGTTTTTAAATCTCCGTATTGCTTAGCTATGGATGGGTGGGCAATTAAATAATCTCTAAACGCGAGATGCCGTTTGATATGGTCGTTCCCTTCTTCAAATACGTGCACATGATGTGTCCGTTCATTTCCACCTTTGTTGAAATACCTTCTCCCTTCTATACCATTCTCACCTAAAGCAACATAGCCCAGATTTTCCATTTCTTCTATATATTGACCCACTTTTTCAATCGAAGAAACCACCGGCATGATGTCGATAACCGGTTTAGCAGCTAAGCCTGGAACAGCCGTGCTTCCAATATGATGCGTCGAAACTAGTTCTGTTTTAAAAATGGCTGCTATATATTTTGCTTCTTGCATAAACAGATTCTGCCATTTACTTTGGTATGGAGTAACGATTACTTTCCGCAAGAATATACCTCCTCTCTTTCATGTAAATGACAATGAGACTCCTATTTATTAGAAGCCTCATCCCACATATCATATGCGTAATCATCACTTCATAAGCACGAGCTTTCAAAAACTATCATATCGGCTAAGTTCACCACTATCAAGTACAACCTCTAATCTTCTTTACTGGAAAAATAAGCATCTAAAATACCTTGACCGATGGTTTGATTTATCGGATGTTTACCATCAACAATCCCCGTATGAGGTACAATAATAGCAAACGCCATTTCAGGATCATCGTAAGGTGCATAGCCCACAAGTGAAAGATTTTCTGTATCGGCCTTCTTTTCTCCATCTTTATAATATGCGTTTTGAGCAGTTCCTGTTTTGCCAGCTGCTTTATAATGACGGTATTTCGATGTTCCGAAATATCGTACAGCCGTTCCTCGTGGCTCATTAAATACTTGCCTAAACCCTTCCTGAATTCGTTCAATATTCGATTTATCCATATCAATTCGATTTAGTACTTCTGTTCGCTTGCTTTGATATACAGAGCCTAATCGCTCTTCTACTTGCGATGGATTGCGTATCTCTTTTACTAATTGCGGGCGTATACGGTTACCATCATTCGCTATCGTTGATACATATTGCACTAGCTGTAGAGCCGTATAGTTATCATATTGACCAATTGCATAGTCCATCAACAAACCTGGTTGAAATTGTTTGTCACCAATAACACCAGTTGATTCATAAGGGTAATCAATACCTGTTCGATTTCCTAAGCCAAATTGTTGAAAATAGCTTCGCATCTGATCCCATGCAGCTACATCAAATGCCGCACTCTCTCCATTTGGAAACGGATAGCGATGCTCTCCTCCCATTTTCAATGCAATATAAAACATATATACGTTAGATGAACGGCGTAACGCAGCGTAGTCATCCACGGGACCTAGTTCCGAGTAGGAACCCTTCGGTGCGCCACTAGCAATTTGTATTTTTCTGTCATTAAATACTTGCCCTGGAGAAATAACTCCTGATTCGTACCCTGCTAAAACAGTAGCTCCTTTGATAGCGGATCCTGGTAAATGAGCATCATTAAATGCTTTATATGGAGAATTCTTATATTCATTTGTTTTTCTATCGTATGTTACACCGCTTACTGCAAGCAATGCTCCCGTTTTGGGGTTCATAACTACAGCGACTGCCTCTGACATATATTGATGTTGGTAAGGGTGTTTTTGAATCGTCTTTTGTAATTCTTCTTGTAACACTTTATCGACCTTTTTTTGGAATTCCATATCAATGGTTAAAACAAGATCTTTACCTGCTTGCCCTTCCACTGCTACTCGAGAATCTACTGTAGTTCCATCTTTTGTTGTGATATACTCAATTTGCTCTTTTCTCCCCCGTAAAGCATCCTCATAATATTCTTCTAATCCACTAATTCCGACACGATCGTTACGGCTGTATCCTCTTGTTAAAAAATGTTCCAATTTTTCTTTCGGAAGACCTCGCTCTTGAGTCGTAATACTGCCAACTAAGCCCTTTAATGTATCTCCAAAGGGATAATTACGCTCCCAGTCTGCAATCGCATTGATTCCTGGTAATTCACTTAAATTTTCTGAGACTTTCGCATACTCTTCAGCTGTTACACCTTCATTTTTAATAATTTGTGGCGTTAGCGCATAAGCTTTATCCAGTTCTTTTTTAATTACGATAATTAATTTATCGTGTTCCGATATATCATTCATCTCTGTTTCGGTTATTCGTTCTAAAGCAAGATCGTATTCTTCAACATCATCAAGCTGCTTTCTTTCTTCTTGAGACAGCCTTTCTATTACTTTATCTTTATTGTTTAAGTAATAATACTCTTTTTTATCCCTTTCTTTAATTCCTTTTACCTCAATCGTAATCAGCTTGGCTAATTTCTCAGCTACTTCTAATCTATCTGCAGCTTGCGTTCCTTTAGCAGGGGTATAGGTAATCGCATATAATGGCTCGTTACCGACAACAAGCTGCTGATTGCTATCATATATTTTACCACGTGGAACTGGTACTTTCGTTGTCTCATTAACCGTTCTATCAATTTCTTCCTGAAAAGACTCCCCTCTAAGAATTTGAACTGCACCGAGCTGGAGAATTAAAGCTGCAAACATAATAAACATTACAAAAAAGAGCAAATTCAATCGAAATGGCAGCTTATCCTTCCGTTTCTTTTCTTTCCTTCTCTTGCTCATGTCATCCCCCTTTTTCTAAAAATAATCTCCCCGCTAAATTGTAATATCCACACAAGTATACAAAAAAGTGAAATAATTTAACTTGCTCAACTTTTCCCATTTCATACTACTTTTCAATTGATCATACCATGTTCCGAATTCACCAGCAACCAATTCTTTCCTGCTTTAAACGATTAGGAAAGCTCTATCTAAGAACGGTGTGAAAATGAAATGTACAATGATTGATTAAAAGTCTGCAATTCTGTTAACAATAGTCGGTTTTACCGACTATTGGATCGGCAAAAGAATGCTCACCAAAAGGATTCAATTTTCAAGTTGTACTTCTTACTTATATCTCTAAAAGTGAAATTCAGAGGAAAAGTACACAGTTCTTCCTCATAATTCACTAATAAAGTGAAGTTTATGTCAGTTGGAATTTTTCATTCATCCCCCACGGCTTGTTAGTATGGTATGACCTAAAAGCAGCTTACAAAAGAGGACATCTCGGTGCTGTTTATCTCCTTCTTAAACTTGTTGCTATACAAACTTATTCAACTCTGAAGTGAGATTCTTACAGCACCTTATATACGCGATAAACTAAATCTCTTTCATCAACATGTACAGCATTTAAGAACGATTGTTAATGTGCATAACTTTGCCTAAATTCCCATCGCTTGTTACCTCTCCTCCCTTCCTTGGGCCTATCCACAAGCTATTTGTGATAAAATTCACTTTCGAAACGCATCCCCTATACATAATAACGCTATTTCTTCATTTCACTCCTAATAACTAAGCTATTCAAAACATAACGATTGCAATACACAATACAATTATTAACAAATTTGTCGAAAGTACGTTACAAAAATTTCAAGATTTAAACCGCTACAGACTTGTATTTAATTGTATAGTATAAGCAGGAGGTTCAAATGTCATAGTAGAAAGGAGCTAAATCTGTCAGAGAGTTGTTCTTTTTTCTTACTAAAAGCATCGATGTGAGAGCATGGGGAGGACGAAATCATCATTCATTTATCCATTTAAACTTTTCTCAATAAATAGCTGATGCTTCTACTTTTATTTCTATATAAAAGATGGTCCTAATTTTACCGGCTGGAGTTTTGTGACAGTGTAGCGTAAATAAATATAGTTGACCTGCTGCACCTCATCGCTCCAAAATTTCAATCTTTAGCAGACAAAAGATTATACATAGGCAGAACCTATGAATATTACTTAGGGTAATTTGTTCAGTACCGAACAAGCTTTTCTGTAGGCAGTAAAAGCACCTAAACTTACTGACTTCAGTCATTTGAACATGCCAACAATAAACATATCTGACTACTCATCTATCTTGTATGAAACTCGTTGAAAAAGCTATACCCCACATAGAATGGGAGGAAGGAGAAACTTATGGACGTTATTACGTTATCGCGAATTCAATTCGCATCAACCACCATTTTTCACTTTATTTTTGTGCCTTTATCCATTGGCCTCGTCTTTTTAATTGCACTTATGGAGACATTATATGTTGTAAAAGGTAAAGAGCAATACAAAAAAATGGCGAAGTTTTGGGGACATTTATTTCTTATTAACTTTGCTGTTGGAGTCGTTACTGGTATTTTACAAGAATTCCAATTCGGGATGAATTGGTCGAACTACTCTCGCTTTGTTGGGGACGTTTTTGGGGCCCCACTTGCTGTGGAAGCGCTGCTCGCTTTCTTTATGGAATCCACCTTTATTGGGTTGTGGATCTTTGGTTGGAAGCGTCTATCTAAGAAAGTGCATTTAATGTGTATTTGGCTCGTATCTATTGGAACAATTATTTCTGCTTTTTGGATATTGGTTGCTAACTCGTTTATGCAGTACCCAGTAGGGTTTGAAGTTAATAATGGACGGGCTGAGATGAATGATTTCCTTGCATTAATCACGAGCGGGCAAGTATGGGTCGAATTCCCACATACCGTATTTGGCTCATTAGCCACAGGTGCGTTTTTAATCACTGGTGTAAGCGCATGGAAATTGTTAAAAAAACAAGACACTGCCTTCTTTAAAAAATCATTTAATATTGCATTAATTGTCGCCATTATTTCTGGTTTTGGTATTGCTTTCACTGGGCACGCACAATCTCAATTCCTAGTGGAAACACAGCCTATGAAAATGGCTGCTGCAGAGGGATTATGGGAAGATAGTGGTGATCCAGCCGCGTGGACTATGTTTGCAAATATTGATTCCGATAATCAGGAAAATTCATTTGAGGTTAATATTCCATATATCCTCAGTTACCTTTCCTATAGTGAATTTAGCGGAAGTGTAGAAGGAATGAAATCCATTCAAGCTAAATATGAAGAACTGTATGGAGAAGGAGATTATATTCCTCCGGTAAAAACAACATTTTGGAGTTTCCGGATTATGGTTTTCACTGGTGGACTGATGATTTTATTAGGACTTTATGGGGCATACCTATCTAAACGGAAAAAACTGGAACAAAGCAGCAAATATTTAAAAATCATGATTTGGGCTATTTCACTACCATTCATTGGCGGTACCGCCGGCTGGATTATGACGGAAATTGGTAGGCAACCTTGGGTTGTTTTTGGGCATATGCAAACACAAGATGCTGTGTCACCAAACGTAACGGCTGGGCAAGTGCTTTTCTCACTAATCTCATTTAGTGCGATCTATTTAATCCTTGCTATTGTGATGGCTTACTTATTCGTTCGAGTAATCAAAAAAGGTCCTGTTGAAGAAGAAAAAGATGTCAAACTAACAACAGATCCTTTTGGAGAGGAAGGGTATGGTTCTTATGCTAAATGAGGTATGGTTTATTTTAATCGCTGTCCTATTCGTCGGGTTTTTATTCTTAGAAGGCTTTGATTTTGGTGTTGGCATGGCGATGCGATTTGTTGCCAAAACACCTGGTGAGCGCCGTGTATTAATCAATACGATTGGACCTGTTTGGGATGGAAATGAAGTTTGGCTCATCACAGCAGGTGGGGCTATGTTTGCAGCATTCCCACATTGGTATGCCACTTTATTCAGTGGCTTGTACATGCCGCTCGTAATTATGCTGCTACTGCTCATCGGTCGAGGTGTAGCATTTGAATTTAGAAGTAAACTAGAACACCCCAAGTGGCGCGACACTTGGGATTGGACGATCTTTATTAGCAGTTTGCTAAATCCATTTCTATGGGGAGTCGTGTTCGCTGCATTGATGGCAGGCTTACCAATTGATAGTGAGATGAATATTTATGCTTCTTTATTTGACTATATTACACCATATACATTGATTGGCGCCATAGCAATTACGTTGCTTTGTTTCTTGCATGGTCTCTTCTTTATCACCTTGAAGACAACCGGGGACTTGCAACATAGAGCTCGTGAAACTGCAAAAAAAGTGGTCTATGCTGTTGGTATTGCTTTAGTCGCGTTTGTAGTGGCATCCTATTTTTACACAGATATTTTCGAAGTAAGAGGTGCTGTATTAATCCCGATTTTCGCACTGATCGTGGTTGCGGTTATTTTTGCTAGAAGTTTTGCACTCAAAAGCCGTGATGGCTGGGCATTTACGATGACTGGATTAACGATTGCGCTAACAGTAACATCCGTATTCGTCGGTTTATTCCCACGAGTAATGGTAAGCAGTATTAATCATGCGTTCGATTTAACGATTCATAATGCTGCTTCAGGGCCATATTCTTTAAAAGTTATGACCATCGTAGCAGTAACATTAATACCTTTTGTACTTGGTTATCAAATATGGAGTTATTATGTGTTCCGAAAACGTGTTAAAGAAGAGGAGCATTTAGAATACTAATGAAAAAGATGATACAAAATCATTTATGGACGTACAAAGGTGTAAAGCTCACGCTGGGAATCGTCGTAGCCATTACAATCGTTGAAGCAGTCGCGATTATTTTACAAGCAACATGGTTAGCAGAATGGTTATTTCGCTTATTTAGTGGGGAAATATTTCAAACAACGTGGACATTAGGCGCTCTTTTTCTGTTAGCATTTGCCATGAGATATCTGATGAGTACACTGAAGAAAAAAATAACCTTTCAGTTTGCAGAAAAAACCCGCGTTGAAACAAGAAAACAACTAATGACCAAGCTATTCGAGCTTGGTCCAAGCTACACCAATAAACAAGGAACTGCCAAATTAGTAAATTTGGCGATGGAAGGTGCAACGCAGTTACGTACGTATTTAGAATTGATTATTCCTAAAATGGTGGCAGCCTGCGTCATTCCACCAATGGTACTCATCTATGTTTTTTTTCAAGATAAACTATCAAGCGTCATTTTATTTTTTACGGTCCCTATTATTATCGTATTTATGATTCTCTTAGGATTAGCTGCAAAAAAGAAAATGGAACGACAATGGCATTCGTATCACCTACTATCCAATCATTTTATTGATTCTTTACGTGGTTTGGAAACCTTGAAATATCTAGGCAAAAGCAAATCACATGGAAACACCATTAAAAAAGTAAGTGATGAATACCGAAAATCAACCATTGGAACATTACGGATCGCATTTCTCTCTTCTTTTGCGCTTGACTTTTTTACGATGTTATCGGTAGCCTCTGTTGCCGTAGGTTTAGGGCTACGACTTATTGAGGGAAACCTATTATTAGACGTTGCGTTAGTCGTCTTAATTTTAGCCCCTGAGTTTTTCCTGCCGCTGAAAGAGGTTGGAGCAGATTATCACGCGACGTTAAATGGTCAGGAAGCGGCGAAAGCAATTCATACGATTTTAGCTGAGCCCTCTCCGGCATGTAATCCCATTCTTGCAAATACGCTTAACTGGGCAAACAATAGTAAGCTAAAGCTATCCTCTGTTAGTCATTCCCATGATGATAACGGACTACAGGCTTTAAGCAATGTTTCCTTGCAAGTAAACGGCTTTGAAAAAATTGGTATTGTAGGCGCTAGCGGTGCAGGAAAATCTACTCTAATTGATATATTAGGCGGATTTTTAACACCAAGTCAAGGGAGCTTCCGAGTCAATCAGCAAATTTTAAACACCTTAAACAGTGAAGCATGGCAACGCCAAATCACGTATATTCCACAGCATCCGTATATTTTTAGTCAGTCGATCGCTGATAATATTCGGTTTTACGAACCAACTGCTTCTGATGAAGAGGTATGGCAAGCGGCAAAAGCTGCGGAACTAGACGATTTAATCCATTCTTTTCCTGAAGGAATAGAGCAAGAAATTGGCACTGGATCCCGTTCACTAAGTGGCGGTCAAGAACAACGTGTAGCTTTAGCACGAGCCTTTCTAGGCAATCGCCCCATCCTATTATTAGATGAGCCAACTGCACATTTAGATATTGAAACAGAGTACGAATTGAAACAGACAATGACTGCATTGTTTAAAGGAAAATTAGTCTTCTTTGCAACCCATCGCCTCCATTGGATGGAACAAATGGACCGAATTATCGTATTAAAAGATGGCATCGTCGTAGAAATAGGAACACCGCATGAATTAATGCTCCGTAGAGGAGAGTATTATCAGCTCGTTCTGTCACAATTGGAGGGAGTACAATGAGAACTTGGATCATCCCATATGTAAAAATGCATTATAAAGGGTTATTAGCCAGCATTCTTATAGGTTTATTGGCTCTAGCCTGTGGTGCAGCGCTTATGTTTACATCTGGATACTTAATTTCCAAATCCGCATTAAGACCTGAAAATATTTTAATGGTCTATATTCCCGTTGTGTCCGTTCGAGCTTTTGGTATTTTCCGAGCCGTATTTCACTATCTTTCTCGTTTAACGAGTCATAATACGATCCTTCGAGTATTAGCGAATATGCGTAGTCGCCTTTATAAAACCCTCGAGCCGCAAGCAGCTTTTATTGAGTCACGCTTTCAAACTGGCAGAATCCTAGGGGTGTTATCAGATGACATCGACCATTTACAAGACTTATTCATACGAACCATCTTACCAAGTACTACTGCTTTAGGCATGTATGGTATCGTTGTTGCTTGTCTAGGATGGTTTGATATTATTTTTGCTTTACTGATGGCAGTGTACCTCTTTTTTATCGTTGTATTCATTCCTATTCTTTCACTATGGTCCAGCCGAAAACGAACCGCTTTAATAAAGAACGGTCGCTATGATCAATATCATATCCTGACAGATGGATTACTTGGAATTAAAGATTGGATGATCGCTGGAAAACCAAATGATTTTATGAAACAGGACACAATGAAAGACCAATCTGTAGCTATGGTGGAAAAGCGCACTAAAAACCAGCAACAGATCCGTGATCTCTTTAATCAGCTTATCATCGGTGCGATGGTGATTTCCATGGTTTACTGGTCAAGTACGATGGTTGCTGAAGGAAATATGCATGTTACATTAATTGCCGCTTTTGTTCTGGTTACACTAGCGATTGCTGAAGCTTTTTTACCAGTTTCTGAGGCATTAGAACAAGTTCCAGAATATACCGAATCCATTTCCAGATTGGAAGCACTTGAAGAAACAGAGGCTGGAAAAGTTACTCCCAAGCCAAACGCTTCGTTATCAGCAGTGCCTCGTTCTGTAAATATTCTGCTTGATCAGGTGGCTTTTCAATATCCGGCTTTTGATAAGCAAGTTTTAAAAGATGTATCAATTTCCATACCACAAGGAAAAAGAATTGCTTTATTAGGAAAAAGCGGGGTTGGAAAATCAAGTATCGTCCAGCTTATTTGTGGGTCCTACGCCCCAACAAAAGGAACCGTAACTCTTAACGGCACTGATGCAACCGCATATGGAGATTCACTATTTGACATGGTGTCGATATTAAACCAGCGACCACACTTATTTAACACGACCATTGCTAATAACCTCCGCCTTGGCAATCAACAGGCTACTGACCAAGACATTGTCGAAGCGGCTAAAAAAGTTCAGCTTCATGATTATATTAAAAGCTTACCAAAAGGATATCACACCATGATGGAAGAATCGGGGCAAATCTTCAGTGGCGGTCAACAACAACGCGTAGCTTTAGCAAGAATTCTATTAAAAGGTTCCCCTGTTGTTATACTTGATGAACCAACGGTAGGCTTAGATCCTAAAACCGAAGCAGATTTGTTAACAACTATTTTCTCGACACTAGAAAATAAAACAGTAATTTGGATCACTCATCATTTAGCTGGAATGAAACATATGGATGAAATTATTTTCTTGGAGGATGGCTATATTGAGATGCAAGGCTCGCATCAAGAATTGTTAGCTACTTTTCAACGGTACCAGAATTTATATTATTTGGACGTACCTCCATCGATTCGAAAAATGGTGCAAATATAAGTTCAGCTATGTTCTTCTTAACCTAACTTTTCACCGTTTTTTTATAGGTAACCAAAGCCTGTTGCACTTAAGCCGTGGAAAGCATCATTAAAAAATAACTGACCCAAAAACGCCGTGGGAACTATGTTTTCCACGGCGTTTTTTTAGGACATGTTAAGAATGCTGTGCTTTCTTGTACCATTTGTTATCTGGCTAAGAAATGATGATTTTTCTCCAGCATTTATGAAAGTAAACTAGGACGAAAATGTTTCTTGTTGACCGCTACTGAAAAAACACAACGCTTTCTGTGTGGTACGTGCTCAACTCTTTGAAAAAAGTGTTGAGTTTTTCTACTATCGTATTCCCACAGGAAAGGGAAAGCTGAAACAGTGAAACATCGCACGAAGAAAATGTGTTAGAGTCTCCATGTTTTCCTTTGCTACGAACGCTATGAACATATTTATTACATCAACCTTTGCCCGTATTTATATTTGATAATAATGAAAAGTATGATAAAATATTTTTGTAAGAAAATTCAAATCGAATTTACGAACAACCTTTATTTAGAAGATACTATGAAAAACAAACTTGCTACGAAACTTTGAGGGTAAACACTTCTGAATCGCCATGTGCCCTACATCGAAAAGGAGCCATTTATTTGCAGCAAATATTATTAATCATTGATGCCCAAAAGAACTAATTGATGGAAGTGAGCAGGAAAGCGCTGTATACAATCAATATGAACGGATTAAAAATATCAACCTCGTCATTGACAAATCTATCCAAGTAAGAGTTCCGGTTGTTTTTGCAAGAGATTTGGATGTTGCTAAAGGCAGTGGACAAGGATTTGATGTCCATGACCAGATTCATGTGCCTAAGGGCAGCCACTTTTTTGATAAGCGAGCAACGAATGCCTTTCACGGGACGAATTTGCTCCAATATTTAAAAAATCAAAAAACAGAACACGTAGTTATTATGGGGTGCCAAACACAGCATTGTATAGATAGTACTGTCCGAACAGCTACGATAAACGGACTAGATGTTACTTTAGTTGGCGATGGTCATTCTACAACAGATAATGAGGTTTTAAGCGCCAAACAAATTATCGACCACCATAATAAAACATTACATGGACACTACAATGTAGAACATTTTTCCATTGTGCGAAACGCAGAAGAAGACTTGTTTCAACCTACACATGACCTATACCGCTAAAGTGAAAATGCATTCAGTAGGAGTTTTCTTCCATCTCCTACTGAATGCCAGTACCTAGAAGGGCATGACCTAAAGGTCCGTAAACGAATCGGGCAGTTATGTTATTTTCTCCCACTTAGACCTTTTGTATCAACACAAGATTTTGAAGTAGGAGTCTTACGACACCTTACATGCAGGATAAATATATAAGCAAGGAAAGTTGATTCCTATGGATAAAATTACATTCACCTATACATTTACTAGTGATAAAGATTGTATTTCTTTTAAACAGCGGAAAGATGTTTCGACTATTCTAGATGTTTCTGCAACGGTTACCATCTACATCAATAATGAAATATATTTTAATGAAGAAGAGCTTCCTATTCTAGAATTTTATAAGCATTTATCCGATTGGGTACATGCTACTAAAAAGTATCGTATGATTCAGGAATTCCATTATTATACTATTGAATTTGATGAATATGATGACGGCGCAATTCTATCTTTAATCCCATTTGAAAATAAAGCTAAGCTAAATTCTATTTGGAAACAGCAGGACTTAGAAAATTATTTCGAGTTAGATTATATAGCTAAAGAGTGGATGGACTTAGAAGAGCGTCTTAAAGTAGATATTGAGACATACTTTCAAATACGCTTAAAAGATTTTATGAAACATATTCCTGCCAGAATAGTAGAATGGAAAACACAATCGGATGCAACATAGATAATAAGCAGGTTCAAAAGATTAATATCATCGTTTGAACCTGCTTTAGCTCTATCCCCCGTGACGATCAGTATTACAAGTAAAGTATGGTAGTGAGTTTAATTTTAAGGTTGTTTTCCTTTTTAACTCGTTTACACTTAAGCGCCTTACATGCAGGAATGGATTAATATTTTTTTCAACATCGAATGGGTATAATAACTGCCTTTGTATTAATATTTTTTAGAAACCCTAATCATACTAATTTGGCTCTGATTTAAGAATCGTATTGGTGCGACGCTTGTTCCTAGACCACTATCTATATAGAGGAACTGTTTTGGCTGAATAGAATAGGTTCCTTTATCATACGTTGGAAACAAACCTTCATCAGGTGAAACAAGTGCACCAATAAAAGGAAGTCTTACCTGCCCACCATGCGTATGACCACTTACTATCAAGTCAGCAGTTAGACTGCTCTCTTTTTCTATGATATTAGGTGAATGAGAAAGTAATACAGTATAATACTCGTCATTCACGCCAGCAAAAGCCTGCTTAACATTATCATGATTCGTAGCGCTATCGTCAATCCCAACAAGATTGAAACGAACCTGATTTACCGTTAATTGTTTATTTTTATTGTTTAAAATCGTTACCCGTCGTTCCTCAAGTCCATTTAAAAATTCCTCCTTTCTTGGATTCTCCCATTCATGGTTTCCAGTAACAAAGTAAACATGCTTCTGTACCGACGTAAGCTCTTCAACGAACGCAAACATATCGTTAAACTCCGTAGTCTTTCTATCTATTAAGTCTCCTGTAATAACAATTATATCCGCATTTAAATCTTTGATCGTTTGAATCAATTCTTCATTACTTTTTCCAAACACTTTATTATGCACATCCGTGATCTGTAAAATGTTTACTGCTTTATCATCAGGGATTTTATCACTGTAAAATGGAAGCTTATTCACTTTAAACGTATTTGTATCCATATATGCTTTAATACAAAGAGAAAGGATGAATAGAATAGCAAAAGAAATGATCAGCTTTTTTTTCCTTATATTGTGTCTATTAGGTAGTTGATTTTCTTTCATTGGTTGGTTTGACAAGATTGTTCCATCCCCCTTCAGGAGCTAAATTTATCATTATTTTGAGCTATCCACCTGCTGTTTCGTTCTATTAAAACAGAAAGGAATTTATTTCACTCAATCATGTTCTTTAACTTCTAAAAACGTGTTAAAATCACAGCTTCTACCATCCACCCTATACTGGAATTAACTATCTGTTATTTTTATTTCGTGCTTCCATAATACAGAGATATACCATTTTTTCCTTTCCAATCAAGCAACTGTGAAACGGTGATAAATTGATAACCTGCTTGTTTTAATGTTTTTAACAGTTTTGGTAATGCATCTGCTGTTGTGGAGTGGATATCATGCAAAAGTACAATTGCTCCAGGAGTTATTTCATTTTGTACAATTTTTTGGATAGCCGATCCATTCCTATTCTTCCAATCTAGTGAATCAACAGACCAAAGTATAGTAGATTGATTGTTTTCTTTTGCATACTTTATCACATTATCATTATAAATTCCATAAGGTGGGCGGATAAGACTCGGGCTAATACCAGTCACCTCTTTTATCTTTTCATTCGTATAATCCAGCTCTTTTTTTATGATAGCATCACTCATTTTGGATAAATTCGGGTGACTGTTGGTGTGATTTGCAATTTCATGTCCTTCTTCTACCACCTTTCTTGCAAGGTCCGGATAATAATCTACTTGACTTCCTAACATGAAAAAGGTTGCCTTTGCATCGAATTTTTCCAGGGTTTTCAATATTTTTGGAGTGCCTTGTGGACTTGGTCCATCATCGAATGTCAATGCCACATATTTTCCATTCGTAAGTTTTTTTCTGTGTTCTTCTTGAATGATTTTTTTCTTTTCTACTTGTTGCTCTTTCGACATTTGTAAATATGAATCCATATGATCTTGTAAAAAAACATATATCTTTTTAATTGGAACACTGATTTCAACCGTCCCAGCATATCCTTCTGCTAATTCATACTCATCCCAGTATAGTGTTAAACCCTTTCGATCAATCGACCATTGCCACTCCTCCAGTTCTTGCAGCACTTCATTTGTTTGCCTTTTATTTAAATATGGCAATAATTCCTTATTCTCCTGTAATTCTTCCCAGATCATTTCTTTTATTTCATCAAGGTGTTTCTCATCAAGGTGTAATATATCATTAATGGTTAAAAATGGTGCTTTTTTTACATCAAAATTAAAAACTTTTACCATTTCCCGTTCATTTGCAGCTCCATGAATGACGTAAGTACGGAAAACTAAACTATAATAATCCTCTGTAATACGATTGGTTTCTAATTGAATATTTAGATGAGCCACTTCTTTTATTCTTTTACTTAAGCTAACAGTTTTTAAAAATGCCTCTTTTTGACCTTTAATCCATTTGGCAATCGTAGAATTAATTTTTTCACTTCTGGTTTCCGGCTTACTAATTGAATAAGTATATGCATCTGTTTCTTGTGAAAAAGTTTTCAGCTGAATATCTGGGTATTTACTATTGCTTTCGTTCTCTTTAACCCGCTCAGCTTTTATATTAGCTTGATGATTTACTAGTTTATTAGGAATTTGTATTAATCTATTAATTCCTGTACTAATTAATAGAATTAATACAAACAGCAAAATCCATCAAGGTAATTTAATGCGCTTAATCACTTCAATTCTTCCTTTCTCATCTAAAAAAGTAGTTGAACATTTTTTTATTATACATAACCACCTTTTTTATTACAAGTGTATTACATTTATTTCGTTTATGTTTCAAAAAAATACGAATATGTTACAAAGAGTGGTTACTCGAGCTGGCTTTTCCGCCACATAAATGAACATCCTTAAAGCTGATAGCAATACTAACAATAGTAGATAGAAACCTTAATATTACAGTGGCTTCCCTTTCCCCTATGAATCAAGTTCCCAGAAAAAGCCTTTTATCATGTTGATATGTATTGATACTATAAAAGCAGGGTAATCATACCTTCGCAAGCTGTAGTGTTCTTTTCATTAACTAGCTTATCAGAATAGAACAAACAATATCCAAATCTACAAACCTTATTAGAAACTGTGTCAAAAGCAATTTGGTCAAATAATAATTCGAACAATGATTAAAAAAATGGTGCACCAAACACCTATTGTAGTTGTTGTTAAAATAATCAACATTGGCTCAAGCAGAGGGACCATACAACACCTTATATATGTATAAAGGCTTCTTCCACCAGTGGTTACAACTTAATTACCTTCTTACAGCTTGGAAAACCAGACACCATCTCGCGTTTTAAAGCGCAAAAAAAATCCCGCCCTCAAAGACTATAACCTTGAGGTCAAGATTCAGAAATTCTCTATTTGCGATGCCCCGACCAGTTATTTAGATGTCGCCATATAAACTCTGCAAATATATTTGTTTACTCTTCTCATCATCGCAAGTGCTTATTCCATTTTAAAAGGTTTAATACTTTATCATCTTATGATGATAAATGCAAGAAGATTTTTTACGAAATAATGTTTATAGTAAAAAACGCATTTTCTGCTAGTTCTATATTAACCTTTCCAAAGCTGCATACTAAACCCAACTATAATTCAAGAGTTTGAAAAATTTTGTATAAATAAACATGTACTTTATACATCACCAAATGGAATTGAAAAACGTACCAAGCCAATAGTTACTAAAGCTTTATAATTGGTTCGTACATAAGTGAATCTTCAATGTGGTTCCAATCCCCCACTTAACATTTCTAGAACAGGGAGCAACCTGTTAGAACAGTTATCCATTTCTATTAATCACTCCATAATATACGAGATCTTCAAAGCGATCTTCTTTCTTCACGTGTTCCTTTAACACTCCTTCTTTTTCCATGCCAATTTTTTGCAAAACTTTCTCCGAAGCTGGATTTGTCGGAAAGCAACGAGCAAATACTTTATGATATTGCTTTTCGGTAAAAGCTAATTTTAATACGGCTTTTGCTGCTTCTGAAGCAAACCCATTCCCCCAATACTCTTCACCAATCCAATAGGCTAATTCTCCATGAAGAAATCTTTGATTGTTCGATAATGCTATGGAACCGTATAATCTACCTGTAGTTTTATCCGTTATTGCAAATTCATATAATTTATTATTTTGAAATCTTTCATATTGATGTTCTATCCAAGTTATAGCATCCTCGATAGAGTAAGGATAAGGTAAATTCAATGTATGCTTATAGATATTGTAGTTATTGCAAAGCTTGGTGACCTCTGGCGCATCTGCTTTTTGAAACAATCTTAAATTTAGCCGATTTGTCGTCAATATTTTTATTTGTTGGTTGTAATTCAAAAAAACCTCCCCTTGTCTGTTCGTTTATTAAACATCGCCCATTTTGCTTTCCTCCATCTGTCTAGAATTGCTTAATTAACATTATATTACAAACTATTGAATATGCAATCAGCCTAAGTAAACCTTCACGGATGTATTGAATAGTTTTGACCCTTGGATCAACTGCTTTCGGTAGCTGCACTCACGCTTTTTTTCCCTTTACAGGATGAACATGTTTGCTTTTCAACTTTTATATTAAGCTCTGCCAATAATTTCGTGAGTTCTTCTTTTATATCCCATACTTCTACTTGTTTATCTTTTATCCCTAATAAAGTGAAACTTCATTCAGTAGGAGTTTTCTTCCCTCCCCTACTGAATATTAGTACATAGAAGGGTATGACCTAAAGGTCCTAAAACGAATCAGCATTTAGTTGCCGTTTTCTCTCACTTAGACCTTTTGTATCAACTTTGGTCTTGACACTCCTCCGCTCTAATCTAAGTCTATTTAGCAAAAAAACACTAGTTATCTCGCATGTAATAAAACATGCTCTGCATTGGTTAAAAATATCAGCGTGATAATGGAAGACTTTCTCAGGCTATGAAACATATTTGGTTACTGTAACAAATTACACTTCCTACCGTTTTTGTAATTAATCCTCTTCATTCTCCACTTTTTCAAATAACACTTCTGGAATCAATTCAAATCCTTCAATCATCGTATTTTCTTCAACTTCAATCATAAGGCTTAATTTTCCTCCGAAATGAATTTGACGCACATATCTTAGGTCTTGTGGACTAATAGAAATATCCGCTATTTTTGTCTTTATTTTAATCGATTTAGTAGTAGGTTTTGGCACGATATTATTTGCTTTTAACTCGTATTTTTCATCATCAATGACTGTCTTAAATGCCTCTTCTACCTTTTCCGTATCGACATCTTTTACACCACTGCTTTTTAGCACTCTTTCTACATCTTTATAGTCTAGTTTCGGTACTTCCTCCTCCTCTTCACTTTCTTCGATAACATGGTAGATCTCATCGTAAACATTGGAAAGAGTTGACGTATTAATGCGCTCTCCTGCTACTTTTTTCACGATCTCCTCAAAAACAATTTTATCTTCTTCTGCAGTCATTATTTCCTCAGCATTAAGCACTTCTTCAATGAAGTGATAATTTAATTCATTCGCTTTCCCTGCTGAATAAAGAACACGGTTCACATCTGCAGCGTTATCCGTAAAGCAAGGGAATAAAAATCCCGATATCGGTGCTTTCAAGTTAATAATCGGATCGACGACAATATTATATTTAAACTCTTTTTCCACATAATCAAATAACAGTTCTTTCTTCGGATCTTGCGTTTTGTTCATACTGCATAAAATAAATGAGTGCGAGTATACCGTATCTCGTTCACTTTCTTCTGCTTCTTCACTCTGTCGTTTCATCGGTTTCATATATTCGCCACGAATAAACGTTACAACAATATCCATTTCATATTGCTTATCCTTTAGCATTTTTTCTACCAGTTGTAGCATATGTCCCTTCCATTCTTCCATATCATTGCTTAATAGTGCTTGATGCAAAATGAGCTGACTATTATCCTCTGCCTCTCGCTGAAACTTTAACTCAAATAATTTCTGGTCAAGTTGCCCAGTTAATACTTTTTTAAAATTAGCCATGAAGAGTTCTTTCTGTTCATCTTCTAATAATTCAAATGGCGTACTTTGGTGGTGATAAACCTCACTCGATTCTTTCATAATATATACATTAAAAATTTCATTGATTTTTAATAGATCATTATTCAATTTGAATTGCTTGCGAATATTTGCGATGTCTTTCTTATTCAATCTCGTTCCACTCCTATGTTGGTAATCAGATATATATTCAGATATGCACTTTCCATCTTACCATAGATGCTATTTCGTATGTTTGCATATACTGAAAAATTTGGTTCTAACTCGTTACCTTCTTTACAAGCAAAAAACTCTCACAAACATGTATTAGCACAACATTTGTGAGAGTTTTTGTTTTTTATTATGAATAGTCCATCTACCTATTACTCAAAACTTTATTTAGCAGATTATTTGTTTATGCTAGCTTATATTGGACTTTTACACTTTATCTCCCGCAGCATTTTTTATACTTTTTCCCGCTTCCACAAGGGCATGGTTGGTTTCTACCGATCTTCACAACCTTTTGACTAGAACTGGAATGAGACTTTTGATCAGCACTTGAATGGAGCTTAGAAGTTGGCAATGGACTTTTTTCTATTTCCAATAATTCATGGGATGCATGTCCTTTAAGGAACCATTCCCTCGTGTTATTCATCAGATGAATAACTCTATCCATTAATGCTCTCACCGCTTGTTCACTATCCAACTCTAAAACAACAGATAAGTATGTCAAAACATCGCCTGGACCCTCGCCCGATTTAATTGCATGTACACACTCTTCCACAATAGCATCCGCATCTGCTTTATCCATTTCATAATTTCGTGTCAGAAAATGAACGAGCTGCTGATAACTAGCATTTCTATCCACAAATTCTGGTTCACCGGCTTCAAGAAGTTGTTGTTCTGTAAACGGATAGAAAGGCACACTTTCTCTCATTTTCTGTTCTTGCTTTACTTCTTTCGGTTCCAAGACGTCAATATGTGAGAAACCATCCATATCCATAACAATCTCAGGACAAAAATGTATCGAGTCTGCAATAACATCTACAAAGGCTTTAAAATCAATGTCTTCCTTCATATATTTTTCGACCATATGAATCATCTGATGTACGTTTAATACTCCATAATAATATAATAAGCCACGTGTAAGCTTAATCCACTTTGTATTTCGCTTTATGGTCGCTCTCACGTTGATATCATGTTTCAAAGCAGTAATAGGAGCAAGTATTTCTTCGGGCACAGTTAAAACTCTATTTCCTTCCCAAGTTCCCGTGTATACCAAACCTGAACGACGCAGATATTCCATTTGATCAGAATCTAAATCTGGCGCAATTATTTTCCCACCATTTTCCGCGATATTCAGCAGTACTTTAAACCGGTCGATATCCCATAAAAATATTAACCTCTTTAGATGTTCAGGAATATTTTGTTCTAAAACTTGAGTGAGCTCAGCTTTCTTCAAGCTGCTTGCATTTTTTATATCTAGCTTTTTTCTAATCGTGTCTAACTCAGCCTTTGTATATCTGTTCAGCGCATCATGCAATGTCAATGGAAAAAGAATTTCCTGCCATTGTTTTTTAGATTGCTTTTTTAATCTTTCTATTTCTATTCTTTCAAATTCCTCAAATACATGCTCTATATTTATATCTTCTTTATTCATTACATACACCTCTTCATTTTTCATTATAAATGATGAGGTACAAGTATCCAATAAAAATAACTAAGAGATAAAGTGAACCTTTAATCAGTAGGAGGGCTCCTTCATCCCCCACGGCTTGTTAGTAACGTAATGGTATAACTTAAAGGACGCTTACGAACTAGGGTCATTTACGTGCTGTTATCTACCTTAGACTTGTTGCTGTATAGATTATCCAACTCTTAAAGTTGGGGTTTTACAACCTAATGTACGGGATAAATTGTAAACTAATTCAGACCTCGACAGCCAATATAGCCAACCTTTTACAGTAGATTAGATGGATTGCCACTTTTACTCCGTACAAAAGAAACTGCGTAATAAGAGCGTCTAAATGCTCTCCCTTACACAGTTTTGCTCACGTAAACTATTTATATCCACCACATATCAACTGGTGCTTCTTCAATCATCACGCCATTTAAATTTCGAATCGCTTTTTGCAAACCTTCTTCCATGGACATAATAGGATCTTCATGCTCAATACTAACAACATAATCGTAGTCGTATGTTCTAAGGGCACTAATAATATTGGACCACTCCTGAACGCTGTGTCCATATCCAACGGAACGGAACGTCCATGCTCTTGTTTTCACATTTGAATACGGCTGCATATCCGTTAAACCATACATATTCACATTTTCCTGATCAATATACGTATCTTTGGCGTGAAAATGGTGAATTGCATTCGCTTTACCTAGAATTTTTATAGCAGCTACTGGGTCAATTCCTTGCCACCACAAATGACTTGGATCTAAGTTAGCACCAATAGCATCGTTCGTTGCTTCGCGGAGTTTCAACATCGTATATGGTGTATGCACTAAAAAACCTGCATGAAGCTCTAAACCAATTTTCACATCGTGTTGTTTAGCAAACTCCCCTTGTGCTTTCCAATAAGGAATTAACTTTTCATCCCATTGCCATTTAAGGACATCGCTATATTCATTTGGCCAAGGTGTAACTGGCCAATTTGGGTATTTTGCTCCATCTGAATCACCTGGTGTGCCGGAAAATGTATTGACAACCGGTACACCCATTAAACTCGCTAATTTAACCGTTTTAACAAAAGTGTCATGGGACTCTTGAGCAAAGGCCGCATCCGGAGATAGCGGATTACCATGGCAACTAAAAGCACTAATCGTAAGACCGTGTTCATGTACTTTTTCCAAATATTCCTTGCGCTTTGTCTCACTTTCCAACAGCTTATCTAAATTACAATGCGCATTGCCAGGGTAACCACCTGTTCCAATTTCAACAGCTTTTAACCCAGCTTTTTGCACGTAACGTAACATCTCTTCAAATGATTTATCCGATAATAGTACAGTAAACACACCTAGTTTCATAAAATTATCCTCCGTTTTTAATAATATCTCACAGTACAATTAAGCAAATCTTCCATCGTGAGCCTTTTCATTCTCCTCCCCCCGCTTACTCATACACCTCAAGGAAGCATATCACCATAAAAAGTTCCCACTTTTCAAACATCCTCACGTCTTGCTAACACTGTAATGGTATTGAGCTAAGTTTCTCTTACGAAATAAGCATTTAGGTGCTGTTATTTACCACGTAGACTTGTGTGAGTGCAGAATTATCCTACTCCTAAAGTGGAAGACGTACAGCACCATATAAACGGGATAAAGCTACTTCGTTGCAATCTGAATTAATTGCTTTGTTTTGCTTGATTCAAGGGCAGCGAGAATGATATTTAGTGATTTCATACCTTCTTCTCCATTTATGAGCGGTTCTTTATCCTCTATGATCGAAGTGATGAAATGATCAATAACATGTGTCGTTGTTTGTCCACCAGCATCATTTGACTGAATCTTACCAAGCTGATAATTAACCGCATCTCCATTAGGGTATTGGACAATCAAACCATAATTTGGATCATCTTCTATACGCAATACGGCTTTTTCTCCATAGATGATGGTGGAATTATCTTCTGTTGTGTTATACGCCCAGCTTGCAGTTAATGTACCAATGGCACCACTTACTGATTTTAATATACAAACAGCATTATCATCTACAGTGGCGTTTGCTTTCGCGTTCGTTTCAACAATCGCTGACACTTCTGTAAACTCTTCGCCTAATAGATAGCGAAGTAAGTCCGCTTTATGAACACCCAAATCTCCCATTGCCCCGATAAAAGCTTGCTCTTTTTTAAAGAACCAGCTTTCTGCGCCATCAGCGCTCCATGCTTCAGGCCCTCCATGTCCAAACGTTGTGCGAAAACTATAAATTTTGCCTAGTTCTCCTTTGGCAATTAGTTCTTTTGCTTTTATATGCGAAGCAACAAAACGTTGATTATGGCCTATCATTAATTTTTTACGGTTGGCTTTAGCAGCACGAATCATATCTTCTGCTTCTTGTTGGGACGTTGCCATTGGTTTTTCACAAAGAACATGACAGCCAGCATTTAATGCGTCAATACTGACTGGCGCATGTAAATAGTTTGGCAGGCAAACACTAACAGCATCTACTCGCTCACTATTTAATAATGTGCGGTAATCGGTATAGGCTGTACCACCATATTTTGCTGCCATTTCTTTTGCTCTTGCTTCGACAATGTCGCAAACTGCGACAATATTAGCTTGGTTGTGCTGTTTATATTCTACCAAATGTCTGTGCTTAGCAATGCTACCACATCCAATAACGGCTACACGTAACTTTTCCATCGTTTCCACTCCTTGTTTTCATTCTCACCAAGTTATTTTTTCGTAATATCTTCAAGCGCTTTCACATTTCCATACGTGGGTGTTGGTGTACTAGCAGGGCTGACCCACTTCACACCATTTTTAATTACCGTCTGAATTTCTTTGTTATAGTAAGTAGGATATGTTTCATGACCAGGTCGGAAATAAAAGATCCTCCCCTTCCCACGTTGATACGTTGCACCACTACGGAAAACTTCGCCACCTTCAAACCAGCTTAGAAAAATTAATTGATCCGGTGCAGGAATATCAAAATGCTCCCCGTACATTTCTTCCTTCTCTAATTCAATGTATTCCCCTAAACCTTCTGTAATTGGATGACTTGGGTCTACTACCCATAAGCGCTCTTTGTCATCTGCTTCACGCCATTTCAGATCACAAGTTGTACCCATTAATTTCTTAAAAATCTTAGAAAAATGAGCTGAATGCAAGACAACTAGCCCCATACCTTCCAACACTCGTTGATAAACTTTTTCAACAATTCGATCTTCCACTTCATCATGCGCCTGATGCCCCCACCAGACAAGGACATCTGTTTGCTGTAAAACTTCTTCTGTCAGCCCGTGCTCTGCTTCATCTAAGGTTGCTGTTTTCACTTCGATTTCATCTTCTTTTAAAAACGCAGCAATTGCTCCGTGGATACCTTCAGGATAAATATTCGCTACGACTGGATTTGTTTTTTCATGACGATTTTCATTCCAAACAACAACTTGCATATCATTTCCTCCTTGGTTTTTAAAATTGCTTTAAAAAGTCACGCGTGCTTTTTTTCTTCCGGATTCGTAAACCGCAGCAATCATTTTTTGCGTTTTTAATGCCTCTTCACCAGTGATTTCAGGGGCTGTGTGATCACGAATAGAATTATAGAAATTATTTATTTGCTTCACATGGCTAACACCCCAATAACCCTTTGCCCCAGAATCATAGTGAAATGTCTCTTGGGGATTGTTATCCGCAATAAATTCTCTACCATCATAAAGCTTAATATGCGCTTTATCGGCAATCATTTTCGCAATTCCATGTTCACAGTGAAGCTCGATCTCAACCGGAGCATCGTATGAATAATAGTTGATAGCATGAAAAGCAGTCACAACTCCATTTTGATAAGCAATAACCCCTTCGGCCGCATCTTCCACTTCTATTATCTCATGTGCTCGATTACTAATATTGGCATCTACGTACTTTATTTCACTATCTACAAACCAACGCATAAGGTCCATCGTATGGATGGCTTGATCGATAATAACGCCTCCACCTTCCATTTCCCAAGTTCCTTTCCAATCACTATTTTGATAGTAAGCATCCGAACGATCCCAAGTAACAGATAGTTTGCCAGACTTAATAGCTCCTAATTCTCCATTCATTAACATTTCTTTAATTAAACGCGAACCTGGGTTATAACGGTTTTGAAAAATAACACCTAGAGTCACATTGTTTTCTTCTGCAGCCTCAACCATGGCAACAGCATCTGCATAGCTAATTGACATCGGCTTTTCGGTAAGGATGTGAATTTTCCGCTTGGCAGCCTCGATTGCCACAGGTGCATGCAAATGATGGGGTAAGCAAATATGAACGACATCCAAGTCTTCTACTTTAAGCATTTCCAAATAATTGGTATAAGCTGCACACTGATGTTTCTCAGCCTTCGCATTCACTCTGTCTTCTTTACTATCACAAACAGCAACTATTTCTGCATCATCTCTTTCCAAAACAGATTGGGCATGCATGGGAAAAATATTTCCGCACCCAATGATGCCTACACGTAATAGTTTCAATTAAACCACTCCTTCATAGACCATTAAAATAACCAAATTGCCTATCTAATTATAAATATAGTAGATATGGATAAATATTATATCTATATTCATCTTATCTTACCTGTTCTAAATTGGGTATCAACGATATAATAGAAACATGGACTATTTTGCTACGAAATGAGTGATATGATGATAAAAATCAGGTATTGTGGTTACGCCTATCATACAAATGGCTACTTTTCGACACATGAAAACGGACCCGAGTCGTATTTATTTCGCCTTCAGACAGAAGGTGTTAGCCAAGCAGTAGTAAAAAACAAAAAAATACATTTAGAGAAAGGAGACCTTATCCTTGTTGCTCCTGGAGAATACTATCAATTATCGATTGAAGGCGGTCAAACAAGTGGCGACTATCACATTCTTTTTTCTGGTGAATGGGTAAATGAGTGGTGGGATTGCTTTAACAAACCAGCTAACATAAAAATTGACTTAACAGATAAAATTGTTTCTTTGTGGAGGTATTTAGTTGCAGAAAAACGCAGACCTATTTCTGATAAAAATGATGAACTAATGGATTATTTATTGCGCAGCCTTTGTCTTTTAATTGAACGAGCAATAAAAGATCAAGCTGCCCATTCAAGGCCCTTTGTTGTAACAAAAATGATGCGCTATATTGAAGAAAATGCTACAACTGGCTTTACTGTTGATGACGTCGCTAACCATGCCGAATTAAGCGTCTCTCGCTCTGTGCATTTATTTAAGCAATACACTAATAAAACGATGATCGAATATGCACAGGAAATTCGTCTAGGTGCTGCTATTGATCAAATGAAGTACACGAACATGACATTGGAACATATCGCTGAAAACTGTGGATTCGGAGCATATCCGTATTTCCACCGTGTTTTTAAAAAAGTGTACGGCGTATCTCCTGGGGTTTATCGGAAGACGAGTTGAATTGCTTGTTAATTAAATTCACTTAACATAATCCAAAGGCTCATATTTTTAATTTTTGGTAAATGTTAAACAACCAAGAATGATAATTCCACTACCATTAAAATCAAAATATGAGTTTATTTTCTCTTCCTGAAAGTAACCTTTGTATATTTTCCCTGTGTTTCATAATAATCATGGCAGCCATTAAACAGACAAATATATTAAAATAAAAAGTATGTCCAAAAACCGGAATAAATGAAACAACCGCAATAAACCCAGTAGCACTAATTGTTCCTAAAGATACATACCGTGTGAAAGCTACTATTAATATAAAAAAAACAAGACATAAAAGAGCCATAACCCAATCAACCACAAACATTACAGACACTGATGTTAATGCTCCCTTACCTCCTTTAAATTTAAAAAATAAAGGCCAGTTATGCCCAATAGCTGCTCCTAATCCCGCGATTAAAAGGCTTACATTATCTTGAGCCTCTCCCGTATAAAAGTAAACTTCAAAGAAAATCAGACCTATAAAGCAGGCTATTACTCCCTTTAATATATCTCCGACAAGAACAAATACTGCAGCAGTTTTACCTAATACCCTCAGAGTATTGGTAAGCCCGGCGTTTCTACTTCCACAGCTCCTTATGTCCTTTCCATATATTTTGCCAACCATCACAGCAGAGTTAAGGCTACCTAAAAGATAGCCGGAAGCTAAGGACGAAAATAGCAGTATGATATTAGTCATTTCTCTCTCCTTTTTGTTTTTTAAAATTTCAGTTTATGACCTATGCAAATATTCACTCAAGATGTAAAATGTCCCGATTCGAGTTTGCAACCTATGGAGAAGTATATAAAGCGATTACAAACTTCATGAACTATTTACAATCATCATGCATTCATTCAAGCATTGATGACTTAGCACCAAATGATTTTATGAGTTAAATAAAGAGAAGAAGATATATATAAAATACGGGTTTATTCCCCCGCTCAATTTTTCTTGCTTCTGTACTGCCTTAAAACATGTCAATGTTGGCATGGAATCAAGGGCGAAGCGTAGTGAAGGGCAAAGCCTTCCCCCTTGGTGGAGTGGTAGTATTGGCTATAATCCTAGAAGGACAAAGTGTAGGTAATTCATGAAAATAGCGAATTTCTAATTGTAAGTTAGTTAAGAGTAGTTTTGTCCAAATTTAGGAGGTTAATCCGTATTTCAATTGTTAAGCTCACTTTTTAAGAACATTGATTTCTCGTGGTTTATTTTATTATTTATTCTTGTTACCTTTTGTTACACTTATATTCATTTTTAAGCAAAATTTGTGTATTGCAAGTCCTCACATTTTGTATTTAATTTTATTTATTATTGGTTACTTATTTAGAGATTTTATTATACCACAATTCTATATATTATTAAAATTGTTAAAATGTTATAATCCCTGGTACTATATATTGCTTTGATGTTGATAAAGTTCTTCTTTACTATTGGAATCATAATCTCTAATTTTTGTAATAAATAATACTATTGTGGATATAACAATTGCTAATGTACCTGCTAAAATAAAGACTGCATTCACATTTGACAATCTAGAAATAAAAGCTCCTATTAAAGGAGCACTTAGCATCGTAAAGTTTTGCAAGCCTTGTGCAACAGAACTTACTCTACCAAGCATATAACTAGGCGTTTCCTTTTGTAAAATAAAACCATATCCAACATTTTGGGTTCCATTTAATGCACCAATTATTATAGCAAAAATAAAGAAAACAAAGACGGGAAAATATTTTGGAAAATATGCCCCCACGCCCATTAGGAAGATTACAATCCCAGAACCTAGAAAACTTAATAAAACTGTTGTAAGGGGTTTAGGTTTCCAGAAAGAAAACTGTCCTAATAACAAAGAACCAGTTATAGCCCCAAATCCTACAAAAGAAATTAAAAAACCAAAATGGGCTTCACTTAATCCTATATCTTGAGAGAGGAAAACAATTAGTCCATCATAAAGAAAAATAATAAAAAACGATAAAGCAGTTGTAATTATAGTTAATAATAACTTTTTATTTTTGATTATGTAACTAAATCCTTCTTTTAGTTCATCTATAAATTTAGATTTTTTTGCCTTTTGCATAGGTGAAGATTCATTTTCATTATTCTGGCTAGGGATTTTTATTGCCAAGGCAAAAAGTAAAGCAAATAAAAATAGTAATGCTTCTATTATTAGTGTAGTTTTAAAGCCAATAATGGCAACAAGAAGCCCACTTAAAGATGGCCCAATAACTTTCATTGAATTTAGTGAAAGCTGAGTTAATGCTACAGCTTTAGAAAGATGTATAGCTTCAATAAGGATTTTTATGGTCACTTGTCTAGCTGGATCAAAGAGTGAGGCTAAAATACCCTTAATAAAAACTAATGTTAATAAAATGTAAATATTGGGGGCAATTATATATGATAATACAACTAATATTCTCAAAGATAATGTTACTATAAAGACCTTCTTTTTTGACCATCTATCAACAAAAACACTTGCAAATGGACCAATAATAATCCAAGGAAGACCATATACAATAATATATGATGCAACCGCAATTTCACCTAGTCCCCATTGATAGCTGATTAGAAGAATCAAAAGAGTAAAATCCAACCAATTTCCCAAGTCTGAAAGCAATTGCATTGAATAAAATCGTCTAAATCTTTTGTCCTTTAGTGGCGTAAGAATGCTTGAATTACCCATAAACCCCCTCCGTTCCTAAGATTAAATGTATAATAATACTACCATATTTATAAGATAAAAAAAATTTAAAAAATAAAACCTACAAATATGTATAGATACCATTATCAGTAGGTGGCTTTTGTAAATTCAACCAAAGATTTTATTCATATTCTTTAAGTACTTCTTTAATTTTTTCAACCGCATCTTCAAGTATCTTTTTAGTAATACTATAATAGGTTACAACTCTTAGATTATGATTTCCAATCTCACTGATATTTAAGCCCTTTTCCTATGCTTTTTTGATAAAATCGTTAACATTAATATATTCATTTTTCAGATTAAATATAACAGTATTTGTCTTTACTTTTTTAATATCACATCTTATGCCTTTTATATTACTTATTTTTTTGCAAAATAAAATGCATTCTCATGATCTTCTTTCAGTCTATCAATTCTATTATTTAATGCATAGATTCCTGGAGCAGCAATAATACCAGATTGCCTCATTCCCCCTGCCAACATTTTTCTATGATAATATATTTTATTAATGAACTTCTTTTTTCCCACTACAAGAGACCCTATAGGTGCACCAAGCCCTTTTGACAAACAAAATTGTATTGAATCAGCATACTGACTTATTTCTGAAGCTTCAATATCTAAAGAAATTGCTGCATTAAAAATTCTAGCCCCATCCATATGTATAAGTACACCAAATCTCCTTGAGATACTATACAATTCCTTTAGATATTCTAAAAAAAAGTGTATCCCTCCCATTCTATTGTGAGGGGTTTCTTTAGCATATTGTGGATCGGAAAAATCAAGGTTTAATTTTGCTTCTATTTTTGCTAAATCCATTTCACCTTTTTCATTTGTTGTAATTGGTTCATAAATAACACCACCACTTCCAGACGCCCCGCCAGCTTCATATATGAAAATATCACTTTCTTCGCTGTATCTTCATTGTAAACATTATCACCCAACTTTGTTTCTAATATAGATTCGAGCATTTCTCTTGAAGGTAATGTAAAAGTATCACTTCTTAGTTCTATCAATGGCCTGCCTCCTCACTAATAGTTATTTTAGTCTTTTTCACATTATCCAAAAACCTAATAATTGCATTTCTGTCTTGATCTGCAGTTATTATGTAAACCAATCGATCATAAGCATTTTTAGGCTTGTTACTTGTTTTATAATTATACATCTCAATACTTTTTACTAATGGATTGCCACTCAAGGAATTGTAATAATTTACTGAATATTTTGCACGTACTATGTTATATACAACGCAAAAAAAACGAAATCCTAACGAATAAACTCAGTTAGAACATCGTCATATCAACATTAAAAATACCGGTGGTCGGGGTCGAACCGACACTCCCAAAGAGGGAACGGGATTTTGAATCCCGCGCGTCTGCCAATTCCGCCACACCGGCATAGTATATTGGAGGCGGTAACCGGATTTGAACCGGTGATAAAGGTTTTGCAGACCTCTGCCTTACCACTTGGCTATACCGCCATTAAATATAGAATTGGAGCGGAAGACGGGATTCGAACCCGCGACCCCCACCTTGGCAAGGTGGTGTTCTACCACTGAACTACTTCCGCTTAATGGCTGGGCCACTAGGATTCGAACCTAGGGTACACGGGATCAAAACCCGATGCCTTACCGCTTGGCTATGGCCCAATATACAAAAAGGGCGACCGGTGGGGATCGAACCCACGTATGCCGGAGCCACAATCCGGTGCGTTAACCACTTCGCCACGGCCGCCATATTTAGTTGGCAGGGGTAGTAGGAATCGAACCCACATCAAAGGTTTTGGAGACCTTCGTTTTACCATTAAACTATACCCCTATATGCAAAAAATGGTGGAGGGGGAGAGATTCGAACTCCCGAACCCTGAGGGAGCGGATTTACAGTCCGCCGCGTTTAGCCACTTCGCTACCCCTCCACTATGTTGAAACAAAAATGGTGGCTCGAGACGGAATCGAACCGCCGACACAGGGATTTTCAGTCCCTTGCTCTACCGACTGAGCTATCGAGCCATTTGTTTTATGTATAAAAGTCAAACTCATTTTAAAGTGGCGGTCCGGACGGGACTCGAACCCGCGACCTCCTGCGTGACAGGCAGGCATTCTAACCAACTGAACTACCGGACCAAAACATCTATCTTATAATAAGATTGGTTGCGGGGGCAGGATTTGAACCTACGACCTTTGGGTTATGAGCCCAACGAGCTACCAGACTGCTCCACCCCGCGATATAATTATATCCACTAAACCGCCTATAAGACAGTATATAAGATACAAAATGAAGTTTCAAGCGTTTTAGACTATTCCCTACTGGTGGAGGATGCAGGGCTCGAACCTGCGACCCCTTGCTTGTAAGGCAAGTGCTCTCCCAGCTGAGCTAATCCTCCTGAAATGGTGACCCGTACGGGATTCGAACCCGTGTTACCGCCGTGAAAGGGCGGTGTCTTAACCGCTTGACCAACGGGCCAATATGAAATTTACATAATAGTGGCGGAGAGCGAGGGATTCGAACCCTCGAGGCCGCGGTAACGGCCTACACGATTTCCAATCGTGCTCCTTCGGCCACTCGGACAGCTCTCCATTGGCTCCACAGGTAGGATTCGAACCTACGACCGATCGGTTAACAGCCGATTGCTCTACCACTGAGCTACTGTGGAATGATACCAATTAGAATTACAATGCCTGGCGGCGTCCTACTCTTGCAGGGGCAAAGCCCCAACTACCATCGGCGCTGGAGAGCTTAACTTCTGTGTTCGGCATGGGAACAGGTGTGACCTCTCCGCCATTACTACCAGACAAAGTTTCTGTCGTTGTGTGCTAAAAAATAGGCACAAACCTTATTATAAGCGTTTTTGAGAAAAAATCAAGATTTTTGTTGAAAAAAATCAAT